>CAYRIY010000012.1:0-53058 GCA_964424335.1 uncultured Clostridia bacterium
TGGCGCTCTTTACGACGATGGCCTGGCCCGCCGAGTAATTCGGGCCAGGCTTTTCATTATCCGTCAATTACCCTTGGTGGCAAACTCAGCGATAAACTCAGTGCCTTCTTCGGCGCTGCTGCGAACGGTGATCGTTCCCCGGTGCTCATCGACGAGCTGCCGGACGATTGAGAGCCCAAGGCCATGATGGGATTCGCCCTTGGTCGTTTCGCCAGGTTTAAAGATGCGCTGCAGATCGGAGCGTGGGATCGGAGGGCCGTTGTTCCAAACGCGGAAGCGAACGGTGGCGCGATCTGCTGTGATGGACACGTCGACTTGGCCGGTCTTGGACTGGGCGTTGGGGCCGCCGCCGCTCGCCGCCGCAGCGTCGAGAGCATTGTCGATGAGGTTGCCTAATAGCCGGACCGCAACGTCGTCAGGGACGGTAGCGGGATCCCACTCCGAACCTAGCTCGATCCTTAGCGCCGTATTCTCTTCCTTAGCGCGTGAGAATTTTTGGCCCAACATCCCAAGTAGCAGCGTGACTGTGTGGGATTCAGTGCGCGTTACAGCCCCTGAAGCTGGACGTGTCGCCTTTAGAATGTCGTGGAGGTACTTGACCGCTCGGTCGCCTGCACCCATTTGGATGAGCATGGAGACGGTCGTCAGGTGGTTTACGAGGTCATGTTGAAACTCGCGCGCGCGCTGGGAGATGGCGAGCTCGGATTTTAACTTCCACAGCTCCTCCTGCTCCAGGGCCCTTCGCTGTGCCTCTTCGACGAGCACCTTGCACGCCCATACCGCCAAAAGCGCGATCAAGAGCGAGATGCCAAGTGGCAGGAGCGCCATAAACAGGTCCGACTGGTCTGATACCAATACGGAGACGACGGCAAGACCCGCAGCCGCGACACCCGCAATTGTGAGCAAGATGACTGCGGTCCAGTCTGTCCCCATCGGCTTCGAAAGGGACCACCTGAACCTCACTTCGAGTCACCGGACCTGCCTGACAGGAGCTGGGTGCGTGCCACAGGTATCAAAACGAATGACTTGTACTTGACGAGTAGTGCGGCCGCCAGGAGGAGCACAGACTCAAGCCAAGCGAAGCCGACATTGATCATCCAGTTGGACATTACGTCGTCTAGCCCTAAGTTGAACAGGTTGAGCACGGGTAGGGCCAAGATGACGTCACCAAGGGCGACCAAAATAAACGAAAGAGCGGCGCTCGCCAATGCAGCGATGAACGACGTCAGACGTAGGCCTTTTGCGATCCCGAGGTACAAGACCAGAAAAATCGGGATGTGCCATCCAAATAAGCTGGGAATCGAGCGGGTGATGCTCACCATGAGGGTGAGCATCATCGCCGGAAGTAGAAGCCTCTTAATTGGTGTCTTGGCACCCACCAAACCCAACGGCGCATAGAAGTTTAAGAGCATCTGCAGATACGTTCCGAATATTGCCACTGCCACGGGATTGTCCACCCAAACAACGCTCCTAGTGAAGCCCTCCGAGGATACGTCCTGCCGCGGCTGATTTGGTGGTTGAGCTTATCGCCGATCCAAGAGAGCTTTCGGGGCTTTCGGCTGGTGCCACATGAAAACTGACGCCGAAGCCACGTTAGCTAGAGCCACGACCCCCAGAAGCGCCAGAATTCCTACTCCAAGAATTCGCCTCATGGAATAAACCTCCTCTCTTCCTGCAGTTATTTGTGACGGATGATTCGTCCAATGTACTGATCGAGCCGACGGACGAACCGTATCCCCGGAGGAACCACTGAAAACGTCTCCCACATCAGGCCGATCATCGAGGCAATCCAGATTGCACCAAGCGTGGTGCGACCGATTGTAATGCTCGGCGAACCGAAATAAAGCAAGGTTGCAAAGCCGCACCCCCATGCGATGGGCAATACGATCGACACGGCTCGCAAGCGCCGACGTTGGCGATCAGAGGTGATCGGCTTTTCCTGAACGTCCACTGGAGCATACTTTGCCATGATGGCTGCGATGATAAGGGCGACGCTGACGGTGGTTGCAGGCAGCGCGCTCGAGGCTAGGAGCAAGGGGCCTAGGTAGTGAGATGCTGCGGCGACCGATGTGGCGGCCAAGGCCGAGACGATGCCGCAGCGCCAACCTGTCGATAGGTGGGCGCCGCCTGCGAAGGTCCGCAACAGGCCCGAAGCAAGGGCCATGGCGAACGCCTCGAGGAACACTCCAAAAGTGAGGGAGAGAATGACGAGCAAGCCGATAAAGAAGGCGCTCGAAAGAATTAGCGTGAGGGAAAACGCGGCAATCTCCCGGTCTTCTTCGGACCAATCAAACATGGCGCCGAGCCATTCGCCAAGCGCTTGTCCAGCACGGTCCAAGGTTGCTCCTCCTCTCACCAGCTAAGTTCTCTTCGGCAAAACCTCACTTTTCAGTCTTGGTATTGATATCGGCTGCCGAATTGTGAAGCTTTAGCAATTTCTGGTATATTCTCCCTACGAATCCTGAGGCTCCTTCTCCCGAGCGACGCCTGATTCCTTTGTCGTCAAAAAGATGATGAAGGATTTCCTGGATCTGTTATGATAAACATACTGCCTTGGAAAGGCTAGTGGGAGCTTGATTGACGCGGCTCTTTTGCAGGGCCAAAGATCCTCTAGCGCCCCGAAGGAACCGTAAGGAGTTGTTTCGACCTTGAGCTTGCCTGTGACCAAGATGGACAACTTCATTCAAGATATTGTAGACGACGATTTTCGTACCGGAAAGTATGGCGGGAGAGTGCACACGCGCTTTCCACCGGAGCCCAACGGATATTTGCATATCGGTCACGCAAAGGCGATCTGCCTCGATTTTGGCATCGCGGCGTCCAACGGCGGGCTTTGCAATTTGCGCTTCGACGACACAAATCCGAGCAAGGAGAGTATCGAGTACGTCCAGGCGATTCAAGACGATGTCAAGTGGCTTGGGTTTGACTGGGGCGACCGGCTTTATTTCGCGTCGGATTACTTTGAGCAACTCTTTCAGTACGCCGTGCAGTTGATCGAAAAGGGGAAGGCGTTTGTATGCGACCTATCTCCCGATGAGATTCGGGAGTATCGGGGCACGCTTACCGAGCCCGGTCGCAACAGTCCGTATCGGGATCGCTCCGTCGAAGAAAACCTCGAACTCTTTCACCGCATGAGGAACGGCGAATTTCCAGACGGTTCGAGAGTGCTCCGGGCCAAAATCGATATGTCGTCGCCGAACATGAACATGCGCGATCCCGTCATGTATCGGATTCAACGGACGACCCACCACCGGACGGGTGACGATTGGTGCATCTATCCGATGTACGACTTTGCACACCCGCTTTCGGACGCAATCGAAAAGATCACACATTCACTTTGCGATCTTTCTTTCGAGGATCATCGTCCTCTTTACAATTGGTTTTTAGAGCAGCTCGAAATTGAAGAGCCGCCCCAGCAGATCGAGTTTGCTCGGCTCAACTTGAGCCATACGATTACGAGCAAACGAAAGCTCAGGCGCCTGATCGAGGAGGGGTACGTCGACGATTGGGACGACCCCCGCCTGCCGACGCTGCGGGGCCTGCGCCGCCGCGGGTACACACCGTCTGCAATACGGGAGTTTTGCAACCGCATCGGCGTGGCGAAGACGAACAGCATCATCAGCGTAGGCCTGCTCGAGCACGTGTTGCGTGAAGAGCTGAACAAGACGGCGCCTCGAGTGATGGCGGTGTTAGACCCCCTCAAGGTGGTCATCACCAACTACCCTGAAGGCCAAACCGAGGAGTTTGAGACGGAGAACAACCCCGAGGACCCATCCGCGGGCACGCGTACCGTGCCATTTTCGAGGGTTGTCTATATCGAGCGCGATGACTTCATGGAGGATCCTCCAAAGAAGTTTTTCCGCCTCGCTCCAGGCAGGGAGGTCCGGCTCAAGAGCGCGTACTACATCACCTGCGACGAAGTGATCAAAGACCCGGAAACGGGGGAGATCCTCGAATTGCGCTGCAGCTACGACCCACAGAGTCGGGGAGGCAACAGTCCCGATGGGCGCAAGGTGCGCGGCACCTTGCACTGGGTCTCCGAGGCGCATGCCGTACCCACGGAAGTCCGTCTCTACGATCAGTTGTTTCTGTCCGAAAATCCCGAGGAGGCGGGCGATTTCCTCGACGATATCAACCCCGAGTCGTTGCGGGTCGTCGAAAACTGCTTGGTCGAGCCTAACCTTGCCACGGCGTCTCCGGGCACCCTCGTTCAGTTTTTGCGTCACGGCTACTTCTGCGTCGACCCCGACTCAACCGCGGACAAGCTGGTGTTCAATCGGACGGTTTCGCTTCGTGACACCTGGGCGAAGGTGCGGGACAAGTAAGCGTTTGGCCTCGTAAAGCGCAATTAAGGGGAGCGGAGGAGTCGACTGGCCGATGGCTGACAGGCTCCTCCGCTTTTTCGTTAACCGAGCGAACTAAAGGGCAGGGCGAAGAGTCCAACGATGACCGCTAGCATAAAGACGACCGCCACCGATGCCAAGACGCCCACGGCGAAGACCCCAACCGAGCGGGCAGTCGTGATGCCCTGCACCTCACGGATGGCGAGCACGTTCAAGACGATCATCCACACGGCGAAGACGATCTGTCCGATCGCTGCCACACTTACGACGCCGATCGCCCGAGCGAGAAGGAACGTGGGCGCCTGCAGCACGCCGGGAAAGGCCGCAAATCCCATGCTGGACAAGAGCTCACGGTGGGTGCCGCCTCCGCCGAACAACTTGCCGATGTAGTGAAAGATCAGCGTGCCGATCCAAAAGACGCCGATCGTGACCAGCGGACCGAGGATCGTCTGCACGACGGTTGGCCTCGACTCAGGCGCAGCCTCTTGGAATCCGAGCATGCCCGTGGGGTCGGACTCGATCGAAAGCAGGTTCATCGAAAGCTCGCTCAAGACGACGATCACGAGGCTCCAGAGTATGAGCGGTCGCTCCCGCAAAGCTCTGAATGCCTCGATGGGCTCGCTCAGTACCTGTATGAGTCGCTGCCAAACTTGCGTCATGCGCTCGTTCATCTCCTCTATAGCTAAAACATGATCTTAGGTCCGCTTTGCCAATCGATCAGGTGCGGCAGGAGTTGGTCGCCTAGGCCCGAGGCGAAGCGATCCCCGAGGTCGAGCTCGAGGTATCTGGAGAGCCACGGTTGTTGTCTGCGATAGACCACGATGCTCGGCTCACCCTCGATGCCCGCGAGGTCGGCTGCCAACCTGATCGCGTCCTCCAGCCCGCCGAAGTCGTCCACGAGACCGAGGTTTTTGGCCTGCGCCCCCGTAAGGATGCGGCCGTCGGCCACTTGCCGCACGTCCTCATCGGCAAGGCCCCGACCTTCGGCGACGGCGGCCACAAACTGGTCCAATGTGTTGTCGACGACCATCTGCAGCACGGTCCGTTGGTCGTCGGTGAGCGGCTTCGTCGGATTGCCGACGTCCTTGTACGGCCCCGTCTTGACCGTGACATACTCGACGCCGTAATTCTCAGCCAGCTCTGCAGCGTTTAGGTACTGAATGTACACGCCGATCGATCCCGTGATTGTCGCAGGGTTCGCAAGGATGCGGTCGGCCGCCACCGATACGTAGTAGGCGCCCGATGCCGCGGTGTCGCCCATCGAGACGACGACGGGTTTACCTGCCTCCCTTAGTTTTTGGATCGCCCTGTGAATCTCCTGTGAGAAAGCGGCGCTTCCTCCACCGCTGTTGATCCGCAGCGCGACGGCGGCGACGCGCCGATCCTCGCGCGCGTTGGCCAAGTGCTCGAGCACGGGTCTGCTCCCGCGCGATGAACTGACGGTGTCGCCGGTCGCGTCCCTAATTGCGCCCGTCAATTCGATGACGGCGACCGACGAAGATGCGCGGCCCGGGCTCATGCGATCCGAGCGGGAGAGCGTGAGCGCCACCGGAATCGATACGATCGCTACCAAGATTAATATGCCAGCGAGACGCTTCAACGAAAGCCAGACCTCCCAGTGGGTTTTTGGTTTTCCACGTTTCCAGGTCGATCCATTCCACTTGTGTGAGGATTGGCCTGCGGTCGTGGTTGTGTAACAGTAAAGTGTTTGTGGAAGTAACGGTTTGGATGTATCCGCTGGCCGCGAGCCTCAAATGGAGGGGGCGCGCAAGTTCAAGGGAGAAAAGAGCGAGCGAGTTTGTCCCATTTCAGGTGAGACAAACTCGCTCGCGTCCATAACCCCCGGCATTTTCGCCGCGTTTTATTTGGTTTGAAACGCTATCGTGCGCTGGATTTAGAAAGTGATCTCCATGTTGTACTCACGTCCAAGCTCCCGCATGAGCGTGTGGACGTATCGAGTCCTGAGGGAGACGGGGTCGCCGGGATTGCGACCGGAGAGTTCGACCAGGATGGCGGGGACTCCCAGATCCCGGCCGACCTTGCGGGTCAGGCTGCCGTTAATGGGCTCCGTCATGGCTCGCCACTTGGGCCCGCGGGCGCCTGACGGGCGGATCTTGTTGAGGGCATCCCGCAACTTGCGGGCGACCCGGCCGGCCTCAGACTGCCGCGTGTGGATCAGCGAGTTTCCGAGGCTGTTGATAAAGCCGTCGTGAAAGTCGATGACGATGGCAAGGTTGGGCTGGCTCTTGATCAGATCCCACATCTCCTGGGCAATGTAATAGTACGGCTTCTTGCCCACGGTGAACATCCTGTTGAAGTCTTTCCCCGAGAGTACGTCTCCTTTGTAACTCAGCGTCCTGCGGTTTTGCTCGCAGGCGAGGCGGTTGAACGCCGGAATGAGCACGAGCCGGCCACGGGAGATCGTGATGCCGCTTTCGATCGCCTCAGTCAGCGCGATGTGCCCGGAGCGCTCATTTCCGTGAATGCAACCGACCATGACGATCGTAGGACCGGGGACGGGCGACTGGTACGTGAGCACCTCTGTCTCAAAAGGCGTGCCTTTCCGGAGGAAGCTATACGTTAGCGTCGTCGGGCCGGCCGTGGGCCTGTCGTTCGCCGTCACGCACGTGAAGTAGCCTCCGTCGGCCCTGAGCACGTCGTCGAGCGCGGTGAGGGTCTTTGGACCCGCCTCGCCGTCTACATAGAGCCCGTGGTCGGTTTGGAAGCTCTGGACAGACCGCTCCGTCATGGGCCCGAAGTCGCCGTCCAACAGGCCGCTGTAGTAACCAAGGTGCTTTAGGCTCACCTGGAGCGCTTTCACTTGCTCCCCTTGTGATCCGATGACGAGATACTCGCAAATGTCAAAGTAGTACCGCGGCGCGATCGGCTCCGGATCCGGCTCGGGGTCGGTTCCCGGGTCGCTTGGATCGGGCTCAGGATCAGTTCCCGGCTCACCGGGACCCGGTCCCGACACGATCGTGCATTCGAGATCATCGACGACAACCACGGTGACCAACCAGCGGCCGCCAGAATTGGTGAGCTCGGCGGAGCCTGTCCCCACGCATCGCTTGAGATAGCCGTTTGCATCGGTGTATTCGATGATAAAGGCGCCCTCTGCGATCGCTGCGTTGCCGGTGATTTCGATTGTGGTCGTGTTGAGCGAGACCTCGTGAATCGTCGTGTCCGACCAAGCAAGATCGAGGAGGTCGAGGACTCCGCCGCTCGATTGCGGAGACAGCCCTGAACCTCCGATTTCTACGCCGCTTTCGATCGATGCGACGATCGAAGACGCAAGGTGCGCTTTCATCGCCTCGAGATCCTTGGATTGTCCGGCGGCGGCAAGCGCTTGGAGTGTCGCGGTAACTGCAGTCGGTTTAGGATCGGAATGCGTGAGACCGAGCAATCCACATGCCGATCCCAAGACCGCGAGGAGGAGGAGTAGTGCGGTCAGCGTTGTTCGTTTTGCCAATGAGTAGCCCCTTTCTGGAAGTTTGGCGCGGCGACATTCGTCCCCCCCAATCCTTCCATCGGCTAACATCGGGGCCATATGCAGGGGAAATAGCCAATATGAGGGATGTAAAACTTGGTAAGACAGAAAAGTGGAATTTTAGTCCCAAGATTCGGCCCAGGTCTGGATCGCCTGAACCACCGGCTCGAGCGCCTGTCCTTTCTCGGTGAGTCGGTATTCGATCGAAACAGGCTTTGTATCATGCACGACGCGCTCGACGACGCCCGCCGACTCGAGCTCTTTGAGGCGCTCGGAGAGGAGTCGGTCGCTTAGAGCAGGGAGTTGGTGCCGGAAATCGGAGAACCTCCTTGGGCCCCCCAAAAGGATGCGCACCAAGAGCCCCGTCCACTTCTTGCCGAGCAGGCTTGCCGCCTCTTCGTATTTGGGACACATCTGACCGTAATCCATGGCGCACCCTCTCTTGAAAATGCTCTGCCATGCGTCCCAACTTGCCGCCCTTTCGGATCTTATCCGCTCGTGAATAGGCCGGGCAAATAATGTCGGGGCGACCAAGTGGGCGACTCCCACGAAATGGTTTGATATCACGCATATTCGTGCAGTCGAATCTTGGCGATGACAAAGAGACATCCTTGGAATGCCCAAAGATATTCTATCACGATTTTGAGCTTGACAAAAGTAAGGATCTAAAATAATAATAAGGTACTAACAAAAAGTGAGTGCATGAAATCAAGGAGGAGACCAAATGAGCACAGTGTGGAAAGCAGATCCGGGTCATAGCGTCGTTGAATTTTCGATCAAACATATGATGATCGCGACGGTGCGAGGGCGGTTTACGGAGTTTGACGTCACGTTGAATGGGGATCCCGAGTCCCTTGCGGACGCTTCGGTCGAGGTGTCGATCGACGCCGCCAGCATCGACACGCATCAGCCCGATCGTGACGCGCACCTCAAGTCGGCCGATCTTTTTGAGGTCGAGACCTACCCGAAGATTACGTTCAAGAGCACCAAGATCGAGTCGGTAGGGGGTAACGAGTACAACATGACCGGCGACCTCACGATTCGCGATCAGACTCATCCGGTCACGTTGAAAGTGGAGTATGGGGGATCGGGCCCGGACCCGTGGGGTGGCACGCGTGCGGCGTTCAGCGCTACGGGCAAGATCGATCGTCAAGCCTTTGGCGTGAAGTGGAACGCGCCGCTCGAGACGGGTGGCGTGTTGGTCGGCAACGAGGTCAAACTAAACATCGAAGTGGAGCTCGTCCGTCAGTAACATTCATCTGCCGGGCCCAAGGAGCAAAGCCTCCTGGGCCCGGCTTTACTTTTGAGCACAAAAAAGAGCGATCCGATTTAGGTCGGACCGCTCTTGTCGAACTCGAGCGTTTTCTCTAGTTAGGGACTAGCTTTACCGTGAAGTGTGATTACCGCTGGATGGAGACGTTGGACGCCTGCGGACCCTTCTGGCCTTGCGTAACCTCAAAGGTCACGCGCTGACCCTCTTCAAGGTTCTTGAATCCTTCGCCCAAGATAGCCGAGTAGTGAACGAAAACGTCCTCTCCGCCATCTCGCTCGATGAATCCGTAACCCTTTTCTGTGTTAAACCACTTCACGGTGCCGTGCTCAGTCATGCTAGTGTAAAACCTCCTGAATGGCCAGACAAGTCCGGCGATGTAATCCAACTCTAACACAAAGTATGTCCCGTGTCTACAACAAAATAATGCGTTCGACCGGGTTCCTGATTTTGGCGTGACAAGACCTCAAGGCGCGGCGCTCACCTGGCGGTCGTTTTGCACCGCAAGCGCGGCCGATTTTCCAGCGACCCAACCTGTGCTGTAGGCGCCCTGTAGGTTGTATCCGCCGCTCACACCATCGACGTCGAGCACCTCGCCGGCAAGGTAGAGCCCGGGCTGGATTTTCGATTCCATCGTCTTGGGATTCACTTCCCGCACATCGACGCCCCCGGCGGTCACCATGGCCTGCTCGATCGGCCTAGGTCGCTTCACCCGCAATCGGATTTCGGCAAGGAGACCAGCGATGCTGCGGCGCTCTTCTTTGCGGACGAGTCCGGCCTTTTTGTCCGGATCGATCCCGATCTCGGCAAGGAGCACCGGGGTGAGGGATGAGGGCCACCATCCGTCAAAGAGGTTCTTCGCGGCCTTTGCGGGCGATTGGTCGATTCGCTCGTTGAGGACGCGGGCAAAGTCATCCTGACTCTTGCTCGGGTCGATGCGGATGCCGAGTTCGACCTCGCCGGGGTGGGACTCGAGCGCCACGACCGCTTGATGGCTTACATTGAGCACGGCCGGGCCCGAGATGCCAAAGTGGGTAAAGAGGACGTCTTCCTTGTACTGAGCTTTGCGTTTCCCTCCGGCGTAAACGGTCACCGTAACGCCTCGGAGCGCGACGCCCTTCACGTGTGCGGGCCAGCCTTCGACTGTCTCGAGCGCGATGATCGCGGGCCTCGGCCTCACGATGGTGTGCCCAAAGCTTTGTGCAAAGCGGTAGCCGTCGCCCCGCGTGCCGCTGGTGGGATAGGAGACGCCGCCCGTTGCTATGATGAGGCGCCTTGCAAGACGTTTTTGTCCGTCTTCGGTACGGATCAAGAAGTTGCCTTCCTGCCGCGACACATCGGCGACCGCAGCGTTCAGGACGATCTTGGCATGCGCGCGGCGGGCCGCCCGCTCGAGCGCCGCCACGATGTCCTTTGCCGTATCTCGCACGGGAAAGACGCGGCCGCGGTCTTCGACTTTGGTTTCGACGCCCTCTTCGGCAAGGAGGCGAATGATGTCATCATTGGTGAACTGATTGAACGCGCTAAAGAGAAAGCGGCCATTGCCGGGGAACGATTCGACGAGGTGTCGCACGTCGCCCGTATTGGTCACATTGCAGCGGCCGCCCCCGGACATGAGGATCTTGATGCCAAGTTTCGCATTTCGCTCGAGGAGAACGGCAGGCGTGCCTGTCCTGCCTGCGGCGATCGCAGCCATGATGCCGGCAGCGCCGCCGCCGATGATGCAAATTGAGTCGATGGTCAAAAGCGTTCCTCCGTCGCCCTTTCAAGCCTTCGTCGCGCTAGCGCGAGTCGAGGCGGAGCGTTCGGTCTTTGAGCGGCAGGTGGATCCGTGTTCCGCCTTGCCGCTCGGATTCGCGCAGGGCGATCGCGATTTCGAGTGCGGCACGCCCGTCCCGTGCCGAACACCGAGGCGAACTCCCGCTTGCAAGGCACTCGAGGATGTCGTAGACGGCATTGATCGTTGCGCTCTTCACGCGGGAGGGCCGCGGAAAAACGTGCCGCACCGGCATGCCGCGCGGATCGCTAAACTTCTCGTACTCCCATTGGACGCCGTTCGCCCATGTGCGAATGCGGCCCTCCGTACCGATTGCCTCAAACTCTACTTGACTTGTGGACAGGGCGTTGTAAAAGCCGGTCGCGCCGTTTGCAAACTTGAGGTAGCCGTTTCCCGGAAGGTCGTCATCGCCGCGTGCTTTGTCCGCAGGCACATCGCCCATGACCCAGGCGACGTCCGAGCCTGCCAACATGCGTAAGACGTCGAGCGCGTGAGATCCGGAGTGCGACATGCCGCCGGGGCAAGAGCCCGAGACGTGGCGGACCCGTCCGATCGCGCCATTATTGATCATTGCCTCGGCTTGCACATAATACGCATGCCAGCGGCGACTGCAGTTTACGGCAAGGACGACGCCTTCGGCCTCCACGCGCTCCACGATCCGGTCGGCCTCTTCGAGACTGCAGGCGAGCGCTTTTTCGGCAAAAATGGCACGTACTCCGGCATCGATGGCGTCATGAATGACTTGCGCACGTTCGGTTGCGCGGGTCGTGATGCTGATGAGGTCGAGATCGAGCTCATCGAGCATGGCGCGGTAGTCCGCATAAAGCTTCGTCACGCCCCAGCGGTTTCCAAACGCCTCCAAAGCCGCCGGGTTGACATCCGCGGCGCCCACGATCTCAATTTCCGGTATTTCGCTGTACGCGGCCGCATGGGAGTACGGCAACTGGACGGCCGGATAGTCGAGCACCTCATCGTCGATCGTACTGCCCATCCGGCCACAACCGATCACGCCGACGCGAAACTTCCCACTCACGCGCTTTTTCAACCCCTTTGCCAACTTGGGGTGACTTGTACCGATCGCCCAATGGGCGACGGAGCGACCTTAATCGTCCTTCTTTTCGGACCCGTTCTTACCATCGTTCCGGCGCTTTGTGAGGACACCGTCTTCGCCGAAAAGGTACTGGGCCAAAAAACCCGTTCCAAGTCCGAGGAGCGCACCGGGGGCGACGTCGCCCGCCCACATTCCAATGGCGATTCCAACGAAAAGACACCCTGCGATCAACATGCCGCGCATCACCTCCCCAAGTTAAACCTCGCACGATCAATTTAGCCTATGAAGCGGAAAGTCCTATTTGGCATGCTGGGAAATTGGGAAGTGTCGGAAAGTCAAACGAACGCGGGATCATCCCACTCGAGGGGGATCGTGCCCATGCGTTCGATGACGTCTAAGACCAACATGTCGACGAGGAGGAGTTGCGGCGCTCGTAGACCCAATGGCGTGCCCCCGAGCGTCACGTTGCGCGCCGCGGTGAGGAGCACGATATCGGCTGCATCCGTGAGGATCGATTTCACCTGACTGGTGATCGCGACGATCGATGCGCCGCGGCGGTGAAATTCGATAAAGAGGTCGGCGATCACTTCGACGTGTCCCGATTGGGAGAGGACGACTAGGACGTCTCCTTCCTTGACGAGGCGGCTGAGGTGGCCAAGCTCCCGGGCGTCTTGCGCGGAACGAGCGCTGAGCGCGCCTCGGGTCATCTTGTGCTCGGCGCTTTGAGCCAATAACGCGGAGTCGCCGGGAATGCCGAACCAGACGACCAGCGACGCGCCGCAGAGGGCGTCCACGGCCCGCTCATACTCGGGTGGGCTGAGTGTGTCTAAGCTTGTAGTCATCGACGGAAGCACCATCTCGATCACCCGGTTGGCGGCAGGAGTGAAGCGAGCAGGGCCCGTGGCCGTAGGGTCGGTGGAAGCTTTGATCCAGGCTGCCTTGAAGTCGGCAAACCCGTCGTAACCCAGCTCCTGACAAAACCTGACGACGGCGGAGCGCGAAAGGCCCGTCAAGCGTGAGATCTCACCCGTCGTGAACTGCGTATGCGGAATCTCGCCGGGCCGCAAGTTGATCAGCCAAGTCGCCAGTTTCAATGCATTTCCGGAGAGTCGGTCGACGCGCGCGCGGATGGCTGAGACGGGATCGACTTCTTTGCGAGAGTCCGCTGACGGAACGTCCACGTGCTCGAACAGGCTCCTTCTAAAAAACGATCGCAATTGCGTGTGGCCGACCAAAGCCGGATGGCCAAGCGGCCACGCGGTTGTAACTGTATGGTAAACGCCCTCACTCGATCTGTCCAGTTAAAGAACGTCCGGTGTCAATTGACAGGGGGAGGCAGCGCCATTATACTGAACAGAACAATGATCCATAAACGTTGAATGTGGGGGAACATTGGTTCGTGATGGGGATGCCTGCCGATCACGTGTAGGCGACGTGGCGCAGGTGAGCGATGAGCTGATCGCCATGCTGCAGTCGGTCCTGCGGCGCAACGAGCAACCCTATGAGATCGCCGCGCAAGAGGCAAAGCCGCGCTATCGAATCATTGCCGATACGTATCGATAGGTGTAGCATCGATAGGTCTATTTTGGAAAGGAAATTCTAAGCCAATGTCTTCGAGTACGATCGCCGTCATCTCCGACATACATGACAAGGAATATCCCGGATCGCTCGACGTAACCCTCGCCCTTACGGCTCGGGCGGTCCATCGCCTCAATCGATTCATCAAGCCGGACATTACGGTGATCCTCGGAGACTTGGTGGACGATCCAAGGGACCCGGACGCGCTCGACCGGCTGCGCCGGATCAAAGAGACGCTCGACCTGCTCAAAAGTCCATACATCGTCATTCCCGGCAATCGCGATCCAAAGGCCGACCAATTCTATACGGTGTTTGATCGACCACAGCCCTACATTGACTGCGGGCATGTTCGTCTCGTCCCGTTTCTCGATCGATTCCACGGTGGGTTTCCGCTCACGCGGTCGAAGGAGGATCTCGAGCGGCTTGCCGCGGCGCGAGTGCGCTATTCGGGCCCAATCGTGGCGCTGCAGCACGTCCCGGTAAAACCGCCGGGAGGCGAAAGCACAGGCTCCATTTACGCCAATGTGGACGAGGTCAACCAGGCCTTTGAAGCAGCCGGCGTTACCCTTTCGATCGGGGGCCACTACCATGCGACCAAGGGCCTGGAGCGCGTGGGGCAATGCGCTCATCTCGCAGTGAAAGCCTTTAGGGACGCACCCTTTACATTCACGGTCGTGCACATCGACGGCACGGGCCGGATCGAGGGGGCGGAGCACCAACTCCAGATGCCCAGAAGCCTCGAATTGATCGATGTGCACACACACAGCGAATTCGCCTACTGCAGCAAGGCGATGCGAATGAACCAAACGCCGTTGCTCGCGGATCTGTTTGGCCTTGCGGGCGTGGCGCTCACCGAACATTCCGGTCAGCTATACTTTGAGCGAAGTGTCTATTGGAAAGGCGCGTTCTGCGAGCAAGGCATCGAGACGATCGATGGGCGCGATGAGAGGATCGACGCGTACTGGCAAGCCGTGGATCTCGAGTGGGATGGATCGCTGTGGGCGGGGCTCGAGATCGATGCTGATTACCGTGGCGGCCTCGTGGTGCGGCCCGAAGACTTTCGCCGCTCAGAGATTCGAAACGGCGCAGTGCATTACTTGCGCGAGCTCAGAAAGCGCGAGCACGCCGATCCGGATCGAGTGGCGGACGAGTTTATGCAGGTGACACAAGGCATCGTGCAGTCGGGAATCGACGTGCTGGTTCACCCGTTCCGCGTCTTTCGCCGAGCGGGGCTGCCCGTACCGGAGCGACTTTTTGAACCGGTCGCCCGTCTCCTTGCCAAGCACGGCGTCGCTGCCGAGATCAACTTCCACACCAATGAACCGGACCCCCGCTTTTTTGAGATCTGCCTCGACTTGGGTGTGCAACTCGCCTTTGGCAGCGATGCCCACGAGATTTGGGAGGTAGGCGAGTTCGCACCGCACTTGCGGCTCCTCGAGGAGTGCGGTTTTGACGGCGATGTCCGCGATATTTTGTGGACTCCGCCGCCAAACCGCATTCGCCGAGATCGCCGGAAGGCTAGGGACTGACGGCTACTACACATCCGGACGCACGTAGTGAGAATTGGCATGTCAATGTTAAGTGTAAAAAAGGAATCGCTGGGAGCGGAGGCTAATATTAACTTTGTTCGGTCAGTGACAAAAGTAAGTTGGGCCAGGAGGCAGGCAGTTGGACACGCTGCGTACGGGGGATCGGGCGCTAATTCGGGAGTTGAATACGTCGATCGTGTTGGACTGCGTCCGCAGACAAGGCCCGATCGCCCGTACCGAGATTGCGTCGATGACGGGCATGGGGCGTTCCACCGTATCGGGGATCGTCGGGCGACTCCTCGAGAAAGGGCTTCTGGAGACAGTCGGCGCGGGCGACTCGACGGGAGGTCGAAAGCCTGAGATGCTTTCGTTCAACCCGAGACGCTACTACTCGATGGGGATTCACGTGGCAAAGGGCGAGGCGACGGGATGTCTGACCGATCTCGACGGCCGGATTCTCTTTCGAGTATCGCAGCGATTGCGCGATAAACCGACGGAGTGGGCGTTTCTTTCAGCGACTGTCCGCAGCTTGTTCGACCGGTTGCTCGAGGAGGCCGAAATCGCGGCGCGAGACCGACTGCTCGGAGTGGGCATCGCCGTTTCGAGTCCGGCCGTCCGTGACGACGCCGCAAGCGGCGCTTCCCATGATTTGTTTGGCGCGGCCAGCAAAGAGCTGGAAGCCGACCTCGGCGTGCCGGTGTGGATCGAGGATGCCGAGCACGTTGGCGCGTTGGGCGAGAAATGGGCCGATCGCGGCGACTCCGACGACTTTCTGTTTGTCTCCGTGGGGGCAAAGATCGGAGCGAGCTTGGTCGTCGACCGAAAGCTGCTTGGAAGCGAGAGGACAGGGGTCGGCCAGATCGGGCACATGCGATTGCTCGAGGACGGTCCGGAGTGTCGTTGTGGGTTGAGGGGTTGCGTTGAGACGCTGGCGGGCGATGCGGCGCTCATTCGCTACTATCGAGACGGTTTGACCGATGAAGGTGGTGCAGCCTCCGATGCGTCGATCAGGGACATCGCGGCCGCAGCGCACCGAGGCGAACCGCACGCCGTCCGGGCGATCGAGCGAGCCGCAGGCGTGCTTGGCACGGCAATCGCCAATGCAGTCAAGTTGATTGGAATTGATCAGGTCGTCGTCGCGGGTGAGACGGCCGTGCTCGGAGGCGCGTTGTACTTGGACGCTGTGAGCAGCCAAACAAAGGCGGAGCTTCCCGCAGGCGTGCGTGACCGGACCGTCGTGCGCCAGTCGAAGCTGGGCAGTGAGGTCTGGCTCGCAGGCGCCGCCGCCCTGGTCATCGAGGAAGTGTTTCGACCGCCCATTTACAGCGGGGCAAGTCCGGTTGTGGCGAGGGTCGTCGCAAATTGAGTCTGCCTTTCGTCTTAAGGCGATATGCAGTTGGCGCCGTGATCATATTCGTTTTGGGCGTTCACCTTGGACTAACGCCGACGTTGCCGTCCGTTCAGGCTCTGGCTCCCGAACGTGACTGGGTCGCAATGGGGACGGATGAGCCGGACAGCAATGGCTTGGGAGTGAGTTTCTTGGCAGATGCACGACTTTTGATCGAGGTAGATCGAGCGCAGTACAGGCCGGGCGAACCGGTCCGGATCACTGTATCGCTCGCGCCGGAACGGGCGGATCAGACCGTGTTTGACGAGGTCGTAGTCGACGTGTATCGCTTGGCCAATCAGGCTGCCTCTTTGAGGCAGCCATCCGGCGATGGCGCAACCTGGACTTTTGAATGGACGCCCCCGCGGGAGCCGGCGGGTTATGGCGTACGAGCGGCGCTGCTTTCGGGCGGCGCCGAAGTGGCGTGGTCTGAGTCGGCCTTTGACGTCGCACACGCCTGGACGGATCATCCGCGGTACGGCTTTGTGTCCGAGTTTGGCGCATGGGACGAGGAAGCTGCGCTCGCACAGTTTCGCCTCATGAATCGCCTGCACCTAAACGGGGTGCAGTTTTATGACTGGATGTACAAGCACGAGTCGCTCGTTCCACAGACGGAGACCTTCGTCGACTCGCTAGGCCGGGAGCTCCAGGTGGCGTCGATCGAGGGCAAAATCCGGCTCGCCCGCTCGCACGGCATGGCCCCGATGGCCTACACGGCGATTTACGCGGCGTCGCCCGAGTACTTCGAACGCAATCGGGACTGGGCGCTCTACGATGATAAGGGAAAGCCGATCCCGTTTGCGGACGGCTACCTATATCTGATGAATCCGGCTCGCGGTAGCGAGTGGCGCGAGCACTTGATGGACGAGTTTATCAAAGCGCTCGATCGCTTCAATTTCGAAGGGATTCACATCGACCAATACGGGTTTCCGAAAGTGGCACACACGCGCGCCGGCCACACCGTGATTTTGTCCACGGCATTTCGCGACTTTATCAACGACGCGAAGGATCGGCTAAAAACCCACTTTGAGCGAAACTCGCTCACGTTTAACTCGGTGACCAACTGGCCTACAGCCGTGGTTGGGAGGTCCAACTACGATTTTAATTACATCGAAGTTTGGCCGCCTTACACGACGTACGGCGACATCGAGATGATCCTTCGCGACGCCTATCAGAGCTCAAACGGGAAGCCGACGGTGATCGCCGCCTACATCGACCCGCGTTTCGAAGCGACCGCTCGCTTGCTAAACGCCCTGATTGCCGCAAACGGCGGTACGCACATCGAGATGGGCGAGGGCGACGGCATGTTGGCGGACCCATACTTTCCCAAGTTTCAAAGGGTGAGCCCCGCCCTTTGGAGCGCGCTCGTCGCACATTACGACTTTATCGTCCGCTACCGGGAGCTCCTGTACGAGCCCCGTTGGTACCAGGGCGTTCGCGACCGCGTGCTGGTAAACGGAGAACGGGTGGCAGAGCGACCGGAGCCGGGCAAGGTGCACGGGGTGTTGCACCAGTCGCAGTCGACCATGCGACAGGTGCTCAGTTTGATCAACTTCACCAGTGCATCGACGGTCGACTGGCGAGAAGCGCAAAGTTCGCCAGAGGCGCTCGAGGACGTCGAGGTTTCGGTCGTGGTGGACGCTTTGCCGAAGGCGGTGTGGTGGGCTTCGCCGGACGCCCCGACGCTTAGCCTTCAGCCTCTCGAGGCGAGGGTGATCCACCAAGATCAGCTCCGGGTCGAGCTGACGATTCCAAGGATCGAGTACTGGAGCGTCGTCGTCCTCGAGTATTGACGTTGCCGGCTTCTCAACTTGAGGAGTCACCCACTTGGCCGCCCGACCTTGTCGGCCCGGCCAAGCCACGAACGGATGAAAATCCTAGCGGGCCAGCACCGCTGGCCCTATTGGGCGGCAAGTGGGGACGGCAGCCAATCGGTTTTCCAAAGGAGGTGGTCCGCAAGGGCTCGATCGATGCGGAGTCAATGTGTTGCACCACGTCTCAACGGCAAGTGGGGACCCATGCCAGACGGATTTTTAAAAGGAGGCATTGTCATGCAGCGAAATGCAAAGCTAACCGGTTTGTTGCTCATCGGCGTGCTGCTTCTGCTCACGAGTGTCGCTGGCGCATCGTCGACCGTGTCGTTTTGGCATACCTACAGCGAAGAAGAGACGGCTTTCCTCGAAGGCACGTTGATCCCGAGGTTTGAGGCCGCCAATCCCAACATCCGCGTCGAGTCGGTCCGGATCGATTACGGCGAATTCCGCTCGCGCATGGTGGCGGCGTCTGCCGCAGGCGCCGGCCCGGACGTCGCGCGGATCGACATCATTTGGAGCCCCGAATTGGCCGCGTCAGGCCTTTTGGAGCCCCTTTCGAGGTACCCGGGCTTCGACGCTCTTTTGAGCCAGGTGTATCCTGGGCCGCTTTCGACGAACTTTTACGAGGGCGAATACTACGGACTCCCGCTGACGACCAACACGCAAGTGTACATCTATAATGAACAAACATTCCAAGAGACGGGCGTCACCGTTCCGGTCACCACGTCGGAGTTTGAGGAAGTGACCCGGCGACTCACAAGGCGAGACGCCGAAGGCATTACCCGGTACGGCTACGACATGGGCGGCCCGTGGAACTGGCACCTCCTCCCCTGGATTTGGAGCAACGGGGGCGCGCTCACCGATCCGGCGATCACGACGGCGAGAGGCTACTTGGACGGCGAAGCCACCATCAGCATCATCGAACGGATTGCCAATTGGGCAAACGACGGCATTCTCGCTCCGAACATGATCGGACAGGACTTTGACGGCTGGGGCTCCTTTGTCAATGGCGTGGCAGCAGCCAGGCAGGATGGTCCCTGGTTTGGCAACTGGATCGAGGCGAATCACCCCAACGTCGACGTCGGCTACGCGTTGATCCCGCACGAAGTGGGGGTAGATTCCATCTCCGTGGTCGGCGGCGAGAACATCGCCCTGCTCCGCTCTTCCAACAACAAGGAGGCGGCGTGGGCGTTCACGCGCTTCATGCTCTCGGCCGATACCCAGGCGCAGTTCGCGGAGGTTGGCCAGATCCCTGTGATCATGTCGGCGGCTAGCGCAGACGTCTTTGTCCGGAGCTCCTACTATCCGGTATACCTGGAGCAGCTCATGACGGCGCAGGCCCGTACGCCGCACCCCGGCTACCAGCGTCTCGAAGAGATTGCTCAAGACGCGTTTGCAAAGGCGATCAATGGGTCGGTGACGCCCCGATCGGCTTTGGAAGAAGCAGCACGGTTGATCGACGAAGCGATATTCTAATTCGCCTGGTCGATCTCGGTTAGAATACAGCTCATGCACTGTTGGGGGCCCGGTGACTCGGGCCCTCTTTCATTCGTGCGCTCGAGCTTTCGAGCGTCTCATGCGCTTGATCGAGCGCGGGGGCGGCGGGTCGGCCGTTCCCAGTTGAGGTAGATCGCAAGCGGTATTGCGAGGATCAGAGCGCTTACGAGAAACATCGTGTTGTAATCGGTGAGGGATGCAACCCAACCGAGCACGAGCGGGCCGGCGCCGACCCCGATGTCCATGGCGCCAAAGAATGTCCCGTTCGCCGAGCCCCTCCGCTCCGGCGGCACACGCTGGATCACCATGGCGAGCGTGGTGGGCATCAAGACGCCAAGCCCCACACCGATCAAGGCCGCGGCGAGGGCAAAGCCCACGGTGCCCCACGCTTGAAAGAGCAGGAACATGCCGATTGCAGTAGCAAATAATCCTGGAAGGATCGTAACGTCGGGGCCGTGTCGGTCAAAGAGTCGGCCCGCAAAGGGCCTCGAAAGCACGACGGCGACCGCGTACACGGGAAAGAAGATCCCGGGGTTTGCGACGCCCGCTTCGATGGCGTACAGCGTGATGTATGCGAGCGTGCCGCCAAAGGTCAGCGCGACGAACATGTAGATCGAAGACAGGCGGACGACGCTCCCCTCAATGATGCCGCGCACGCGGATCGGCCCCCGATCGGGCTCGTGGAGGCTTGGAGCTTTGACGAGGAACGCCGCCGCGAGGGCGATCAACGTCATCGCGCTCGCAACGAGGATCATTGCGTCAAAGCCGTGCGCGTTCATGACGGTGAGGCCGATCCATGGGCCGAGCGCCATGCCTAAAGGCGGCGTGACGCTGTAGTAGGCCATGCCTTCACCCCGGCGCTCGGCCGGAATCAGGTCGGCGGCGATCGCTCCCGTCGCTGTAGTTGCGATGGCGAAGGGGATCCCTTGTAGCATGCGCACGGCGAATAGGAGACCGATCGAGTTCGCCCAGTAGTATAGGAGCATGGTGACCAGGAACCCGAGCATGCCCAAGAGAAACACGTTTCTCCTGTTGAAGCGGTCTGTAACGACGCCCGCGAGCGGCCTGATCAGGACGACGGCAAACGAGAAAACACTGATGACCAGCCCCACGTGGGATTCATTCCCGCCCAACTCGCCGACGATGTAAACCGGAAGCGTCGATAAGAGAAACGTAAAGCCGGAAAAGATGAGTAGCGATACGATGCTAAGGGAAATGAAGCTGCTCGTCCAAAGAGGGGGGAGGGGGCGCGCGTTCAACGTTGCCTGCTCCTTTTGACGCGTTTTCGTGGGATTGGAATCATCAAACTAAGGCGCGTATGAGTGCATTATCGCCCATGGGGCGGGGCCGGGCAATAGGGAGCCCGGAAAGGTTTAGCGAAGCCTTCAGTAAGCAAAGGAAATCAACAGACGAAAGTTGGTGCGAACGCTCTTGAGCGCGAAGAAGAGAGTTGCAGTCGTTGGATACGGAAATATCGGCGCATACGCCGTCCAGGCACTCATGGAAGCGCCCGATCTGGCCCTTGCCGGCGTTGTCCGCCGTAATCCCGAAGACCGAGGCGGTCTGCCGCCCGAGGTGGCGGTCGCAGGCGACATTCGTGAGCTGGGCGAGGTGGACGCAGCGCTCCTATGCGGTCCGAGCCGAGCGATTCCGGACTTGGCCGCCAGTTACCTCGCGCAGGGCATCAACACGGTCGACTCATACGATATCCACGGTGATCTCGCCGATTTGAGGGTGCGGCTCGACGCAGTTGCCAAGGCTCACGGTGCAGTCGCGGTCATCTCGTCAGGTTGGGATCCGGGAACCGACTCGATACTGCGGGCATTGTTCGAGGCGATGGCGCCCCGAGGGATTACATACACCAACTTCGGCCCAGGGATGAGCATGGGTCATTCGGTTGCCGTCCGTGCAATCGCCGGCGTCAAAGACGCCTTATCGCTCACGGTCCCTCTCGGTCAGGGAATTCATCGCCGCATGGTCTACGTCGAGGTGGAGGAGGGCGTCGATTTTGCTCAAGTGCGAGACGCCGTCCGTTCGGATCCCTACTTCAAGAATGACGAGACACACGTGATTCAGGTCGACGACGTCAGAGCCTTGATCGATGTGGGCCACGGCGTGCGTTTGGAGCGGAAAGGCGTCTCGGGCAGCACCCACAATCAGCTCTTCCACTTTGATATGCGCATCAACAACCCTGCGCTAACCGCACAGGTGATGGTGGCTTCGGCGCGCGCGTCGTTCCGGCAGCAACCTGGGGCGTACACCCTGATCGAGGTGCCTGTTGTCGATTTGTTGCCCGGTGACCGGGATGCACTGATCCGCAGACTCGTCTAGCGGCGGATTTGTCATGGAGAGGCGAACTGCGCCATTCTGGCCGGCGTTTGGAGGAACTCATCGGCACGTTTTTTGCCGTTACAGAACATATGTTCGATTTTGGGTTAATCCGCCATGATCCCTGTGATATAATCGTAGACACGCTCCCAGGCGCCATGGGATTGGCGGATGCCGGCGACCTGGACAAGTGTGGATCGGGTTTAACCGCGGCTTGGACTAGCCTGTGCAGGGTTAGTCCTTTTCCACCTTTTCTTGGATCAGGGGTGATGGCAGGGTGGGCGTCAGGTTTATACACACGGCCGATTTGCAAATCGGGATGAAAGCGTCGCACGTGGCCAAAGCGGCTGATGAAGTGCGAAAAGCGCGCGTCGAGACGGCGGGGCGCATCGCTGCGCTTGCAAAGCAGAAAAATGTCGATTTTCTCTTAGTCGCCGGGGATTTGTTTGAGGATAACGCCGTCGGCAACGACGTGGTCCACCAAGTGCTTCACGCCCTCGAAAAAGCCGCGCCGACGCCGGTATACATACTCCCGGGCAACCACGACCTGCTGGTCCCCGGGGGCATCTACGAGCGGGCAGCGTTTCGCTCCGGGCCACGCAATGTACACGTCTTGCGTTCGACCGAGCCTGTCATGATCGGCGATGCGGCGCTCCTGCCATCCCCGATCCAACAGAAAAACTCAGATCGTGATCCGACGAGGGTCTTTTTGGAGACGAGTTCCTCGGCGAATGAAAGGATCAAGATCGGCGTGGCGCACGGTTCGCCCCGGATCGAGGGCAAGTATAAGCCGGACGATCACCCGATTGCACTTGACGCGGCGGAGCGATATGGACTGGACTACCTCGCGCTCGGCCACTGGCACTCTTGGTTGCAGATAAATCCGAGGATGCTGATGCCCGGCACGCCGGAGCCTACCAATTTCGGCGAATCGAGCGGCTGCGCGGCGCTCGTGTCGATCGATGCTCCCGGCGCTCTGCCGTCGGTGGAGAAACTTCAGGTTGCAGGCCTCAGGTGGGAGGAGCGCGGGTTTGACGCGGAGGCCGGGGCGAGCGCCCTCGACCATGACGTAAAGGCTTGGATCGGGGAGCTGGAGGACCCTGCTCGGTCGCTTGTGCGCGTGCGGCTCGTTGGACCGATTACCTCGGATGTGGAGGGGATCGTGGTCGAGCTGGATGATTGGCTGCAAGCCCGAGTGATGTACTCCGAGATCGACATGAGTGGGACGAGCTTTGCACTTTCACGAGGCCGACTGCGTGAGATCGCCGCCTCCCATCCTTTTGTCGCGGGTCTTTTGGCCGACCTGTCGACGCTCGCCGCCACGGCGTCGCTCGGGGCGACTGATGAGACGTTTTTATCACAAGCGGCCGCCGCGTCGGAGGAAGAGCCGAGGGCCGCAGGCGCAGACCCCCGCGCCTTGAGGGAGCTCCTAAGGGAGAGCGGCCTGGAGCTCGATGCGGATGTCGTCCAAGAGGCGATGAGACAACTCGGTCACTGCGTAGGGGAGGTTTGGCGATGATCCTCGAGCGCCTTGCCGTGCGCGCCTTTGGGTGCTTTCGGGAGCCGGTGGAGTTCACATTTGACGAGCGTTTCAACATTGTGGCGGGCAAAAACGAAGCGGGTAAGACGACGCTCTTTCGGGCGCTGCATCACGCGCTCTTTACTCCGTACGGCTCGAGCGCATCCGAAGTGCGCGACCTCGTGCCCTGGGGCACTGAGCTATCGCCCGAGGTCACCGTCGAGTTCAGGGTGAACGGCGAGCGGTTTCGGCTCGTCAAGTCTTTTTTGCACCAAGCGAGGTGCGCGCTTTTGGAATGGGACAGCGACCGCTTTCGCGACCTGGCCGACGGCGACAAGGCGGAGGAGCGCGTCCGAGCGTACCTCCTCGGCGAGCGGCCGGGCAGCGGCGCCGCTCAAAGTCGACACCGGGGCCTAGGCCGCCTGCTTTGGATTCCGCAAGGGGAGACCGAGCTACCTGAGCTCGATGGCGATGTCCGGCGCCGGATCGAGCAGTCGCTCGACGCCATGACGCTCGACGAAGCAGAAGGCAAGCTGCTCGCTGTTATTTCCACAAGCTTTAACGGCATCTGGGCCAAAAACGGCAAGTCCTTTGTGAAAAGCTCGGGCCTCCCGGCGCTCGAGAACGAATTAGACGATCTGAGAGCAAGGCGAGCCGAACTGGCGGCATCCCTTTTGGCGGGGGAACAGTCAAGGGCGCGTCTTCAGGTCCTCGAGGCGGAGTACGCCGCGCTAAAAGACGAAAAGCAGTCGAAAGAACGCGAGTTTGAAGAGCTCGACTCCGAAGTGAAACGGGTCCGAGAGCTAAAGATGAAGCTCCTCGCCGAGCAAGCTGAGCTCGCCGAGGCTAAGGCCCGGGTCGACCGACTTCGCCACGATCGGGAGCGGCTCCGAAAGCTGAAAACCGAAGCCAAAGAGGCTTCAGAGGCTCTTGAGAACGAAATCGGGCCAAAATTGGCGCAGGTAGGGCGGACACTCGAAGATGCAAAGGCAAAGCGAGACGATGCTCGCAGAGCGCTGCTCGAGGCGGAACAGAGCGTCAATGGGGCGCGGGCAGCTTGGCAACGGGCGCGGCGCTTGCGCGAGGCCATGGACTCGGATGCTGCGATTGAAAAGAGGGCTCGCCTCATCGAGGAGGTCGAAGCCCTTTCCAGGCACCGAGAGAAGTTGGACGAGCGGCTCGCTCGCATGGCAAACCCGAGCGACGCCCAAATCCAGCGCGCGAGGAGCTTGGAGACAGAGCTTCAGCGGATTGCGGCAAAGTTCGAAGCCGTCGGAATCCGGGTGTCGTTCAGTCCTGAGCGGGGTGTGAGCGGCGACATTCGAAAAGACGGGGGCGAGGCGAGCGACTACTCGGCCAACGCGCCCGATCGCATCGAGGTCGTCGCGGCCCGAAGCGTGGAGTGGCGCATCGAGGGTGTCGGAACCTTTGCAATTGAGTCTGGAGCAGAAGAAGCCGCGGCCCTGGAAAGGGAGCGGGATCGTACGGCTTTGGAGCTAAAAGAGCTCCTAGCGCCTTTTGACGCGGACTTTGCCGATGAGCTGATGGAGCTTCGCCAGGCAAGGCGCGCGGTCGAGCAAGAGAAAGCGGCTCTCGAGGCCCGCGCACGTCAAATGATGCGAGATGAGGGGTCGCTCGAAGCGCTGAGGAGCGGCGTTGCGGAGCTCGAGCGAAAGGTGATCGCTCTATGCCGCGACCTAGAAATCGAGCGCTCGGCGCTTGGTGAGGTCGAGCCGCCCGATGTTGGCCGGGCCGAGGAAGCGGTTGTCGCATGGGAGTCGCGCTACGCTGCGATCAGGCAGGAACAGGAGCGCGCGGCGTCGCTTGTGGATAGGCTCCAAGCTCAGGTCAGTGCGGTGGAAAAGGATCGCGCGCTTTGGACCCAAAAGCTTGATGCCGCCGAGCGCGATATTGCTCAACTCCTGGGCGGATACGGCTCGGAGGAGGATCTCGCTATAGCGCTCGGCGCAGCAAGCGAGGAGTATGAGGCTTGCCACACCCGAGTTCGTGCGATCACAGCCAAGCTGCCGCCTGAGGACGAGGACCCTGAGCGCCGGGCCGCGGAACTCAAAGCTGGGATTCGGGAACTCGATGAGGACTTGAACAACCGCTCGATTGCCATGGCGAAGCTCCATCAGCAGCTCGAATCGATCGCCGACTCAGGTACATACGAAGCCCTTGCACGCCTCGAAGAGGCTATTCGATTGAAAGAAGAGGAGTATGAGCGGCAAGTTCGCCGCGCCAAGTCGATCAAGTTGCTCAAAGCGCTTGCCGACGCCCGACAAAAAAGCGTCCTCGACCAACTGACGGAGCCCGTCTCAAACAGGGTTACACGCTACTTTGAGCAGGTGACCGGGGAGATTCGGCGCATTCGCTTCGATGGGAGTTTGCACCCAACTCAGATGGACGTAGGCCGCGCCGAGGCCGTTCCAACGAGCGCACTATCCACGGGGGCGCGCGAGCAATTGCACATCCTCTCCCGGCTTGCGTTGGGGCGGTACTTGGCGTCCAAACACGGCCGGATGCTCTTTGTGTTGGACGACAGTTTCGTCAATACCGATGCCGCTAGACGTCGACGCTTTCTCGACCTCTTGTTTGAGGCGCAAGAGGATCTGCAGATCGTCTTGCTCACGTGTCATTCCGAGTGGTACCGAGGGCTCGAGGGCGTACGCAGGCTCTCTTTGGAGTCAGCTTGATTTGAGTCCGCATGATACAGCAAGTTTAAGTCCGCTTTCTTCGTCTTTGAGTATGGTTTTGCGATCCCCAAGATGCAAAGCGAGCGAGGAGTCTTTGCCATGATCAAACATGCGTCGTACTACAACGAACCGACTGAGATCCCGTCCTTTTGGGTGTCGACGTACGAGGGCGTCAGCGAGATCCTCGACCAGACCGTGAAGCGGGGGACGGTTGAAACGATCGGCCAGACGGCCGGAGGCCGACCGATTCGGGCCGTCTTTTATGGAACGCCTCGCACCGGACGAGGAGGCACCACCTTTTCAGGCGCACTTGGCGCTCGAGACATCAACGAATACATCGGCCCGGACCACGCGAAACGTGTCATTGTTTTCTTGGGCGGCGTGCACGGGGGCGAGTTCGAGGGGATCGTGGGTTTGGCCAACTTGATCTCTGCACTCGAGACGGGCGTGGACCTCGGCGGCGTCGACCGCGGGGAGCTTGTCTCGGCGGCCGAGCGCGTCGATCGAATTGTGGTCGTTCCGATTGTCAACGTGGATGGGCGGGTTAGGATTCCATTGCGCATGGAACCACACCATGGAACGGACAACAGTGTGCATGAGTACTTCAACACGGGATGTTTCAAAGACGGCTCCTTGATCGGTTGGCCCACGTGTAAAAAGTTCATACCGCTCGACTTTTCGTTGACCGAGTTTCCAGGCGGGTATCCAAACGACAACGGCGTCAACATCCAGCACGACGATTTCTTCGGCAATCGTCAGCCTGAGACTGAGGCTCTGCTGCGCCTCCTTGGCGAGGAGCGCCCCAACTTGATCGTCAACCTTCACACGGGCGCGCCTGCGAAAAACTACCATACCCGGTTGCACCGCCCGTTTACGCTTCCAATGCTCGAGCCGGTCTTCGAGTCCTATTACCGGCATGTGCACACGGCGCTAACCTTGGCGGGCCTACAGGATTCGCGCGACGTTGAGCTCGAGGCGGACCCGGCAAGGCAGAGGCAAAGCCCGTTCAATCTCGATACCGTGTTTAGCTTGCACTGCGGTGGGCTCAGCGTCATCGTCGAGGCGCCTTCCCACAGTTTCAACGGCTTTGGGCGCGCGGGAAACGTGGTGGAGCAGACGCCTGAGAAAATACTCGAAGCTCAGTTGACTGTGTACAAAGCGAGCTTGGAGTTTGTCGCGGGCATGTGACAAATGAGGAAGTTGTGACGAATGCATGTCGAGTGACCAAAGGAGGAAAAAGCTGTGAGGATATGTACGTACAACGTGCTCGGATTTGAATGCCTACCCGCAAGTGAGGCCGCCCAAAAGCTCGGGGGCTCATCGAGCCCGGAGCGGACCGAGTACTTCGCCGGCGTCTTCCAAGAGCTAGATTCCGACGTACTTGCAATTCAAGAGGGCGGAGCGCCCGCGAAGATGATGCAGGAAATCGCCGGGCGACTCGACATGTATCTCGCGACCATTCCATCACCACGCTACTGGCCCGGACATGTGCTCTCGAGGTATCCGATCGTGGAGTCTCGCACATTCAGCCACTTTGACCCCCGAAAGGACACCCCGCCCCTCAGTCGGTGCGGCGGCGCTGTTCGGCTGCGTCTGCCGAGCAACCAGGACATGTGGATCGTCAATTTGCATCTTCATCCAAGCGACGTTTCGATTCGGGTCCAAGAAGCGGCCCTCGTCGAAAGGAGCCTCGATGCGCTCGGCATCGACGCTGACGCAGGCGACATGCCGGTCGTCGTGCTCGGCGACTTCAACTCGACGTTCGAAGAAGACCTGCACCAGCGCCTGGTTCAAAAGGGATTCGTCAACGTCGTGCGTGCGGTTCAGGGCGAATTGCCTCCAACGATGGACACGTTTGGCGTCTCCGTAAAGAAAGCGATCGACCACATTTACGTGAGCTCGTCGCTTGAGGGCGCGCTAAGAAATGCGTTTGTAGTGCGCTCATCCGGGTTTCGCAGCGACGGGCCGCACAAACAAGGGGAGTGGGTGCACTCAGACCACCTGCCCGTCGTGGCCGAGCTGGCTCTCTAACGGCACGCGTTAAAAGCTAACGAACGTTTCCGGCCCTCGAGACCATCGATTGATCGTGTTTCGGGGGCTTTGCGTTACAATGTCGTCAATGTTGCGACGCGTTGAGGGGGCTCTATAAGTCGTGTAGCTGGCCTTCGAGGCCAAATATTCCGAAAGACGCGAAAAACGCGTTAATCTATGAAGGAAGAATTGGGCGAACGGTGAACCGTTTGTCGCGAGACATGTTGTGAAACAGTCGGCACACGTTGCCGGCACTGCTCAACACTTGCTAAGGGGGATGGACTGATGTGTAGAGGTAAGAGAAACGTCCTGGCGATCACCGTGTTCGTACTGCTTTCGCTCGGCATCACCAGTTCTCTTGTTTATGGCGCAACCGTCACCCACCTCGTGCGGGGAAACGTGACAAATCTCGAGCACTACCGTACGGCAATCGAGGCGTTCAATGAGATCCATCCGGACATCACCGTCGAGCTCGAGTTGGTCGATTCCAACAACTATGTCGAAAGCGTACAGGTGCGGATCGCCGGTGGAGCGCCGCCCGACGTGATCTGGACTGCAGGATCGTTCTTTGATCAGCTTGCGCTGGCGGGTCAGCTTGTCGATCTCGATCCCTTCATCACTCGCAGCGGGGTCGACCTCGATCTGTACTATCCGACTGCACTCGAGGCCGGGGTGTTTGCGGGCGTCCGCTACGCGCTGCCGTATCAAACGCACCCCGGAGTACACGGCCTCTTGTACAACAACGACCTCTTCGCGCAGGCCGGGCTTGCGCCTCCCGACGACGATTGGACGTACGATGAGTTTCTCGCTTCGGCGCGGGCGATTGCGCGAGACACCTCAGGCGACGGATTAAACGACATTTGGGGCTTTTCCGTGATACTCGGCGGCGTCGAATCGGATACGCTTATCTATTCGCTTGGCGGGCGCTACGTCAACGAGGAGGGCACCGAATCCCGATTGGCCTCGCCCGAGACGGTGGCGGCCTATCAGTTTTTCGCGGATCTCGTGCACCAGTACGAGGCGGCGCCGACACCGTCGCAGGCTGAGTGGTGGGCGCCGCTCATGACCAACGGGTACCTCGGCATGGCGTTCATCGGTCCGTGGCACCTTTCGGGGTTCACGCCTGACAACGTCTCATTTGATGTCGGAGTCGCAAACATCCCGATCGGGCCGGGGGGTCGCGTGGCCGGAGGGCCCTCGACGGATTTGTACGCCATCTTGGACACCGGCGAAGACCGCGAGGCCGCGTTTGAGTGGGTCCGCTTCCTTACGAGCATCGAAGGGTTCGAGATCCAAACGGGTTTCCTCTCCAATCCGACTCCGGTCAACTCTATCAACGGGTTCCTGTTGGAGCGGTTCGGCAAGGCATACGATCCCTTCATCGACGGTCTGATGAATGGCACATACCTCGGATTTAGCGTTCACAATTTCCGAGGCAGTGAGGCCCGAGGGATCGTCTTCAACGGAGTCCAGCCCATATGGACGGGCCAGGAATCGCCCGTTTCCGCGTTGCAGACGGCGGATCAACTGATGAATGCCCTGCTCAGTCAGGGACCGCCCAATTAGGCTGTGGGAAAAGCTCGAAAAACGCTGACCTGCTCGGGGGATGTGTCCCCCGAGTGGGCGGCTTTTGTAGAAAGGACACTTACGTGAATCATGGAGCGGCATGACGAGATGCCTCGACGACCTACTGTTCGCAGTCTGGCCCGCATGGCCGACGTCTCTCCCTCGACCGTCTCTCGAGCCTTGAGCGGCAAAGAGGGCGTGAGCGAAGCGACGCGGGCCCACATCTTACGCCTCGCCGAAAAGACGGGCCTCATCGCAAACGGCGACCCTGATCGCGGCGGCACGCAAACCAACGACTGGGTTGGCGAACGTATCGGCGTCTACGCCGACTTGGGGCGCGACGTCGCGGTCACCCTGCTTGTCGACGCTCGGGGCAATCCGTGCCTCACTGATCTGACCGAGAGCACGTTCTTCATGGAAATCATCGGCGGCTTATCAGCGGCCGCCCGGGATTTTGGCGCCGCGTTGCACGTGGCGCGGGTGGACGAAGACGGCGACCTCGGAGCTGCCTTTGGCAAGATGGAGGCGGGCCCTGGCCGGTCAAACGGGGTAATATGGCTCGGCTACCAGCCTGCTGCGTCATACCAGCCTTGGATCGGCGCTCTCGAAAAGCGGGAGACGCCGGTCGTCCTCTGTGACCACCACGTTGCCGAACTGGCGTGCGACGCCGTGCTGAGCGACAACGTCGGAGGATCGCTAGCCGCGGCGACTCACGTGGCGGAGCTTGGCCACAGCCGAGTGGCCATCCTTCAGCAGGCGCTCCCGTCGATCGCATCGGTCTTGCGCACGCGGGGGTTTCGGGCGGGGTTGCTCGATTATGGCGTTTCGCCGTCCGATATCGCGGTTGTCGAGGCGCCGCCGTCGTTCGAGGGCGGGTACGACGTGGCGGATGCTTTGCTCGACGGTGGATTTACTGCCGTCCTTTGCGGGAATGACGTCATGGCGATCGGCGTCCTTCGCCGGGCGCGCGAGCGGGGGGTCGACGTTCCGGGGGAGATCTCGGTGTCAGGCTTTGACGACATCGCCACGAGCGCGCAGATCTCACCCACGCTGACGACCGTGCGCGTCGATAAGTGGGCGATCGGCTACGAATCAGTCCGCCGGTTGCTTGTGCGCATCCTAGAGCAACGCACCGGCATTCGACGGCCGTCCGACAGCGGCGGCTCGACCTCCATTCGTTCCGTCGTCCCGACGGAGCTGATTGTTCGCGAATCGACGGGCGAAATCTCAAAGAAGCATTGAGAGAGGCTGTGAATAGACACATGGAGCGCGTCCATGCCGGCGAGTTTTTCAAAATCTACGATCCGAGCGTCGGAGAGCCTGTTTCGTGGTATATCAACGACCACTGCTTCATCCAGGGGCAGGACGGCTTGTGGCACCTCTTCGGCATCACTCATCCCGAACCGGCGGATCCGGCAAACGAAAAGCAATTCGCGCATGCAACGTCCGAGTCGCTGACCGGACGCCCTTGGGCAAAGCATCCGCCGGCGCTCGAGGCGGATTGGGATCACTATCGAGAGGCGCACTTGTGGGCGCCCCACGTCATTTTTCATGAGGGCGTGTACTACATGTACTACTGCGCCGGAGGCGATCCGGACAACGCTCATTACCGCATTTACCTCGCCACCTCCACCGACTTGTGGCGCTGGGAGCGCCACCCGCAAAACCCCATGCTGGTCGACGGGTATGATGCCCGGGATCCGATGGTCTTGCGCGTCGGCGATCGGTGGGTGATGTATTACACGGCGACAAGCAGACCCGAGGGGGGCAACCACATCGTGGCCTTTCGGACGAGCGACGACCTGATCCACTGGTCCGAGCGAGGCACTGCGTTTACCGATCCTGCCGTCGGCACGTTTGGCGGTCCGACGGAGTCGCCCTTTGTCGTGCAGCGCGGCGAGTACTATTACCTCTTTATCGGACCCCGCGGCGGGTATGTCGGCACGGACGTCTTTGCATCACGCGATCCGTTCCATTGGGAGGCGTCAGACCTTGTGGGCCATATCCCGGCGCATGCGGCCGAAGTGATCGTGGACGAGCGCGGCGAGTGGTACGTGAGCGGCGCCGGCTGGGGACAGGGCGGCGTCTACCTGGCTCCCCTCAAATGGATGCCAGCCTGACGCAATAATTCAAGACCTGGGAGGAAGTCGATATGGGCAGTCCGCTAGACCGGTTGTTCATCGCCAAGCCGAGCAGGAGTTTGCGGGCCTCGAGCTTCGACCGCCGCGGGGGAAACGGCGACAACATTCAAATCAAGGCCGGGACGACCGGCGTCTTGTGCGACATCAAAGGCGCCGGGGTGATTCGGCACATTTGGTTCACCTTTCCCTCGGACGATCCGATGCTTCGGCGGAAGGCCGTCCTCAAGATGTATTGGGACGACGAGGAGCATCCGAGCGTCGAAGCGCCGATCGGCGATTTCTTTGGGCAGGGCTGGGGTGAGAAGTACAACTGGATGAGCCTTCCTCTGGCGGCGTCTCCAAGAGACGGATCGGCGCTCAACTGCTACTTTCCGATGCCTTTTGCAAAGGCCGCTCGGATCGAAGTGAAAAACGAGTCGGACCGAGACTTGGGCGCCTTTTACTACTACATCGATTACGAGCTATTTTCGGACGACCGGGCTCTTTACCGGGGTTATGGGGTGTCGGACGGCATCGATGGCGCCCATGAGCGCATCGCGTACTTCCACGCCTGGTGGAACCGGGAAATTACGAGCCCCGGCCCTGAGAGCGGCGGCATCGAAAACGAGTGGGGCTCGCTCGGGCCGACGCCGACCAATCCCACCGACGAACATAATTACCTGCTCCTCGAGGCAGAGGGTTTCGGCCACGTCGCGGGCGTCAACCTCTATATCGACTGTCCTTCGCCGATCTGGTACGGAGAGGGTGACGACATGTGGTTGATCGACGGTGAGCCGTGGCCCGGATCTCTGCACGGAACCGGCACCGAGGACTTCTTCAACACGTCGTGGAGCCCAAACGAGGTGTATATGCACCCTTACTTTGGGTATGCGCGCGTTCCCAACACGTTTGGCTGGATGGGGCGGACGCACGCGTACCGCTTTCTCTTGGAGGATCCGATCCGCTTTGGACGTTCGATTCGCGGCAGCATCGAGCACGGGCATGCCAACGTGCTTACGCTCGACATGTCGAGCGTGGTCTATTGGTACCAGGTCGAGCCGCACAAGGCTTGGCGGCCTCTGCCCCCGGTAGAAGAGCGTGCCAAAAACATGCCGAGCATCGGCGTGGTCGAGGTGCACCGGTGGCGTCACGAGTGGCGTCAGGCGATGATCGAGCGTCGACGCAAGGAAGGAAAGGAGGTCGAAGGCCCGATCTGGGGCGACGAGCGGACCGAGTGATGTGTGGGAAAAGAGAGTGTTGGACAGAAGGGAGGTATGCACCAAGTGATCGCTCCTAGAAGGACGAACAGCGTCGCTTGGTTGACGCTGATGCTGCTTGTCGTCGTGATCGCGTCCAGCGCTGCGCTGGAGCGGGTTGAGCAACTGATCCTCGACGACTTTCTGGGGATTTCGCGCTGGTCGCAATCGGGCTGGGCGGATGCCGATGTCGATCCGGCCGGACTCGTGCGCTACGTGCCGAGGATCGTGAACGGACTCGGGCCCGACGGCGAGGGTGCGCTTTCGGCCACGCTCCATTTCAAGCCGGGTGGGTACTCTCAAGGCGTCGTGCTCCAGTCCAACCCAGGCGACTGGTCGAAGTGGGATCAACTCGTCGTTGAGCTGAAGCTCGTAGAGGACATTCCCGACCTGACCGTTCACGCGAAGATCATCATCTTCCCCGAAGATCGCTGGACGGAGGCGGCGGACGCCTACTCGGCCACCTTGGTTCCCGGGGAGTGGGTCACCTTGCGGCTGCCGCTTGGGGATGCGATGCCCTCGGACCTTTGGTCGGCGCCGACCGATGCGACCCACTTGGCTCGAAACCGAGCGTGGGCCGTCAAGTTGTACGCGATCAACGTTCCTGAGGCGTCCGAGCCCGTGCAGGTTCTCATCGCCCGCCCGAGGCTCGAGCGCTCGGCCCCGTCTGACCAGGCCGACGGAGATGCGACCGCCGCTCGGGCATCGGACGGCATTACGGTGTCTACGTCGTTTCGCGTCGCAGGAAATGCATCGGGTGAGCGGATCGAGGTCGCAGGTCTTGTACCTGCGGCCTCACCTTCGAGCGCCCGGGTTTCGCTCACACTCACATTAAAGCCCGGACTCTTTGGCCCCGCCCCCGCTTTGCGACTCGAAAGCCGCCCGCAAAACTTCTTTCCCGAGCACCTAAGACCGGTGGAGGCGATCGACGCGGCAGGAGCGTATCACTTTGTGGAAATCTGGAGCGCCAACGCCCTTTCGACCCGCGTGCCCTACGAGGCGACGCTATCGCTAAGCGAACAAATGGGGGTCTTGTCGGTCTCCTTCGGACCGAAAGACGGAGACCGACTGGTCGAGGGGTATCTGCTCCTCAAGGACGTTTACGAGTTTGACACCTTTTTGCCGGCGAATCGGTCCGGCGACGATTTGAATGACGTGAGAGACGGCAACGGCCGCGACGCGAGCGGGCTGATCATCGATGCTCGTTCGGTGCGCGATGGAGCCGTCGTGAGCGGGACGCCCTTCGGTTTTCCAGAGGACGTCGCCATGAGGATCGCGTCGCTCCACGACGCTCGGCCCTTTACGTGGATTGCGAAAGCAGAGTTGCGACAGGCAAATGCCGATCATCCGCTTCGCGTCGCCTTTCGGGGGATTGACGCAGGTCTCCCCGTCACGCTGCGCCTTTGGGTCGACGAGGAAGCAGGCAGGCAGACTTTGTGGATGGGCGATCCCCCCGAGGACGGAGAGGTGACGCTTCCCGCAGGGGCGCTCTCGCCGGGGCGCCACACGTTGGGACTTACGGTTGAAGATCGCTTCACGGCCGTCGATCTCGCCAAGGCGGAGATCGAGGTGACCCGGGCGCATTTGCAGCTCGCTGCGCACGTCACCGGGTATCGGCCCGGAGCGCAACGTTTCGTTGTTGAGTTCGAGGCATTGGCCGATCAACCCATCTCTGGCCTCGAGCTCGAGCTCAGAACTGGCAGCGGCGAACGATGGACGGGGAACCTTTCGCTTCGCCCCGGTGAACCGACGATCGTTCCTTTAGAGATTGCTGCGGATGAGCGCTTTTCCGACAGACTCGAGATTACGAAGATCCCATTTATCGAGCACCCGGGTGAAATATCGATCCAATGGTCCGAAGAGGGGCTTGCGGCCTACTTGAACGGCCTGCGCCCCGTCGATTCCAGCCTTGCCACAAGCGGTCCTCTCACTCGGGGGCAACTCGCGGCAGTCTTGCGTCGATGGCTTGGCCTGGCGTATCACGAGAAGGCGCGGATTTCATCGGACACTGCCCTCGTGGATGCCCGGCGCGAGGCCTTGCGCGACGGCCATTCGAGCTCCGATGACGTACAGGCGCTCTTGCAAGTAGGTCTCTTGCCCGCTCTTTTGCTCGACGCAGACCGCTATGCGGGCGAGCGTCACGCTACGTGGGGCGACGCCCTGACGTTGCTCGTTCGAGCCGGCGAACTCGCCACGGGTGCGCTGTACCGAACGCCCAACTCGGCGCGCCCTCGCAGCACGGGCGAGTATATCGCCGCGGTGGAACCGACGTGCCTCCCGAGCTCGTTTGATGTCGACCTCGAGGTTGTGTGGGACGACCTCGTATCCGCCGCGGCGTGCGTACTGCAGGGCGTGGGGGTCGGCGAGCTTCTCACGGCGGGTTTGAGCGGCGGACGGTACGTTCTCCCAGGTACGGAATCTTACCGGCCCGATCAGCGGCGCTCGTCAGTGGGAATTTTTGGCCTTTGGAGCCGGGGGGAGGATGTGCGAGCAAAGGGATGGCTCGGGGACGAGCGGCAGCGCGGCCTTCTAGCCTTTTCCTTACGGCCGCTGGGCTCTTCAGGCGGCTCCCGGGCGGGTTTCGATCTATATTGGCACAGGTTTAACCCTGATGGAAGCGACCTCACCTTTGGCCGATTGGAATTTGAGGGCGAAGTGAGCGGGCTAGGCTATTCTGTGCTCGACTCGACCACGGCGCGGTGGGATATCGCGGCGAATGGAGGCGAGGCGCACACGCAAATCTTCCTCTCGAGGGCGTTTCCCGCGGCGCTTGCCGTGACGGAGAGCGACCAGGTCGCATGGCGGCTCGATGCTCGGGAGTTGGTGATTGACGAACTTGTGTACCTGGGCGACGAAGGCAGACCCGCCTCGACTGCGCTCGAGTCAGGCGTTGCCGTCGTCGTTCCGGGGAAGGAACTCGCCGGTCCGTGGTTACTCGTGCGCCAGCGAATCGTGGCGACAGGCGAGCAGGTGCCGGTCTTGATTCGGCTGGAGGAAAGGCCTGAGCGCATCACAGTGGAACGCGGGAGTTTGGCGCTTCGATTTAACAACGCAGCGGGAGCCGTTTCCGTCATGCCGCTCTACGGGATTCGGCGGCTGTCAACGGGCTCATCGAGTGACGATGCGGGTCGACATGTGGCTGTGAGCGAGAGCGACCTCGCATTGGTCGAGTTTTGGAGCCGGGCGCTCGCAGACTTTCCCATCGGCCTTACCGAGCGTTACGAAGTCAATGAAGACGCGAAGGTCGTCCATGTAGAGGCTCGTTATTCGTTTCACCAGGTTCACGATGCGTGGGGAACGGTGCCGCTCGAGATCGCTCCCGTGCCGCCCGTGATCGCATTGGCGGAGGCGGCGGGATATCCGGTTCAATGGAGCAACGAGACGAGGCGCAGCGAAACGGCGACGTTTCTCGGCCCCTTTGCCTATCAACAGGGAACGACCGCGAGGTACGCACTTCCGATCTACCCGGCGATCGACCAGGTGTCGGTTCCGGTGCGCGTAAGCGGCGATCCGGCGCTCGAGGCGCTTGCGGCGCAGGCGCTGCAACACGTCGACGCCCGGTGGTTTCCGTGGCCTTCCGTCACCTTGGACAACACGCTCCTTGCGGCGCACGCCCGGGCGTACGCGCTTGTGGAAGATGCCGAGGCAAGAGCGTGGTACAAAGATCGGATCGCTCAGTCGCTCGCGGAACTCTATGATGAGCGAAACCTGGATACGGTCGTACAGCCCGCCAACGGGCAAAGCTACGTGTACAACAACCGGATTTGGGCGGCAGGTGAGGACTTCGACCGTGAGTATTACATCGGCCGGCAGTTGGTGGTGACCGGCGAAACCGCGCAGTGGGTCGGATGGGATGTCGTGCGCCCCTACTGGGACGCAATTCGAGGACTTTATGCGTATTACCAGATTCACTGGGACTGGGCGTGGCAGGGGTCCACGACCTTTCAGACCGGCTTTTCCTTTCAGGCTGACGGCGTCGTCCTTGCTTGGGAAGGAATTATGAACATGGCTCGCATGGCCCAACTCGCTGGGGATGAGCTGCTCGCAAACGACGCCCGCTACCGCGCCGCCGCCCTTGGAGCGAGCCTCTTCGCCCTGTGGGAACTGACTGGCTGGGCAATGGAAAACGACTATGCCGTCATGCACCCCGGCCATGCGAACGAGCCTCCCCGACGGCGACCTCCTCAAGAGATCCTCACGGGATTCCTCCCGGACACGTACTCCGAGTACACTGGGGTCGTGACGACGATGCCGACGGAGTGGGGGGCAAGCAATTGGCTGCACGACGATCTGCCGGGGCGGACGCGCTTTTTCAACGACTTTCGCTTTGCCGAGGTGTACGATTGGCAGATGCGGGTCGTTCCGCGCCTCTATCCGGAGCTGCGCGACAGGTACAACGTCGAATCACACCTGCGGATGCGCTCTTTACTGTACGGAAAGGATCCTGCGCTCGAAGCGGCCATCGTCGCGATCGGGCCAGGCCCGTCATCGAGCCCGTGGCGCCTGCAATCGCCCATGCTGCGGTCGCTCGTGCCGCAGGTGTGGGTAAGCGCCTCCACGGCGCGCTTGACCCGCAACATGTGGGACGCCGAGCGACAAAGGCTGCTTTCGGAGATCGAGGCCGTAAGGGATGGAACCGTTACATACGACTGGGCCTGGAGATCGATGGAGCAGATCGACGCTGCGTCCCCTGCGCCGCATCCGGGGCCGACGCCATCCCTGGTGCGCGTGAACGGGCGCGCCGTCGAGCCTGCGCTGATCCAGGGTGGATGGTGGCGCATCGTGATACCGGTGGCGGCAGGCGATCACGTTTTGATCGAAACGACGTATTGACACCCGTAGACCCCGATATTTGAAACGCGGGAAATTACCGCGCTTTTCACAAGGATAGAGCTATCCGGCTTGGAAGTTAATGTAAGGCCCGAGCCGGAAAAGGAGGACTGAGTGTTTGAGGGTCAGTAGATTTTAGAATCAATACTATAATTCGATATGAATGGAGTGTGAATCGGATGTTCGCTCGTCCTTGCAATGCGAGGGTGCGTCGTGCGCGATTCGATTGGGCGACTTACGTTGCAGTGGTTGCACTTGTGCTCGCCCTCGTGACCGGGCCTGTCCTCGCCCAACCCGGCAGCGACCAGATCGTGCTCCGGCACCTTTCGTACCCTGGAACGGAAGAGTGGAATACGTATATTGCACAACGAATCGAAGCCTTTGAAGCGCTCCATCCAAACATTAAGATCGAACGGATCATGCCCGCCCGCGTGGCGGAGATCGAGGACACGTTTCTCACGTGGCTCGCGGGCGGTATTGCCCCCGACACCTCCGAAGTAACGCTCAGCGTGGGCGGCAGTTTCATGTCCCAGGGTCACTTCATGGACTTAAGGCCCTTCTTTGAGCGCGACCCCGAGGTTTCAACCGACATGTTCGCGCCTCCTGCAGTCGCCGCTCTCACGTGGCCGGACGGACAAATCTGGGGCATCCCACAGGACATGTTTGCGCCGCTGACGTTTTTCAATGCGGACATGTTTGCGGAGGCAGGCTTGACCACGCCCGCAGAGCTCGGTCCTGCCGGTTGGACGTGGGAGCGGGTCGTCGAGTCCGCCACGCGGCTGACCATTGACCGCAACGGTGACGGAATGCCCGAACAGTGGGGGCTCGAGGACAGTTACGGTGTGCTTTTCGGGTATGGCAACCCAGTCTACCAGGCCGGCGGGGCCTACTTTGACCGCCAGGCTCAGCCGACCCGCGTGACGCTGCTCGATCCAAAGACGGTGTCAGCGCTCGAGTGGATCGTTTCGCTTTACAACGAGTACGAGGTGATCGGAGGCAACACCGCGTTTCGGGCAGGCACGGCGGCGTTGAGCTTTTCGAACGGCGCTCCGTCGATTCCGATCATGCGGGATGCCGACATCAACTTCGGCATCGCCACCAACACGATGGGCCCGGAGAACAACGGTGGATACTACGCCGTGAACAGCGTCAACATCACAAAGTACACCCAGCATCCCGAAGCGGCGTGGGAGTTCATCAAGTTTCTGGCGGCCGATGCGGACAACCAGAGAGATTTCGTAAGCGACGTCAACCGCGTCACGTCGCACCTCGAAGTGCTTTCCGAGTATGCCTCGTTGACGGGCAATCCTCCTGAATTCGTCCAGCCCGTCATGGACACGATCACCAACCCGGCCGCATTCCACGATCCGATTGGTCCCGGAGCCCGGGACGCGAGACTCCTGATTACGGACACGCTCTACGCCCAGGCCTATCTGGAACGTCAGCCGGTACGGTTAGTGCTCGACTCGCTGCAACCTCAAGTTCAGGCGCTGCTGGATGAAGCTTGGTCCAGAGCTCGTTAAGCCGATTAGCCTATAGGGGTGTCGATCGCTTGGAACGCCGCCGCGGGGCTTCCACGGAGCCCGAAAGCCATCTGGGATCGTTGTTTCCAATCATTCAAGCGCTGCAGCCAGACCACGGGCCGGAGCTTTCTCCTTCCGAGCACGATTTCGCAGCATGGGAGGATTGGCGTCGTCGTGCGCGGGAAGCCCTCGAGCGCCACTTGAGCTACGCCCCGCCGGAGTGTCCCTTCGACGCGGCAGTGATCGAGTCTGTCGATTGCGACGGGTACACGAGAAAGTTGATCCATTTCTCTACCGCACCATACATGCGTGTGCCGGCGTACTTGCTCGTGCCGGATACCAAGGGGCCTCACCCGGGCGTGCTCGCCCTGCACGATCATGCGGGGTTCTTTTATTTCGGTAAGGAAAAGCTCGTGGACTTAAAGCCGGAACATCCGGCGCTCGTGCAGCTCAAGGAGAGGCTTTACGAGGGGCGATCGATCGCCGACGAACTTGCCCGGCGCGGGTACGTAGTTCTCGTGATTGACGAGTTTTACTGGGGCGATCGCCGTCCGACGTTCAAGCACCCGCCGGCCGAATTGTTGCATGCCATCAAAGGTCTCGACCCTGAGGATGCCGAGTACGTGCACCGAGTGAACCGATTCTTGCATGGCCGTATACGTTCGCTCAAGACGATGCTCGAGTACGCCGGGACCACCTGGCTTGGAATCGTGGCGCATGACGACCGCCTCAGCCTTGAGTTCTTGAAGTCCCTGCCGGAGGTAGACGCCGAACGGGTGGGGGCGGTCGGCCTTTCGGGCGGTGGTCACCGCGCCACGTACCTCGTCGGAACCGCCACCGGGCTGAAGGCGGCTTGCATCGTGGGGTGGATGACCACGCTCCGGAGCGTGCCGGCGATTCACCAGCCCGTGCACGCGGACATCCCGGTCGGCGCCGGATTGTATCGTTGCCTCGACCACCCGGACGTCGCATGCGTGGGAGCGCCGGAATGTGCGCTCTTCGTACAAAACTGCGAGCAAGATGCTTTGTTTACGTACGACGGAATGCAGGACGCGGCGCGAAAGATCGAAGATGTATATCGCGGACTTGGCGCATCGGAGCGCTTTCAGTACCGGTTTTACGACGTGCCACACCGGTTTGATGTCGCCATGCAAGCCGACGCGTTTGCCTGGCTCGATAGGTGGTTGAAATCGTAACATGACATGGATCATGACCAGAGCGCCGGAAGCGCACTCTCATGAGCGGGTGAATCGTCCCCCGCTTCTCAGAGCCAAAGACGGAAGCGAAATCACCGACCGTGCAACGTGGGAAAAGCAACGGGCGGTCATCGAGGCCGACTGGCGGCAGTATCTCGGCGAACCGCCGTTTGCGCCGTTTCCCCTCAACGTGCGCACGGAGCGCGTCGACGACAACGGCTCGCACATAGGGACGCTGCTTCGCCTGCAGACCGAGCCGCAATACTGGGAAAAGTGTTACCTCATGACGCCAAAGGACCGACCTGAAGGACCTCTGCCCGCCGTAGTCGTCTTTTACTACGACATTGACGTTCCGGCGGGGCGCGACATGGGCAGCTCCATTTGGAAAGAAGGTCTTGAGACGCGCCATTTCGCACGTCACCTCGTCGACCGTGGGTACGTCGTGCTCGTTCAGCGCTGGGTGTATCAGGGGAAACTCGAGGAACAGGCCCTTGAAGGGAATAGGTACATGGGGGTCGTGGACCACCAGACGCGCACCGCCCCCGAGTGGAAGGGGCTGGGCCACGTGGCTTGGGACGCTTCCAGGTGTGTCGATTACCTCGAGACGCTTGATTTCGTGGACGCGGAGCGGATCGGCTGTATGGGCCATTCCCTCGGCGGCAAGATGACCTTGTACGCGGCGGCGTTTGATCCTCGTTTCAAAGTCGCCGTGTCGTCCGAGCCCGGTATCGGACTTCACTACTGCAATTGGGACGCCCCGTGGTACCTGGGTCCCGAGGTAAAGGACGAGGATTTCGGCAGGGACCACCACCAACTCCTTGCGCTCATCGCGCCACGGGCCTTCCTCCTGATCGGCGGCGAAAGTTCCGACGGGAACAAGAGCTGGCCATACCTCAACGCTGCTCAAGACGTGTACCGCCTGTATGGGGCCGAGGACTGCATCGGCATGATGAATCACGGCGCGGGCCACGCACCCACGATGGAAGCGTGCGAGGCGGCGTACGAGTGGTTTGACCGGCACTTGTAGTTCAGATTGTAAGCCGGGGCGTGGATGATCCGTATGCATCGTTGATGTGATGCTGATCGGCGCCACTGATCGGCGGTCCAAGGGGGCTCAGCGTGCCGTGTTTCCCGATAATGAGAACCTCACACACGACTTGTCCCACGTCTGGCACCCCGTCACGCAACACAGCGCGTTCGGCGAGAAGCCGCCGCTCATGATCGTGGGAGGGGAGGGTTCGCACGTCGTCGACGCCGGTGGGCGTCGGTACCTCGACGGAATGGCGGGCCTTTGGTGCGTCAACATCGGATACGGCCGCAAAGAGGTTGCCGAGGCCGTGTACCGCCAGATGCTCTCTCTGCCCTATTTCCCTCACCTCCAGGCAAACGAGCCTGCGGCCAAACTGGCCAAGCGGCTCAGCGATCTCACGGGCGGCGCCTTGAGCAGGACCTATTTTGTAAACAGCGGCACCGAGGCGGTCGAGGCGGCCATGAAGATTGCCCGCCAGTATCATCGACTCGTACACCCGGGCGAGGCGCGCTACAAGTTTGTCGGACGCCACCTGTCGTACCACGGCATGAGCATGGCAACGCTCGGCCTTGGAGGTCTGCCCGAGCGAAAAGCGATGTTCGAGCCGCTCGCGGGCTCGTTCGTCAAGGCGCCGCCGGCAAGCCCCTACCGGTGCCACTTTTGTCGAGGCGCGGAATGCACGCTGGGATGCGCCGAATACGTCGAGTTTCTCATCCGCGCGGAAGGGGCGGAGTCGATTGCAGCGGTCGTCGTCGAACCAATTCAGACCGGCGTGGGTGTGCTCGTACCACCTCCAGGGTACATCGAGAAGCTCGCTGCGATTTGCAGAAAGCACGAGATCCTTCTGATCTTCGACGAGGTGATCACGGGCTTTGGCCGGACCGGCAAATGGTTTGGCTACCAGCACGAGGGTGTCATTCCCGACATCATGTGCGTCGCCAAGGGATTATCGAGCGGGTATCAACCGATTGGAGCGACGTTGGTCAGTGAGGCGATATTTCAGGAGTTCCTGAGCACGCCGGGCGCTCCGGGGTCGCCGGCCGTGGGGCGTGAACTGATGCAAGTGAACACCTGGGGAGGGCACGCTGCGGCCTGCGCCGGGGCGCTCGCCAATCTCGACGTCATGGAGCGGGAAGGTCTGGTCGAGCATTCGGCACGGATGGGCGAGTTTTTGATCGAGCGCCTGCGCTCTTCCTTGGAGCACCCGCTCGTGGGAGATATCCGGGGGCGGGGCCTCTTGATCGCCGTTGAGCTGGTCCGCGACCGGAAAACGCGGGAGCCGCTGGAGGGAGACCGCGTGAAGCGGATCCTCAGCGCCTGCCTCGAGCGGGGCGTGATCGTTGGCCGATCCGGCGGGACCGGGGCGGGGCTTGGAAATTGCATCGTGCTCTCGCCGCCCCTCGTGTTGAAAGAAGCCGAGGCCCTGGAGATCGTGGACGTCCTTGCGGCAGCGATCGAGTCGGTGTGACCCAAAAGAGGGAAACACCTCGCTTTCGAGTAGTGTTTGTATCTAAACCGGTTTCGAAACCGGAGGAATATACTGCAAAGGCGTGTAAAACCACTGCATGTCCACGATCAGTGACGTAGCCGAGCGTGCGGGCGTTTCAAAGACGACGGTCTCGCGATTTTTGAACGGCCAGTACGATCAAATGGCGGAATCGACCCGGGAGCGCATCATGGCGGCCGTCCAAGAGCTCGGTTACCGCCCGAACCTCATCGCCGCCAGCCTCAAGACCAAACGCACGTACACGCTGGGCGCCGTCGTCTCGAACATCGTGAACCCGTTCTTTGCCCGGGTCGTGCAGACGATCGAGGATACAGCGGCCAGGGCGGGGTACAACCTCATCCTTTCGAGCACGGGCGACGACCCGGAGAAAGAGGCCCGCTACATCAATGTGCTCCGGGATCGGCAAGTCGACGGCCTGGTGGTGGCGACGAGCGGCACCGAGATCGACGTCTATGAGACGTTGTACGACCAGAGGTTTCCGGTGGTCTTGATCGACCGGCGCATCCCGGACGTGCCCTACGACTTTGTCGCCCTCGACAATGCCGAAGGCGTCCGTCAGGCGGTGCAGTATCTGCACCAATTGGGCCATCGGCGCATCGCCCTTGCAACCGGCCGACCGATCGAGCTCACCTCGAGGCGGGAGCGGGCCGACGCCTTTGAGCGCCATGTGAAAGAATTCGGCATGGAGTGGGACCCCAGCCTGGTGATCGTCGAAAGTCCGACGGAAGCTGGAGGGCGCCAGGCTGCAGCGCAGTTGGTCGACCTCGATCCCCGGCCGACGGCGTTGATTTCGAGCATCAACGTGATGACGCTCGGCGCGATCAAAGCCCTCCGAGATCGGGGCGTGGATGTGCCGGGGGAGATGTCCGTCGTGGGCTTTGACGACGTCGAGTGGATGGGCGCTACGTCTCCGCCGATCACGGCGGTCTCTCAGCCGGTGCAGGAATTGGGCGCCCAAGCGGTCTCTCGTCTCATCTGGATGATCGAAGAAGGAGAAACGCCCCGGGGCCATGGGATCCGGCTCACGCCCGAGCTGATCGTGCGGGCCTCATGTGATCGTCCAAGAAAAATGCGAGGTGGGTCCTGATGACGCGTCGCAAACGGATCGTGTCGTTGATTCCGCAAGCGCTTTTCGACGAGTTTTACACGCCAGAGGTCGAGCAGGCATTCGCCGAATACTTCGAAGTCGATTCACGGCCGGGCCTCGAGAGCGAGCGCGAACTCGTGGACGCTCTTTTAGGGGCAGAAGGCTGCCTCCTCTCATGGCGGTCGCCCAAACTGACGTCGCGCGTGCTGGAAGCTGCGACCGACCTTCGCATCATCGGGCATGCCGCCGGGAGCGTGAAGGAGTTTGTCGATCCGGTGGCTTGGGATCGCGGCATCGTGGTCGTAAACGCCGCCCACGTGATCGCAAAGTACGTCGGCGAAATGGCGCTCCTACTCTCACTTTCGCTTCTGCGCAACATTTCCCAAAACGATCAGGCGATGAAGTCGGGCGTTCGCTGGAAGCCCCACGCGTGGACCCACACGGACAGCTTACATGGCAAGGTCGTGGGGCTCGTCGGATTCGGGCTCACCGCCCGTGAGTTCATGAAGTTGCTTGCACCATTTGACGTGCGAATCCTCGTCTATGATCCGCACGTCCCCGCAGACGTGATCGCCGAAGCGGGCGCACGCAAAGTTACCCTGGAAGAGCTGGCCGAGGCGTCCGATATTATATCGCTTCATGCTCCCAAGACTGATGAGACGGAAGGGATGATCGGCAAGGAGACGCTGTCCATGATGAAGGACGGAGCGCTGCTGATCAACACCGCCCGCGGCTCTTTGATCGATGAGGACGCCCTCGTGGCCGAACTGCGCACAGGGCGCATTCGGGCGGCCCTCGACGTCTATCGGGAGGAGCCCTTGGCGCTCGATCACCCGCTGCGGCAGCTTCCCGGCGTTATCCTCACGCCTCACTTGTCAGGCCCAGTGATGACCCAGCGCTGGCGCATGCTCCTCTCGCTGGCAGACGACTTTCGTCAATGCCTCATCGACGGGGAACGCCCTGCTCGGGCCATTCGCAAAGAGCAACTCGCACTAATGACATAATTCGCTCTAATTTTTGCAGGAATGTATCGCGCAGAAGAGAATGTTCGAGTCATCGAAACCGGTTTCGAAAACCGGTTTCGATGAGACGGATCCCAACGGCATTTCATGGAGGATGGATATGAGTTATCGGTTTAAAGGGAGCACGGCGCTGGTCACGGGGGCCGGCACGGGCATCGGGCGTGCGACAGCCTTGTTGCTTGGGCGGTCCGGCATCAAGGTCGCCGTTCATTACCGCTCGAGCAAGGACGAGGCTGAGGAAGTCGCAGCCATCATCAATAGCCATGGCGGCGAGGCGTTTACGGTTCAGGCCGATGTGAGTCGCCCGGATGAGGCCCAAGCGATGGTCGCCGCATCGATCGAACGCCTGGGGCACTTGGATTACCTCGTCAACAACGCCGGCACCCTGATCGAACGCTGCCCGGTGAAGGAGATGGAAACCGAACTCTGGGACCAGGGGATCGCGGTCAACTTGTCGAGCATGTTCTATGTGACGCGGGCTGCGATCAACCACATGCTCGAGCGAGACACGGGCGGCATCGTCAACATCGCATCGATCGCAGGCTACAACGGAGGTGGATACGGCGCCGTCCACTACGCGACTGCCAAAGGAGGCGTCATCGCGTTCACCAAGGGGCTAGCGCTGGAGCTCGCCGGTACGGGGATCCGCGTCAACTGCGTCAATCCCGGAACGATCGCAACCGCTTACCACGACAAGTACAACACGCCTGAAAATCGCCGCATCAACGCCGAACGCATCGCGATGCGCCGAGAGGGTACGGCCGAAGAGGTAGCAGAGAGCGTCGCCTTTTTGCTCTCGGAAAACAGCTCGTACATTTACGGCGCGCAGATCGACGTAAACGGGGGGCAGCACTACCGCTAAACATCGAGAAAGGAGGAGTGTCAAAACTTCGGACGTGAGAGGCCGACCGACTTCGTCGGGTCGGCGCCGAGCGGGAGAAAAGTTCAGGTGGGCCAGCGTCGCTGGCCCAATTGGACGGCAAGTCGGAACACGTACACAACGAGTTTTCAGAAGGAGGCATTGTCATGAAAGGATTCAGAGTAGTAACGCTTTGTCTGGCGCTTCTGCTTATGGCCGCTCACGCGGCGTGGGCGGCCTCGGACGAGACAGTTACCTTAAGGTGGTTCATGCGCTGGGACCAGGTGCGGGTCGAAAAAGTGGCGATCCCGGTCATTGAAGCATTTGAGCGGCTTCATCCCAACATCAAGATCGAGCTCGAGAATAACGGCGGATCGGGCAGCGACTACTGGGCGAAGTTGCAGACGATGGTGATCGGCGGCGCCGCGCCCGACATCGTTTACCCGGCGACGCACAACGGGTTCGCCTTGGCTGTCCAAGGCGAGCTGATGGACCTGACGCCGTTTGTGGCGCGAGACGGCATCGACATGGACCAGTACCTGTACGACATCGATGAGCTGTACACCCACAACGGCCAGCTCTGGGCCTTGCCAATCGACTGGGCCCGCGTCGGCGTCTTTTACAATGAGGACAAGTTTGCCCAAGTCGGCCTCGGCACGCCGCCCGACGACTGGACGTGGGATGAGTTCATGGATTACGCGCGGCGCCTGACGTACGACGTGAACGGCGACGGAAACTACGACTCGTTCGCCATCCGCGACTTCACGTCGTACTGGCCGCTGATGGCGTGGAGCTTCTCCGGGCACGGGCTCTACGACGATATTCGCCGCCCGACCAAGACCTTGATCAACTCGCCTGGCGTGATCGAAGGGCTCGACTTCCTTGCTGACATGATCAACCAAAGCAACGTGATTCCCACGAGCCGCAACTTGAGCGACTGGCAAAACGTGTTTCCCAACGGCGTTGCAGCCATGGAGATCATCGGTCACTGGCGGATCCCGACTTTCGCGGAAACGCTCGAGTTTAATTGGAACATCGCGGCGCTCCCCCGTGCTGCGACGAGCGTCAACCGGGTCGATGGGAGCGGTTTTGCAATCTCGGCGCACACGAAGCATCCGGACGAGGCATGGGAGTTCGTGAAGTTCCTCGCTGCGCCCGGCGCATACGGAACGCAGCTCCTCCTCGAATTGCAGCAGTTCACGCCCGTGGTGCGGGAGTTGATCGAGACGGACGCCTTTATGAACCCGCCCGGCCTGGAGGGAATCAACAAGATGGCCTTGCTTGCGGGTGAGACGCTTTACTCGATGTACGAGCCGATCGGGCCGATGTACGACGCTCTGGACGCCCTCGTCAAAACGGAGCTCGACCTCGTCTGGGCGGGCGAGCAGTCCGCCGCGCAGGCCGTGCAAAAGCTGGAGCCGGCGCTGAACGCAAGACTTGCGGAGCTTGGCGAGCGTTACCGCTACTAAGCGCGCACAGCCGGACCGGCCACGTCGGTCGGTCCGGCGGCCTTTGGCTCTAGCGTTTGGCGTGGAAGCGCAAACTGCAACCAAAAGGGGTGAGCGCCTTGGCGGCTATGAGTCGGAAATGGCCCGGACTCTTCATCAGCGCTGAAGAACTGGGACGTGTGAAGCAGCGCTCGGCCCGCAACCCGGATGTGGCCGGGCGCCTACAAAAGCTCGAAGCCGATACGGCGCGCTGGCTTCGAACGCCGGCGGCGCCACCTGAAAAAGGCGGGGGATTCTACCACGATCCAAACAGCGACTACCAGGTGACGGCGGAGCATTACCGCTGCTCGGAGGCCGCACGTGACTTGGCGCTCATGGCGTGGATCGCAGGCGACGAGACGTACGTCGCCCCGGCGCGGGAGATCCTGCTCGCCTACGCCAAGACGTACACGTCCTTTGCCGTCCACGACAAAGAGGGGCGCACGAGCGGCAAGATGATCGCCCCGGGGCGGGCGACGGCGCAGGCGATCAACGAGGCGAAGTGGGTGATCCCGCTCGCCTGGGCATACGACCTCCTCTACGATCGCTTTCACGACGACGAACGAGGCCGGATCGAGCAGGGGATCTTTCACCCCGCGGCCCGCCTGATCATGTCAAACGACGAAGGGAGACACAACCACCAGTCCTGGTACAACGCAGGGGTCGGCGTAATCGGGTTTCTCCTGGGCGAGCAGACGTACATCGATTACGCCCTTCACAAGGCGGGATCGGGATTTCACGCCCAGATGCAGGCTTCGCTCACGCCGGACGGCTTTTGGTATGAGGGCTCGGGCCACTACCACTTCTTTGCCCTCGAAAGCCTGGTCTACCTGGCCGAGGCTGCCGCATACAGCGGCGTTTCACTCTACGGGGATCGCTTGCGGTCGATGTTTCACGTTCCACTGCGACTTGCGGATCCCAAGATGCGCCTGCCTCGCGTCAACGACGGTCGTCAGGTGGTGCTCACCGATCCCGACCGACTTGCCGTATACGAGATCGGGTACCGGCGGTACGGCGACCCGGAGTTTGCGAAGCTCTTGGCGCTAGGGAGGCGGACGTCCCTATGGTTTCTCCTCTTTGGTGAAAAGGTCGACGCCCCGGCGAGCCGTGCGCCAAGAAACGGGGAGTGCCTGCCTTGCGGACTCGTCACGTTGCGGAAAGGGGAGGGAGAGCGCGAGTCGTATGCCGCGTTCAACCTCATGCCCCACGCGGGAGGGCACAGCCACCCCGACAAGCTCAGCCTGGTCTACTACGCACAAGGACGAACGCAGTCCCCTGACTCCGGGTCGATCCGCTACCGGGATCCGCTTCACCTGAAGTGGTTCAAGCACACCATCGCCCACAACACCGTGACCGTGGACCTTAGACCCCAGAGCCCCGCGCCGACCGCAAAGCTCCTAGGGAGTGCGCACACGCCGCAGGTTGACATGGCGCGCGCCCAGACGGCTGATGCTTACCCGGGGATTGTGGCAGACCGAAGCCTCGTCATGACCGAAAACTACATCCTGGACATCTTTCGCCTCGAGAGCGACGAGTTTCACTGGTGGGACTGGGCGTACCGCAACTTTGGGCGCCTCGAGCCGCCCGGAGAGGTTGACGTCGCACCCGAAGGCGCCCGCGTGCCCGGGTATGACGAGGTGACGCTCGTGGCTTCGGCCGTCACAAACGGGACCTGGTCGTGCCGATGGGAACATGATGACGGATCCTACGTAAACCTCCAGATGGCGCCGGGAGGGCAGTCGTCCGCCTACTTCGGGCGGGCGCCCATCGCGAGCTACGTCGAGCGGGACGCCGTGGACGAACAACCGATCGATATGGTCATCGCCCGCCGCCGCTCCAACCAAACCCTTTTTGCAACACTCATCCAGGCAATCTCGGCCGGCCATTCCGACAGGGGGGCATATACCATTCGCCGCCTGGACGATCCGGAATCGGTGGACGGCGCGGCACTTGCGATCGACGCTCCAGGCGGCGGGACGGACTACGTCCTCATCGGATACGGCGACGAGCCTTACGCCCACAAAGACTGGCGCGTGAAAGGTGGGCCGGTATGGCTCTCGGTCCGGGAGCGCGCTGTGCGGGCACTCTGCACGTGCGGGCCGACTGAAGTTTATGGAGAGGGGCTCGATTGGGCCTCGGAATGACCTCAACAAGGGAGCAAAAAAATGGCTGGAGGGATGAATGTGCGCATCAGGAGATTGGGAGCATGGACGTTTGTTGTGGCTTTGGTGGCATGCCTTGCTGCTGTTGCGGCCGCCGAGGAGCTTTGGTTCGAGGATTTTGAGGAGGCAGGAGCGGTGGGCGCCTCACCGGCCGGTTGGGAAGCGCTCGTCGACATGGACGCCACAGTACGCCTTGCCGACGTTTCGAGTATGGGTTCGCCGAGCGGCCGCATGGCGGTGGCGCTGGAAGACGAGAGTTTCAGCCTTTCGTCCCAAGTGCGAAGGAAGCTCGGCGCCGCGCTCGAGCGGGGCGCAGTCGAGTACCTCGTGCTCATCTCGACCGAGAAGCCGGCCGAGGCGTACATCGAGATGCGGGCCGACAACATCGGCAAGGTGTTTGACTGTCACGTGAGCGGGGGCGGCAACTTCAAGTGTCGTTCGAACGGGAGTTTGCTTACGCTTGTGGAGGGCATGGAAATCGGGGTGTGGCACACGATTCGCCTCGAATGGGACACGTCGAGCTGGACGTACCGGGCCGCGGTGAACGGTCGGGACGTGACGCCCGAAGGCGGCCTCCGCTTTGATCAGCAAGGCGTGCCGTCGGAGATCAACTTCAAGGTGGGGAGCAACCCCAAGACGGGGCAGTTGGCCTACGTCGACGCCGTGCGCGTCGTCCGGATGTGACGGGGGCGAACGAAATGGTCACGTTTACGAAGCATTTGACGCGGCTTGCGGCGGCGCTCGCAGTGGCCTTGCTCATGGCCTCGGCGAGCGCGCTCGCCCAGGTCGACCGGTACGGCAACTATCCCGGCATGATCGTGCCGGAAGAAGCCGTTCTGCCGGAGGTCGAGTCGCACCCGAGTCTGTGGTTTCGAGCGGACGAAGTGGAGGCGATCAAGGGCAAAGCGTTCGAGGATCGGTACGCCGAGTTTCTCTGGTGGGCGATTTTAGACGATCCCCACATGAGCGCCCCGCTGCCGGCCGCGCCCTCGAGCGGCGCTTCCGCCGAGCGGGTGCGGGAGTATTACGCCGCCATGCCCCGGATCGCAAAGTTAAACGCCTTTGCCTGGGTGATAAACGGCGACGAAAAGCGACGGGACCGGGCGGTGCAAGCCCTACTTAGAGCGTACGATGGACCGATCTACGAGTATGATCCCAATGCTCCAAGCGGGCCTGTGGACGAGATCTACCGGGGAACGTGGCTGCAAAACTTCGTCGAAGCTTACGACTGGGTCCAACCCTCCCTCGAGGCCGAGGAGGATCGGGAGATCCGGGCCCGACTTGCCCGCGAGGCAAACTACATCTACGAGCATCTGACCGAGTGGGCGCCCCGGCCCCACAACCATCTCTCTAAGCCGGCATGGGGGCTTGCGTCGGCGGCGCTGGCCCTATCGTCGCACCCGGAGGCGGGCAAGTGGCTAAGCGAAGCGCTGCACCAAGTGGGCCGGACGACCCGGTACTTTTTCAGCGCCGACGGGATCTACCGGGAGGGTTCGCACTACTACCTATTTTCACTCGTTGACCTCATCCCGTTTTTATATCACTACAAGAACGTCTCCGGCGTCGATCTCTTCCCGGCCTACCGGCCCGCATTTGAGTGGCCGCTCTATGTGCGCAACGGCCGGGGCTGGATGCCCAATATCGGCGATGCGTACATCAAGCCGACTCCTCTGCATCTGGTTGCAGGGGCGTACATGGACGTCCCATCTCCACTGCACCCCGAGGCGAGCCTTGGAAACCACTTTCAGTGGAGCTACTTCGCCTCCGACCGGGGCCCGTGGGGCCTTGACAGCTACACCGGAGCGTCCAAGGACGACACGCTCTCGTTGCTCGAGTACTTGACGTACGATCCCGGGATCGAGCGGATCGCACCGCAGGGCCCGACGACGATTTTCATGGAGGGCGGGCACACCGTCTTTCGCAACGACTGGAGCTATCGGGACCGAGACCACCGGTACCTCCTCTTTCACGGGGTCGCGTGGGCCGACAACCACAACCACTACGACAGCTTGAGCTTCATCATCCACGCTGAGGACCAAATGATGGCAAGCGACTCGGGCTACACCCGCGACGGCTACAACGATCCGGAACGGCTTTCCTGGTATGCGACGCCACAGGCCCACAACGTGGTCACCGCCGACGGCCGAACGCCGTTTCCCGAGGATCCCTTCGTTGCCGACATCACACCGGTTTCGCGTTACAGAATCGATACGCATGTCATTGACTTTGAGGAAAAGGAGGCGCCGTACCGCTTTGGCGGGTCGCTCACTCGTGCGATCGCGTTTGTCGGGGAGGAGTACTTTGTCGTCGCCGATGAGCTCGAACACGAGGCTGAGACGGAGTACGCTCTCTACCTGCACGGCGGCCGCGGCGAGATGGCAGGGAGCGGCAATCACCGCCTGTGGACGTATCCAAGCGACGGGTACGGATCCAGGGCCAAGATGGCTGCCTGGATCTTTCCAGCAGACGCCGAGTTTGAAGACCTCGAAGGGGAAGTGACGTACGTTCGGGGCGACTATAAGGCTTACCCTTACGTCGCGGCGAAACAGACCGGCGCCGGCGGCCGGTACATGCAGGTCATCGTGCCGCTTGGACCCGACGAACCCTTGCCGGTTGTGGAAGACCTAAGCAGCGAAGCCGCATTGAGCGTCCGTGTGATCCACGGCGACGCGGGCCCGGGCGCGGGTGGAGCGGGTAAAGACGGCGCCGGCGTCGTCGATGAGTTCTTGCTGAGGCGCGCCGGAGCCGGCAGGGCCATGGACTTCGTCGACACCGAGGAGGCCGTGGAAACTCCGAAGGCCCCAAGCTCCCAGCCCGCGTGCCTAGAGACGGATGCGTCGTTTGCTTTCGTACGGAGGGATGGTGGGCGCGTCTACGCGTGGATGATCCGAGAGGCACAATGGGCGGATTGTGATGGCGCGCCGCTCGTGCGGGTCGATGGCGGCCGACTCACCGCCGCGCTCGACGTGCGAGATTCGGCGGTTTGGCAAGGGCGTGTGGCGGGCGTTTCCGGAGACCCTGTAGTGGCGATTCCGGTGCCGACGGGCGTTGAGCGAGCCCAAGTGTACCTGGATGGGGCGGAAGTCCCGGCATCGATCGAGGATAA
>CAYRIY010000013.1:0-52186 GCA_964424335.1 uncultured Clostridia bacterium
ACTCGCGCCTCCTAGAGCGAGCTGCAAAGTTGAGCGACGAAAAAGGCGGCGGATCGCTCACCGCGCTGCCCATCATCGAGACGCAGGCCGGTGACGTGTCGGCGTACATTCCGACCAACGTCATTTCGATTACGGACGGACAGATCTTCCTTGAGTCCGACCTCTTTTATGCGGGCGTCCGCCCGGCCATCAACGCCGGCATCTCGGTCTCTCGAGTCGGCGGCGACGCGCAGACAAAGGCAATGAAGAAGGTCGCAGGACGACTTCGCCTCGACCTTTCGCAATACCGCGAGCTGGCGGCATTTGCACAGTTCGGCTCCGATCTCGACAGGGCGACGGCCGCAAGGCTCGCCCGGGGTCAGCGCATGACGGAGATTCTAAAGCAGGGGCAGTACCAGCCCGTACCCGTCGAGGAGCAGGTCGCGGTCTTGTACGCTGCCACCAATGGATACATCGACGACGTGCCCCTCGAGCGCGTCAGAGAGTTTGAGGAGAAGTTCGTCCTCTTCCTTCGGACCGAGCGTGCGAGCATCCTCGCAGCAATTCGGGATGGCAAAGAGCTCACGGACGAGATATCAGCACAGCTCGATGATGCGATCAAGGCATTCAAAGAGGGGTTCGGGGAGTAACGGGATCCTTTAGGGCGTCGCACGAATATGCGGCGCCCGCACAAGGTGGTGACTAGAGGACATGGCCGGACAATCGATGCGCGACATCAAGCGGCGCATCTCGAGCTTCAAGAATATGAAGCAGATCACCAAGGCGATGGAGATGGTCTCCGCCGCCAAGTTGCGGCGAGCGCAGCGGCAGGCGACGGCGAGTCGTCCGTTTGCCAATAAGCTCGAAGAAGTGCTGGCCCGACTGGTGGAGTCTGCGCGTTCGGGAGAGTCAAAAGCTGCGATCGCCCACCCGCTTCTCGAGCAGCGCGACGTGAAGCGGTCCCTTTATGTCGCAATCACTGCGGATAGGGGTCTCGCCGGCGGTTACAACGTAAACATCATCAGGCGGCTCGGGGCCTTGCTCGACCAGGCAGAGACTGAGCCCGGGGTCATCGCAATCGGGCGGCGCGGCAGGGACTACCTGCGAAAACGGGGAATCGAGCCGATCGCCGAGTACGTTCAAATGGGCGACGAAGTCGATTACCACGTGGCGAAGGAGATCGCCGGCAGGTTGATGGATCTCTTCGTCAGCGGCGAATACGACGCGATCTACCTGGTTTACACCCAGTTCATTACCGCGATTAGCCACAGGCCCGTCGTCGAACAAGTGCTTCCCATCAGGGCTCCGGAAGGCTCGGGAGATGGCGGCGCGGCGAAGGAGTACCTTTACGAACCCTCCGCTGATTCGGTGCTCAACATCCTCCTGCCTCGCTATGTGGAGACTGAGGTGTATCGGGCGCTGATGGAGGCGAAGGCAAGCGAGCACGGAGCGCGCATGAGCGCGATGAAGAGCGCTTCGGACAACGCGGATGAGCTGATCGATTCCTTGACGCTTACGTTCAACCGAGCAAGACAGGCGAGCATTACAAAGGAAATCTCCGAGATCGTCGGCGGCGCGGAAGCGCTCGCCGCAGAATAGACGAGCCCGGCCGAAGGACTGCCCCAGGCTGCCCTCCAGGTGAGAGCGGCGCACGTATGAGGGGGCGAGGCCAAGGGCGGTGGATGTAGATGCAATCTGAAAGAGGAGGCGCGTGTGCATGAGTGACGAGGCCAAGCGTGTAGGCCGGGTAGTGCAAGTGACGGGCCCCGTCGTCGACGTGGAGTTCCCTTCTGGGCACCTCCCCGACCTCTTGACTGCAATCAAAATTGACACAGAGTCCGAGGGTATCAAGATCAATCTGACGTTGGAGGCCGCGCAGCACCTGGGCAACAATACCGTGCGCTGCGTGTCGATGTCGGGCACCGACGGCCTGAAGCGTGGCATGGAGGCCGTCGATACGGGTCAACCGATATCCGTTCCGGTCGGTCGCAACTCGCTTGGGCGCATCTTCAACGTGCTCGGCGACACGATCGACGGTGGCGGACCGGTGGAGTCCGACCAACGGCTGCCGATCCATCGACCGGCTCCGGACGTGTCCGAGGTCGAACCTGCGACCGAGATTTTGGAGACGGGAATCAAGGTCGTCGACCTGCTTGCTCCGTATCCAAGAGGTGGAAAGATCGGCCTCTTCGGCGGCGCAGGCGTAGGCAAGACCGTCTTGATCATGGAACTGATCCGCAACATCGCGTATGAGCACGGAGGTTTCTCCGTGTTTGCAGGGGTAGGGGAGCGGACCCGAGAGGGAACGCAGCTCTACCAAGAGATGCGCGAGTCAGGCGTCTTGGACAAGACGGCGATGGTGTTTGGTCAGATGAACGAGCCGCCCGGCGCCCGCTTGCGGGTAGCGCTGACCGGCCTGACGCTCGCTGAGTTCTTCCGGGACTCCGAGGGCCAGGACGTGCTCTTGTTCATCGACAACATCTTTCGCTTTGTGCAAGCGGGATCGGAAGTATCGGCTCTCCTTGGGCGCATGCCGTCGGCCGTCGGATACCAGCCGACGCTCGCAACGGAGATGGGCGCCCTTCAGGAGCGGATTACGACGACCAAGAAGGGCTCGATCACATCGATCCAGGCCATTTACGTCCCCGCGGACGACTACACGGACCCCGCTCCCGCAACGACGTTTGCTCACCTCGACGCAACCACCAACCTCGAGCGGCGGATTGCGGAGAAGGGGATCTACCCCGCCGTGGATCCGCTTGCTTCCACGTCCAGGATTTTGACGCCCGACGTCGTAGGCGAGGAGCACTATCGAGTCGCTCGTTCGGTGCAGGAGATTCTGCAAAGGTACAAAGAGTTGCAGGACATCATCGCGATCCTCGGCATGGACGAACTCTCCGATGAGGACAAGATCGTGGTATCTCGGGCACGTAAGATCGAGCGATTCCTGTCCCAACCGTTCTTCGTTGCGGAGGTGTTTACGGGAACGCCCGGCAAGTACGTCTCCCGCGAAGAGACCGTCCGCGGCTTTAAGGAGATCATCGAGGGCAAGCACGATGACCTTCCGGAAGCGGCGTTTTACATGAGGGGAACGATTGACGAGGCCATCGAAGCCGGTAAGCAGATGGCGGAGGAGGAAGCCTAAATGGCGACGCTCCGACTCGAGGTGGTCACGCCCGCAAGGACGGTGATCGCATCCGAGGCAGAGTCAATCACCGTTCCCGGAGTGGAAGGACGCCTGGGGTTTCTCGCCGGCCACGCGCCGATCGTAGCTGGACTCACCGTTGGGATCGTTGAGTACGGCCCGGTACACGGGGAGAAGCAGCGCATGGCGATCACCGGCGGATTCGTCGAGGTGGCCGACGACAAGGTGTCGGTTTTGGCGGACACCGCGGAATTGGCCGATGAGATCGACGTGGCGCGGGCTATGGCCGCAAAGGAGCGCGCGGCGCGTCGCCTGCGGGAGCGAGCGGCGAATATCGACCGTGCCCGAGCGGAGGCCGCGTTCCTCCGAGCCGTCAACCGATTGAAGACTGCGGGCGCCGAGTAGCTTCACTCGCGCGCCCATCGTAATTGGCAATAGCGATCAAAGGCTGCCTCGGGAACGGGCAGCCTTTGATCATTATCGGGAGGCCAAATTGTCTATAGCAGCGTAACGATGAAAAGGATCCCGAGCCCCATGAGCGCCCCCAAGGCACACAGGATGCGCAGCCTCAGTTCGAGCGCCGCGTGTCGCTCGACTTCCAATGCGGTTTTGGGTCGTGCGTCGATGCGCGGGGCAAGCCCGTAGGTTACGTGTGCACCGATCCCCACCAGCAGCATGACGAGTACGAGCTTAGCCGAGAGCAGTCGCCCCCACACAGTGGTAAGTAGATCTCCCACGCCCCCTTCCAAGTGACCCGCCGCCCGCAACGAGCCGGTGATGACCAGTACCGCGAGCGCCGCCCAGGCGTAAGGGGAGAAGACGCGGTAGAATGCGGCGGAGAGCTTTCCTTTGGCGGCATGTATATGTCCATCATCTTTTCGGAAGAATACGGCTGCGCCGGTAAATATCGCGCCCAGCCACACCATGGCTGCGCTTAGGTGCAACCAGTTGACCAGCGTCGTCTGAAGTGTGGTCGTCTCCACCGCTCCACCTCCAAATCCTCGTGAATCGATGACTTGTCTATCCCATATTCGGTCGTCACGAGACGTATGCGCGACTCTTGTATATTCCTGCGCCCAATGGGGCAAGTTGGTAGTGAACGATATCGATTGTGATATGTGTCGGGGTTTGCAAAACAATGCCCTTAATAGCCCGGAGCTGGGGAGGCGAGTTTGGTGGCTGCAAGTGAAGAGGTCCTTCAAGGCGTGACGCGGGCGGATATGTCGCTGACATTTGGCGGCAGGGCGCTGCGTTTTTTTGGCCGCGTGCTGCTGGGGCTACTTGTCGCTTACGTCGTGACCGCGCTCTTTGGGTTGCAGGGGCGCTTGATCAGAGACGAGCGCACACTCGACTTTCCGCTTTGGGTCGCCCTCGATGACCTCGGCGTCTCTGTGCTTGAAACCGAAGTGCGGGCAATTGCAACTGTGGAGACGGCGGACCGCCCGCCGATGTCTCGCCTGAAGGCATTGGCCGAAAAGGCGGCGGGCGTCCGGGCCAGAGAGGCGGAGCTGTGGAGCGACATTGGGGCGAGCTACCGGGCAGTTTACTTCGAGGGCGCAGATCCCGAGGGGGGGACCTGGCTCGTCTCGGGCAACTACATCGAACGCGTCGACGGGAGCGGGGGGCGCGTGGATCTTTCAGTGGGTCGGTCGATCTATGGCAGGCTCGCCGACGTGCGAAACGAGCTTTACGGCATGAGGCGTCAATTGGAGCGGGCCGCCGCCAAGCCGCTGGCGCCTACCTACCGAATGCGGGTTTCAGGTCGGCCGGAAAGCAACGCAAGCGCTGAAGAGCTTGCACGTGAGCTCTTGCGCAGACTTGACGTCGGGGCTGTGACGTTGTCGCAAGCGGGCGGCGAGGTGGTTGCATTCGGATACTCTCCAAGACTTCCGGGGCGAGCCGACTGGGAGGGATCCGAAGTGAACGTGGTCGTCAGGGTGACCGAGCGTGGGCTTGGCCCATGGATCGAGATTGGGACGCCGACGCTTTGACGGCCACATGGGCGACATGATGAAAGCGAGTCGGTCACGAGGCGAAGAGCTGGAATGGGAGGAATTGCGGTGAAGCAATCAAAAGTAGTCGGATTTATCCGATTTTATGGGCGGCGCGTGATTCGAGGTTGGGGGCGGCTAACGCGAGCCGTAGCCGCGATGTGGAATACGCACCGAAAGAGGACTTGGTGGGAGCGATCGCTCCTTGGATTGGTCGCGGTCGGACTGGTTGCGGGCGTCGGATTCTCTCTGCTTGCCAATCTTCCTTTCGGCGTCGCTCCCGGCGGGGAGTCGCCGCTTCACAACCAAGCGGCGCACGATCAGCCCTTGAACGTAGCTACGGACATCAGCGACCGACCGGCCCTGCCGCAAACCCAAGCGCCGGAGGTCGAGGCGGACGTCTCTTTGACCTCAGGCTTATTGCCGAATGCCATCGGGTCGCCTTCGGGTGTGAGCCAGCCCCTTGGAGCGCCTGACTTGGCTGGGCTAGACTCTGCAGGCCAAGGACCCCAGACGTCCGGCTCAACTGATGCGAGGACGAGCGGAAGCGATGAAGCCTCCTCAAACGCGCCTACGGGCGAGCAAAGCGCAAGCGCACCGGCGCCCCGATCGGATGTCCCCGTCGCGTCGGTCTCGTCGATGGAGTGGCCGGTCGTAGGCGGCGTTCTTCGACCGTACGGCTGGTATCGTCACCCTGTATTTGGCGACTGGCGCCATGCCTCCGCGGTGGTGCTTCAACCCACGGCGGATCACAACGTCGTCACATCCGCCCTTGCGGGACGCGTGAGCGAAGTGGTCAACTCCGGAGGGCTCTGGCGGGTCACGATCCGCCATAGTGACGGCTGGGAGACGGAGTACGAGGGACTCGCATCCGTCGAAGTCTCGTCGTATGAAGTGGTAGCGACCGGCCAGGTGATCGGGTCGGCTCCCGATGCAGCGCTCGGCGGTGTGGCGTTTGCCGTATATCGGGAAGGCGTCGCCGTCGACCCTTACGAGATCCTTGGAGAACCCATCGCCATGGTGGGGGCGCCTTGAAATAGGGCGCTCTTGCCCGGATGCGCACATTGTGGGAAAGGGCGGTCATTAGGCCGCCCTTTAGGCCTTTATGGCCGATTTGACGACGCATAACAGACTCCCTCGCACATATACATGTAGCAAATATGGCGAGGGGGCAGCACGATGAGGGACTATATCCGGAAACGGGTGGTCGACGTCTCGCATTATATTGTGGACACGAAAGCTACGGTACGACAAGCGGCCGAGGTGTTCGGGGTCAGCAAAAGCACTGTCCACAAAGACGTCACCGAGCGCTTGCCCCGCGTCAGCAAGGAACTTGCCAAGAAAGTCCGCCGCGTCTTGGCACAGAATAAGGCCGAAAGGCACTTGCGCGGCGGAGAGGCGACGCGCCTGAAGTATCGGGAACAAAAAGCGTCGTAAAGTCGGAATGTTCCATCGCACGGCCCCCGCCTTGGATGCCCGCACCAGAGGGCGCCTTGCTGGAAAGCGCCCCGCGCAAGGCCGACTTCCCCTTCAAACCGGCAGGAGCAATTTTCGCTCGCGTCGAAGGTTGCAACCATCGTCTTCCCTGGCACTCGTTGTCGGTGTCGACACTGCCGAAAGAAGAGGGGCATTTGTTTAATGTTTGCAAAGAACATCGGAATCGATCTCGGCACCGCAAACGTAATTGTTTACGTTCGGGGAAGGGGCGTCGTCGTCAGCGAGCCGTCCGTGCTTGCAATCGATCGCGATACGAGCAGGATCCTCGCTGTTGGCGAAGAGGCAAGGCAAATGATCGGGCGGACTCCGGGCAACATCGTGGCGATCCGCCCCCTCAAGGACGGCGTCATTGCCGACTATCAAGTGACGGAGACGATGCTCAAGCACTTTATCCAGCGCGTCTGCGGCAGGCGTCCGATGTTTAAACCCCAGGTGGTCGTGTGCGTCCCTTCCGGCGTGACGAGCGTAGAGAAGCGGGCGGTGTTGGAGGCGGCCATGCAGGCGGGTGGAAAGCAAGTTTTCCTCATTTCCGAGCCTATGGCGGCCGCAATCGGGGCCGGGCTCAACGTGGCAGAAGCGAGCGGCAACATGGTGGTCGATGTCGGAGGCGGCACGACCGACATCGCCGTGATCTCGCTGGGGGGCGAAGTCGTTTCCGACTCGATCCGCATCGGCGGAGACAAGTTTGACGACGCGATCGTCCGGTACGTGCGGCGCGAGTACAACCTGATCATTGGGGAGCGGACGGCGGAGTATTGCAAGATTCAGTTGGGCTCTGTCTATCGGCCCGACCGAAGCAAGCGCCTGGAGATTCGCGGGCGAGATTCGGTCTCCGGTCTGCCGCGGACCGTCGAGATCGACCAGGAAAAGGTTGCGATCGCGCTCGAGGAGTCGATCCGGGCGATCGTTCATACGGTGCGCGCCGTCCTTGAAAAGACTCCCCCGGAGCTTTCCGCGGACATCATGGACAAGGGCATCGTGCTCACGGGCGGTGGGGCGCTGCTGGATGGGTTTGCCGAGCTCGTCACGACGGAGACGGGCATACCCGCGCACGTCGCCGACGACCCTGTATCGTGCGTTGCGCTCGGCACCGGGAAAGTGCTCGAGAGCATCGACCTCGTGCGTCAAAGCGTGATCGTGGCAAGCCGGTCGTAGACGCTTCTCCCATGTAAAAATCTCTCCTTCATTTCCCATTTGCTTGGTACATCATTATCCACAAAGACGCGCGCTGTAGGTCTTTGGTCCTAGCGCGCGAGCGCCCCAAACGAGCGATTACCTGCTGATTTGATGGCAAAAGCGCTAAAGCGCGCCCCCTCTCACGACGAATCAATAGGTTGAGCCCGCGAATTTTTGCAAAGACGCCTACCAGCGTTTGCTTGTGATCAAAGGCGGGCTAAAAGGGGGGGGTTAGATGCTGCGCGGCATCTATACGTCGGCGTCCGGCATGCTCCTTGAAGGGATGCGTACCGACGTCGTCGCAAACAATCTCGCCAACGCGCAAACCCGCGGCTTCAAGGGCCAATCGGCGTCCGTGCGCGCCTTTCCGGAAATGCTGGTTCACCGCATCAACGATCGTGCGACGATGAACCCAATCGACCCTAGACCTTTGATCGGGTATTTGGGGACAGGCGCCGCGATCGACGAGTTTGCGCTCTCCATGACGCAAGGGGCCCTCGAGTTTACAGGCCGGGGACTTGATCTTGCGATCGACGGACCCGCATTCTTCTCTTTTGAGACGCCGGATGGAGACACGGTCTACTCCCGAGACGGCCGCATGCATGTCGACATGGACGGGTTTATCGTCAACTCAAGCGGGCTACGGCTGCTCGGCGCGGATGGAGGGCCGATTCAAGTCGGCGCGGCTGCAGATCCCGTGGTCGACCCCGAGGGACGGGTGTGGATCGACGGCGCTGTGGTCGCCGAGGTCGCTCTTTGGGAGTTTCCCGAGCCACGGGCGCTCGAGCGGCTGGGTGAGAACCTGCTCGCTCCTACGGAGGGTTCAGGCGCCGCGTTGGCAGCAACCGGCTCGCAAATCCATAGAGAGCATCTAGAACTTTCAAACGTGAACGTGGTTCGAGAAATGGTCGACATGATCGCGATCCAGCGAGCGTATGAAGCAAACCAGCGCATGATCACGACCCAGGACGAAACCTTAGGGCGCCTGATCAACGACGTGCCGTCGATGCGGTAACGTCAGGTTCGATCCAAATTCAAATACATGGCAGTGTCAAGGCGAAGAGGCCGGACCGAGGCGATGAGTGGGACGGTCGGGATGCGTTCATCGTCAGGAAGCCTTACGGGCCGCCGACTGACCGAGGCGGTTCATCTTAAAATCGTTCAAACTTGAACTCGCTTTGTGATAAGCGCTGCCAGTTCATTGAAGAGAGCGTTCGTTATTGCGGGCGTGATGTCCGTATGGACCGCTCATCTGTATTGATTGGCCGCGCTCTTCATTTTTCAAAATCTAAAAAGAAAGGGCGATGCACCATGATGAGGTCGCTTCACACGGCAGCCTCGGGAATGGCGGGACAACAATTCAACATCGATACGATCGCCAACAATCTCGCAAACGTGAACACCACCGGGTTTAAGAAGAGCAGAGCGGACTTTCAAGACTTGCTCTATCAAAGCGTGCGCTTTGCGGGCACCCCGGTGACGGCAGGCGCTCAGATACCGACGGGCATTCAAATCGGACATGGCGTTCGAACCGTGGCGACGCAAAAAATCTTCTCCCAAGGCACGTTTAAGCAGACGGACAACCCGCTCGACGTGGTGATCGAAGGGGACGGGTTCTTCCAGGTGCTGATGCCCGACGGAACGATCGCCTACACCCGAGACGGCGCGTTCAAGCAGGATGCAAATGGTCGGATCGTCACGTCGGACGGCTTTTACCTAGAGCCGGAGATCATGATTCCCGAATCGGCGGTTCAAATCGCGATCGGGACCGATGGGACGGTCTCGGTGACCATTTCAGGGGACAGTGAGCCGCAGACGGTCGGTCAGATCGAACTCGCGCGGTTCATCAACCCGGCCGGTCTGCAAAGCGCCGGGCGAAACCTGTACTTCGCCACCGCGGCGTCCGGCGCTCCGCTCGTGGGCATCGCCGGACTGGATGGCCTTGGCAATTTGGCTCAAGGGTTCCTCGAGATGTCCAACGTGCAGGTGGTCGAGGAGATGGTCGCGATGATCACGAGCCAGCGGGCCTATGAAGTAAACTCTCGGGCGATCCAGGCCTCTGACGACATGCTGCAGACAGCGAACAACTTGAGGCGGTAGTCAGCGTTGAGTACGTTTGGCGCGGGACGCATCTGGGCCTCGATTTGCACCATCGCATGCGCGCTTTTGCTTGCAGTCCCTTTGGGCGCACAAACGCCGCTCGCCACGGTCGCGCTGCTAGCCGATGCGTGGGTCGAAGGGGATACGGTGTACCTCGGCTACATTGCAAAGATCGATGCCGCATGTGAGTCGCTTCGCCTCGAGCTCGCGCGGCTCTCCGGCGGCCAGGCGCCGCCGCCCGGCTCGGCGCGCAGCGTGACTCTCGGAACGGTGCAAATGCGCATGCGGCAGGCCCGTTTGCCGGGCGGGGAGATTCTCCTGATCGCGGCTCGGCAGGCGACCCGCGTCAGCACGGCGGGGATCCGCGTCGGCGCGGAAGCGCTGCATGAGGCCGTGCGGGACTGGTATTTGCGCCTTGGCGCCGTTCCTGAAACCGCGCAACTCGTGCTGGAGGTCGACGCGCGCGAGTTTGTAGCGCCCGTGGGCGATTTGGAGTTTCGCATCTCGTCGAGGAGCCCGGCGTGGGGCGCGTACACCGTACCCGTCGAGGTGTACCACAATCAGCGCTTTTGGCGGCGCGTGAACGTAAGCGTGCGAGCCGGGGTCGTGCAACTCGCGCCGGTGACCGTCCGCACGTTTCAACGTGGGGAAGTCGTTCATCCCGAGGATGTGACCTACGTGGAGACGGAACTAGCCAGGCCGCTCGAACCGTGGTTGGTTCCCGGTGAGATCAGGGCGGTCCGCTTTATTGGCGAAGGCGCGGTCTTGACCGAGCGCTCCGTGGAACGGATGCCGGACGTGGCTCGTGGCGAGAGCGTTTTGGTGGCCGCGAAGGTCGGCAAGGTGATCGTGGAAATCGCCGGGATCGCCGATCAAGACGGATTTGTTGGCGAGGAGATGGCGGTGCTCAACCCGAGTTCCGGCAAGAGACTGTCGGGCACCTTGGCCCCGGACGGCACGGTCTGGGTCGCGGGTCTATAGGCAGATCGCCGAAGCGGCTGCTCGTTTAGGCACTTAAACGAGCAGCGGAGAAAGGAGAGACCAACACATGAACCGACGTACACAGGCGCTCATCGCCCTGGGGATTTTGCTCACATGGACGGCGGTCGGGTCGGCCGCATCGCTTTGGGCTGACGGGTCTTCACTGTTTGCCGACCGAAAGGCTCGCCGAGTGGGCGACCTTTTGACCTTGATCATCGTCGAGCGATCGGCGGCGTCTCAGGAGGCGGCCACGCGGATGTCGCAAGACGGCGAGGTGCGCATCGGTCCGGGACTTGGAATCCTATCGAGCGTCTTGCCGCTCATATCCGCGAGCGGCGAGGATTCTTCGACGGCCGGAGGGGCGACCACCCGCGGGGGCAGCCTCGAGGCCAAGATGACGACCAAGGTAGTCGAGGTGCTGCCAAACGACGTCTTGCGGATCGAAGGGCGCCAGACGATCGTGATCAACAACGAGACGCAAGAGATCATCGTCTCAGGCCTCGTGCGCTCTCGAGACGTCTCCCCGGAGAACACGGTGCTCTCAACGTACGTCGCAGACGCGCACATCACCTTCGTCGGGGCCGGGGCCCTGGGAGCAAAGCAACAGCCAGGCCTGCTCACACGCCTATTTGACTGGCTGTTGTAACGCCTCTGCCCATTGGGACGGCGGCCAATCGGATTTATAAAAGGAGAGGGGACACGTCACGTGGTCGAACTGCCGCGCTCGTTATTGAAATTGCTTCGCTTCTACGTGGGTGGGTTGCTGATCGTGGCGCTTGTGACCCAAGTCCCGGCGCCAACGGCGGCACAGGTCGCCCAGACCGCATCGGCTTCGATCGCTTGGGAACAGCCTACAGTACGGGTGAAAGAGCTGGCTCGCATTGATGCTGTACGGGATAACCAGCTCTCGGGCCTTGGCCTTGTCATCGGGCTGAATGGAACGGGGGACGGCCGCGGCGCGCAAGCCAATGTGCAGATGGTCGCCAATATGCTCGAGCGGTTTGGCATTACGGTGTCAGCCCACGATCTTCGCCTGAGGAACGTGGCCGCCGTCATGGTGACCGCGACCCTGCCGGCGTTTGCCCGCGAAGGGGACGTCATCGACGTGACCGTCTCGTCCTTTGGCGATGCTCGCAGCCTTCAGGGCGGGTTTTTGCTGCAAACGCCGCTTACCGCCGCCAATGGAGACGTGTACGCCGTCGCCCAGGGTCCCGTATCGATCGGGGGGCTTAACGTCCGGAGCGGCGGCGCCAGAGTACAGGAGAATCACCCGGTAGTAGGCCGCGTGGCAAACGGTGCGATCGTGGAGCGATCCGTGCCGATCAACCTTGCCGAGGGTGGAACGCTCACGTGGGTGCTGCGAGAGCCCGACTTTGCGACGGCTGCACGGGTTGCGGACGCCATCAACGCGCTCACCGGGGAAGAGGTTGCACGGGCGGTCGACCAAAGCGCAATTACCGTGCGCGTGCCCGAGGCAATGAGATCTGATCCGATTCCCTTTATCGCCCGGGTGGAAGAGATCGCGATACAACCCGACGCCACGGCAAAGATCGTCATCAACGAGAGGACGGGCACGGTCGTCTTAGGCCACGATGTGCGCATCGCGACCGTCGCCGTAGCCCACGGTGGTATCAGCGTGCGCGTGGAGCCGAAGGTCGAAGTGTCTCAGCCGCCGCCTTTTTCTAACGGGCAAACCGTAATCACTCGGAGCGCCCAAGTGACCGTGACGGAAAGTCCCGGCCGTTTGATGGTGCTCGAGACGGGGGCAAGCGTGCACGACCTCGTTGAGGCGCTCAACTCGGTCGGCGCCACGCCGAGGGACGTTGTGGCGATTTTGCAGGCGATCAAGTCGGCCGGCGCGCTGTACGGCGTCTTGGAGGTAATGTGAATGCGGATCGCTGACCGCCCAGCTTTTGCGAGCTTTGCGGCTCGGGATGCCGCCGTTTGGTCCGCTGGGACATCGTCGTTTGAACAGCAGTTGGACAAGGCGCGATCCATTCAAGAAGCAAAGAGCAACGAGTCTAGCGAGGGAAGCGATCAAGCGCTTCGCTCCGCAGTGGAGAGCTTTGAAGCCTACTTCATCCACCAGATGATCAAAGGGATGCGGCAGACCATACCCGAGGGCGGGCTCTTTGAAAAGAGTTTCGCCCGCGAGATCTACGAGGACGCCATGGACCAAGAGCGGTCTGCCAACTTGGCCGCAGCCGGAGGCATCGGCCTTGCAAAGCTCCTATATGACCAGCTCGCCAAATGATGGGTGAGCGGTCGCGGCCTTTGACCGCCAAATGTTGGATTGCCAGGGCATTAGAGGATGGGCAGACCAGCCGGGGAATAGTCACGGAAAAGATTTGAGGTGACGTCTTCATGCGAGTGAAGAGGATACGTGCGTCGCTCGTCGTTTAGCGTTTTCCTATTCATCATCATAGCGCTTTTTTTCCTCGTTCCTGACGCCTTGTCGGAGGAGGCCCGGCTCGTTGACCTCGGCCCCGTTCATCCGATACTTACACCATCCGAGTTTCGGCTCTTCGTAGAGGACGTTTCCGATGCGACGTACCGCGTCTGGCACTCCCAGTCGCCGCCCAAGGTCATTGTCGATGTGGGCGCTCGTCCCTTGGCTCCTAAGGAGATCGCCATCCGCGATCCAGCCGTGGAGCGGGTTCGCATCGCAGAGGGACCACTTGGCGCGCGCATCGTCATCGATCTAGGTTACGCGCTTCCTCGACCGATCGTCGAAAAGGAGGCGAACGGACTCCTCGTCGTCGTGCCCAAGCTGTTTCAAATCGTCGAGGAGATCACGATCGCACGGGGAATTGTGTATGGCTCGGTTCGTGCGGGGGAGGTGCACGGACCCTTGAGCGTAAAGTACTTAAAGGTCGACCCGACGCGGCCAGGCGTTTCCGTTCGCCCGATGCTTTCAGGGGATGCGTTTGGGCGCGCAAGCCTGCGAGACGTCGTGGCGCGATCCGGCGCGATCGCCGGCCTCAACGGCGGTTTTTTTCACTGGTCGGGAAGGCCTCTTGGCCTGCTGATAAGAGACGGCGAGCTCGTGAGCGAGTCGATCTACGATCGGACGGCGTTTGGAATCGACGGCAACGGCCTTCCGTTCATCGAGCGACTCGGTACAAGACTCTGGATTGAAACGCCCTACGGCAACTTGATCGTCGACGGCATCAATCGCCCACGGAGCTCCGGCGAAATCGTGGTGTACACGGCAGACTTCGGCCGGTTGCCTCAAGGCGCGGGCGATTGGCTCTTGATCGAGGATGGGCGGGTGTCGACACGGCGGGCGCAGGAAGCTCCTGCCGAAGGGTTCGCCATTAACTTTGACTTAGGCGACCCGCGGCTCGAACGGCTCCGGCCGGGAGATCGACTCGCCTTTCGCTATGCCGTCGAGCCGATTGTGCCAGGGGGCGTGCAGTTTGCAATCGGTGGCGGCCCGCAGCTCGTGAGGGACGGGAAAGTCGCCATAACCGGGGTGGAGGAGCGATTTCAGGCCGACGTATTGATCGGGCGAGCGCCACGATCCGCCCTTGGCGTCACGCGCGACGGTCAGCTACTCCTGGTTGTCGTTGACGGCCGCAGCAATGGCCGCAGCGTAGGGGCGACCCTTGGCGAACTTGCTGAATTGATGATTCGCCTCGGGGCCGAATCGGCGATGAATCTGGACGGCGGAGGATCGAGTACGCTCGTATTGAACGGCATCGTGCTCAATCAGCCGTCGGGCGGGGAAGAGCGCCTGATCGCCTCCGCAATCTTGGTCTTTTTGACGGACGATGCTTCGTGATCAAGCGGCGCGGCGTGCCGTACCCCCATTTTGAATGTGAGTGATTGTGACTTGAAGCGACTTGCGATGCGCTTTCAAAAAGTGATCTTGATCGCGGCATTGTTCACGTTGGCAAGCGCCGGCTGGGCATTTGCAGGCGCCATCGAGGTTTATCCCGTGCGGGAAGTCGTTCCGGGACTGGTAGGGAACGGATACACGGTGGTGCAGGGCGATGTGATCGAATCCTTTCCCGTGGAGATACTCGGCGTCCTGGAGAATGCGGGGCCCGCAGGCGACCTCGTGTTGATCCGCGTCCAAGGCGATGTGATGGAGCGCACCGGCGGCATCGCAGCAGGAATGAGCGGCAGCCCGGTCTATGTGGACGGACGCCTGCTCGGAGGGATCGGTTACGGATTTGACATGGCCGACCACCGCATCGGTCTCGTCACCCCGGCGGAGGACATGTTGGAGGTGCTCGCCCTCGCGCGAGCGGGCGCCGAACGTGGAGAAGGCGGGGCGCCGGAGCTTTCGCAGCGCCCTCCCTTGCCGATGGCCGGGGTTGTGATCGCGCCCGATCCGATAAGCGCTGCAAGCGCGCGCAGCATCGTCGAAGACGATGTCTGGGTGGCCTCGCCGATCGCTACACCTCTGGCGGTTTCGGGGCTTGGGCCGCGAGCGATGGGGCGCCTCCGCTCACTTGTCGAAGGGCTCGGCTTTGTACCGGTTACCGGTGGTTCCTCCTCCGACCTGACCGCGGTCGAAGAGGAATCGAACGAACTCCTTCCCGGAAGCGCGCTCGGCGTCCAACTGATGCGCGGCGATGCGAGCGTCGGGGCGATCGGCACCGTGACGCACGTGGAGGACGGTGCGTTCGTCGCCTTCGGACACCCCTTCTTTAGCAAGGGAGACGTCTCCTATTTCGCGTCTCGTGCTCAGGTGCTGACCACCGTCACGAGCATTTCCGTTCCCTTCAAGTTGGCAAACAGCGGCGCCGCCTTGGGAGCGATCACGCAAGACCGGAGCGCAGGGGTCGGCGGAGTGATCGGTGTATTGCCCGAGACGGTGCGCTTGTCCGCTCGCGTCAAGGACCAAGATCGGGAAAAGCAGACACAATTTCAAGTTGCGGCCGTGCAGGACGAGTTGCTTACCGTTCCCCTCCTCGTGATCGGCGCCCTGGAAGCGCTCGATCGCGGCATCGACCGGATCGGCGAAGGGACGGGCTGGGTGGAGTTTACCATCTATGGCGATGGCTTGCCGGATCCCCTCGTTCGGTCCAATATGGTCTACAGCCAGTTTGACGTCGCGGCCGAGTCGCTCGTCGAGGCGTATGAGGCGCTTCTCCTGCTCAGTGAGAACGAGTTTCAAGACCCGGAGCTGCGGGCGGTGGAGATCGATGTCCGCATCGAGCAGGGCCGCAGAACGGCGAGCGTCGTCAAGGCGACGCCTCACAGCGAAACGGTGTTTCCGGGACAGCAAGTCTTGGTCGATGTCGCCCTTCGTCCATATAGGGAGAATACGTTTACGATCACGGTGCCGCTCGATATCCCCGATTGGGTCGCTCCGGGCCAGACGACCGTATCGGTGCAAGGCGGCGGCTTTGGGTTTGGCGGTTTGCTCCCGGAAGGACTTGACCCATCTTTTCAAATCGGCTGGGAAGATGACGAAGAGGAGATGGATCGCACGCGGGCAGAGAGCCTCGACAAAATCGTCGAGGATTTTGTGACCCGCCCAAGAAACAACGATCTCGTCCTCGAGTTTTATCCCCCGTACGGCTCGACGGCGGCGAGCTCTCCGGACGTTGCAGAATCGGCGGAGCCCGACGAGCATGAGCATGGCGAGCCGAGCGCCTACGCATGGTCGGAGGCGAGCGCCGACGCCTTTGTCGACATTGCGGACCCAGTGCGCGTGACGCACGCCCTCGAGTATGTCGTCTTGGGAGACGCGTTCTTCTCTCTTGAGATCAAGGCGCCCGACGAAACACTGGACGAAGCGCCCGCCGAGTCGCCCGCCGAGTCGCTCGAGGATGCGCCAGACCGGGCGCTAAGAGAGGAACCGCCTCGCACGTACGATCACCTTCCGTTTGAGCGGTAATCCGGGGCGGGTCGAATGGTCGATCCGCCTAAAAATTCAATCCCCGTGACCTGAGTCACACCGCCGGATTCTCGAAGGATCAAGGCCCCTTCCTTGCGAATGTCACATCATCGGGAGCACGCTCCTGCCCTTCTTTACGTTTGCCATCCCTTTGTCTCGTAGCCTGTCGATGGAGGATCGCGCCATGTCTGAATCGCCTCCGAGCGTACCAAAGCGAAGGCCGAGGGCGGCCGTGATTACGCTCGCTCTTTTGGTCGCCGTCACGCTTACGCTCTGGTACGGCTGGAAAAAGCCTGTCGAGCATTTGGCGACTCATGCGTTTCGCGAGGCGCTTCCACGGGATGTCGTGGTCGAAAAGGTGGAGGTGAACTCGCCCGCGTCGATCTCGCTGGTCGGAGTGGAACGAGGAGGGGCATCGGCCGACGAAATCAAGGTGACGTTTTCGGCAATTTCGGCGCTTCGGGATGGCGTCACATCCGGGGTCGAGCGGGTTGAGCTCATCCGGCCGACCCTTCGCATCGATCAAGATAAGGCGAGCGCCAAGCTTACTCCGAGCGATTGGCTCGAGGGGATCAAAGAGGAATTGCAGCAGTTGATGGCTTCGGACATGGCCGGCATCGGAGGGGCAAGTTTGGTCGGCGCTTCCGTGGTCGTGACGGACGGGACGATCATCATCGGGGACGATGAGGTCGTCACCAAAGTCCGAGCGACGTTGACGCCAGGTCCGCGCGGCTTGTCAGCGCAGGTCGGCAGCGCGAACCTTTACCTCGGGGAAGTGCCCTGGGCGCTTCGGGGCGAATACCGCCCCTTGGGGGGCCCGCCGGAGAAGCCAGGACACGGGTTTCAGATCTCAGGCACTCGAGGCGATGCGAGCGTTCGCCTGTCCGGCGAAGTGGGCGACGAAACGAGCGTCTCCGTCGACCTGCGAGGTGTCGACATCAGCGAAGTGGGGCAAATGCTCCTCGGCGGCGACGAATTCGCGGCGGCATGGGAGCCGCTCGCGGCGCTTGGCCCCGTCGACGGCACACTTACACTTCAAGGTCTCATGGAGCGGCCTGCGGTCCTTGGGCGGCTTCACGGGAGCCTTGCCGAGTTTGGGGCAGACGAGAGCTCAGCGTGGGAACTCGACCTTTCGGGCGGTGGAGATGCCCCGATCGACGCGCGCTTTTCCGTGGACGGCGATGCCGTCCGGGTCGAGTACGCTCCCGCAGAAGGCGGGGACCTGCGCATTACAGGAGCGGGATTGCCTATTGGGCTCCTTGCGAGGCTCATCGGGCTTGCTCTCGGTGTTGACGTCGACGCCGCGGCTTTCGCAGGTCGAGCCGACATCGATGTAGCTGTTGCGGATCTTGAAGATGGGCTTCTAGGCACGTATGAGGTCAAGCTATCTCAATTTGCCTATGGGTCCTTGTCGACCACCGAAGGCGAGCTCGCGGGGAATATCCGCGCAACGGATAACGGCAGCAGCTTTGATGTTTCGGGAGCGCTGGCGGGAGAGACGTCCGGAGCGTTTGCCGCGTCCGGGGCGTGGGCAAACGGCGAGCTATCGGGCTCACTGGGCATTCCCTGGGCCTACTTGCGTAGCTTCTCCTTTGTCGACGGTGCGTTTGAGTTTGAGTCCTCGCCTCGAGGTGGCCTGGCGCTCACGGGCGACGCCAAGGTCGGGGGCGGATCAATCGAGGTGCGCGAAGCGCTGTTTGGGACAAACGGTTTCGACGGTGAGTTCCAAGTCGTGAGCAGCAGCGCTCCGGCCATCGTCGAGCTCCTTAGGGCACTGGGCGTCGCCTTCGCAGGCGATCGCACGATGCGGGGAACGGTGTCGGGGGTCGTCGAGGTCAAGTCCGCCGCGCCGGATGGTCTTAGCGTAAGCGGCAGCCTTGAAAGCGACCGATTGGGCTATCGGGACATGGATTTTAGCGGCGCCTCTCTGGTCGGAATGTGGTCAAAGCGCGGCTGGGATGTTTCGTCGCTCGTCCTAGAGCGGGATCAGGCGCAGCTTACCCTTGCGGCCCGAGGCGAGCTCGATCAGATCCAAGGTGAGGGCGTGTTGCTGGACGGTCCCGAGTCCATGCGGGCTCGGCTCGATTTCTCGGGCGGAGGCCGGATCTCCGAGGAGCTGCGACTCACTGGAAAGGGCGTCGCAGGGGAGGGCGCGGTCGAACTCGATGCGTCATGGCGGCCGTCCGACGGCACGTATGCCCTCGCGGCGGAGCTCGGACGCTTCCCCTTAGGGATCTTGGACGGCGGCTGGGGCGCGGGCTTGATACAAGGAAGCGCGAGCGGACCGCTTCGGTTTGAAGCCAACGCGGGCGTTTGGCGGGCCGAGGCCGACCTGTCCATCCAGGACCTCCAGTCCGGCGATGTCGTGCTTCGGGTGGGACGGCTCGAGGTGGACCTCGGTTCCGTGTCAAGCGGTGGGCGAGCGGGTGACGAAGTCACAGATTGCGATGGCTGCCTCTTTGGATACGGACGACTGTGGGGAGACCTCGAAGTGGCGGGAGAGAGCGGCACGAAATCCGTCGATGCCCGCGTCGATTTCAGCGGCGATGAAGGCTCGGTCAGCGTGCTGCCGATCAAGGTTTGGGGCGGGGAGGTAACCGCTGGGGGGACGCTTGGACTGCTCGATGGAGCGTGGGGCCTTGACCTTTGGTCCGGCGGTCGCCGCATCGCGTATGAGGACGACGGCGTCAAAGGCTTGGTCAATTTCGATTTGGCGCTCTCTGGCCCCTTGAATTCCCCGTCCATTTCCGGAGCTTTTCAAGTGGACGAAGGCAAAGTCGACTTGCTGCGCCTGCCGACCCTGCCATCGCTGGGCGCCACCAAACAAGGAAGCGCGCGCCGCGGTTACGATCCAAGCCTCGACCTCCAGATCGAGATCGAGGCGGCCGAGGTGAGCGCCGGCACGTTCCTCAAAGGTCAGATGGCGGGCGCAGTCGGCATCAAGGGGAGTGTCAAGGATCCCCAGCTATTCGGCGAGGTAGCGCTGATCCGGGGCGATTTTCGCTACCTTGGCTCACGCTTTGATGCCACCGTTGGAACCGTGCAGTTTCGCGGAGCCAATCTGCCGAGACTCGAGATGGTGGGGACGCGAAAAGTGGGCGATGTCAAAATCACGGCGGCGGTATCCGGTCCTGCAGACGACCTCAAACTGCACCTTTCGTCCGATCCACCGCTCGCCCAGTCGGAGATTTTAGAGCTTCTCAACGTCCCTGCAAGCGTCGACATGAGCGAAGGGTGGGGCGAACTCGCCCGATCCCTAGCAAATCTCGCCAACGCGGAGCTCGCGTCGCAGGTTTATTGGCGCCTCGGACAAGCCGTCGAAAACGCGCTCGACCTCGACCAGTTTCGCGTGGACCAAAACGGCGGCGCCGTGCAGCTCACCATCGGCAAGTACGTCAACCCCGACCTCTACTTGTCGTACACCAGGACGCTCGGTGGCGCGGCAAGCCAGGACATCGCAGCGGAGTACCGCATTGGTCCCAACATGACGCTTACATCCGAGTGGGATTTCGAAGAAAAGCGCGATGTTGGCATCGAGATCTCTGTGCCGTTCTAGGCGCAAGGTGCCGCCGCGGTCGCCTTACTATGGCAGGATATGGGGCGCGCATTGGAAATCGCAGGGGCAAATGTTGGGATTTGCCGAGCGAAGAAGGGGAGGAGAGCCGCCGGGCCAACACGAAGTGAGCGGGGACGTCGACTTAAAGTCCCCGACGCGAGTTTTTGTCGACGTTTCAATCGCGGGTGGGACAGGAGGTTTCAATTAGTATACATGACGGAGCATAAGTTGATTCGACCACTATTATCGGCCCTGATCATTGCGCTCATGGCGGCAATCATGGCGCCGGCATCGGCATGGGCCCAAGGTCCTACCGGCAGTTTGCTATTGGAGAATTCGACGCGCCCGATCGTGCGCGAAATTACGGTCGAAGGCAATGTCGAGATGAGCACCGAGCGCATCATGGAGATGATTCAGTCGACGCGCGTCGGTGAGGCGCTCGACGAGAACAAGCTGCGTGACGACGTGAATCGGATCGCACAATCGGGGTACTTTGAGTTTGTTCGCGTGGCTGACCCGGTCGCATTCCGAGATGGGGTGCGCGTCACCTTCATCGTCGACGAGTTTCCGGTGATTCGACAAGTGAACGTGACGGTGAAGGATAATGTGCTTCCTGCCGAGGACGTGCGCGCGTTTTTGGATGTCGAGGAGGGCGTCATTCTCAACGCCACCGCGCTCACCGCGTCGATTGACCCGCTGCCTACTCGCACATGGGAAGAGTATGGTTACGTGTTGCGGGTGACCAATATCGCGCTCGCCGGGCAGAACGGCGAGGTGCTCGAGGTCGAAGTGACCCCTGTGCGCGTGGGCGAGATCCTGATCGAGGGGAACGAAAAGACCAAGGAAAACGTCATTCGCAGAGAGCTCCGCTTCGCGCCGGGAGACATCTTGTCGATGGACACTTTGCGGATCAGCCTCATGCGCCTTGGTCAGCTCGGCTACTTTGAGCCGATCATTCCGGAGTTTTTGGAGCGAAGCGCCGATCCGCTCACGATCGACATCCTTTTGCCGATCGTCGAGAACAAGACGGGGCGGGCGGCGTTTGGCGCTCTGTACAGCTCGACCGACGGGCTTGGCGCCTACATCGAGGTCTCGGACGAAAACTTCCTCGGACGCGGAGAAAGGGCGCGCGTGAAGTGGGAGTTTGGCAAGTCGAAAAACAACTACGACCTCGGCTTTGATGAGCCGTACCTGTTTGGCACCGACATCTCGGCCGGATTCAACCTCTACAACACCCTCCACCGCCGTCAGGACCGCGTCAACAGCGAGTGGTACCCGTACACGGAGCGGCGTACCGGTGGAGACGTGACGCTTGGACGGCCGCTGGGGCTATTTACGCGAGGGTACATTTCGCTGAAAGCGGAGAACGCGTCGGTGACTCCGGATTCGGATCCGAGTGAAATCCCGGCGACGAGCAACCGCACGAGGAGCATCACGGCCGCTGTGCAGACCGACACGACGGACCATTTGTACTACCCGACGCTCGGCTTTAGGTACAACCTGTCCGTTGAGACCGCCGGCCGCTTCCTCGGGGGCGACACGGAGTTTACCAAGTACCAAACGTCGTACAGCCGGTTTATCAAGGCCGGAAGCAATAACCAGACGTGGGCCGTAAGGGCGATGGCCGGCTACGGGGTCGGTACGCTGCCTCGCCAGGAGGAGTTTCGCGTTGGAGGCTCCGAGACGGTGCGGGGTTACCGACAAGGCGAGTTCCGCGGCGACCGCATGTTCGTCGTGCAGGCCGAGTACCGCATCCCGCTCAACGATACACTCCAAGGCGTCATCTTTGCCGATGCGGGCAACGCTTGGCAGGGCGGGTCGATCGACCTCGGCAACTTGAAAGCAGGCTTTGGCCTTGGCATCCGGTTCAACACGCCACTCGGCGTGATGCGAATCGACTACGGCATCGGCGAGAAGGGCGGCAACGCGTACTTCAGCCTAGGGCCGACGTTCTAGTGCAATAGGCGTAAGAAAACATGCGGGGGGCGCGAGACTAATGAACGCGCTCCCCGTTTGTTTTTTGGGGTGCCGTGCTCGTGACCTTTCACCCCACTTTGCCGATTGCTATAATGGGACTAACTTGTTTTAAAGAGACGATGTTCGACGAAAGGACGTACGATTACGTGCAACGCTTTCGCAAAGGCGCCTTTTTCATAGTCCTCGTCGGGGCGGCGATCGCCGCACTCGGCGGAATGATGTTCTCGACTGCACAGCAACAATCGACCGTGGGATACGTGGATCGAGACGCGATCGTAGATCTGTACGCGGGGTTGCAAATCTCTATGGTGATGAACGAGCGCGACCGCTTGCAAGACCTATTTGACCAAGAGTCCGAAGGGCTCGATGCCGAGGCGAAGCAAGCGCTCTTTGAACGGTACGAAACGCTCCTCAAGGAGTTCGAGGAGAACGTTGGGATTCGCAATTTGATGGAGGACCTCACTCGCGCCTTTGAGGAGGTCGCCGCTGAAAGCGGAGTCGATGTGATTCTCGACGTGAGCGCGGTCGTATATGGCGGAGTGGACCTAACGCCAAGGGTTGCCGAGCGACTTGGTCTATGACGAGAGGTGTTTTACTCACCCGGCATGCCGCGCTTTTAAGCCGGAAGTCGAAGAGAGAGCGGGGAGAGACGGTTGCCAGGTCTAGGGGAGATTGCCCGCTGGGTCGACGGCGAACTGATCGGGCCGGCCAATAAAGAGATCAAGGGCGTCGCGCCGATCGACGAGGCCGGCCCGGATCAAATCACGTTCGCGGCCGAACCACGGTATTTTGAGATGGCGAGGCGTACAGGAGCGGGCGCAGTCATCGTTCCAAAGGATGCCCCCGAAATCGACGTGCCGGTAATTCGCGTGAGCAACCCGCGCCTTGCGTGGGTCGAGGTGTTGGAGCGGTTTCAGCCTCCGGTGGACACGGAGCCGAGCATCCATGACACCGCGGTGCTCGGTGATGGGGTGAGCCTTGGGCGAAACGTAACGATCGGGCCGCACGCCGTGATCGGGGAACGGGCTGTGATCGGCGACCAGGCGCGCATCGGCGCGGGGGCATACATAGGAAAAGGGACCAAGATCGGCCGGGGAACCGTCATCGAACCGAACGTGACCGTGTATGATCGCGTCGTGATCGGCAAAAACGTGATCATCCACGCGGGCTGCGTGATCGGCGGCGACGGTTTTGGCTACGTCCCTGTCGGAAAGAAGCAGCGCAAAGTGCCTCACCTCGGAACGGTGATCATCGAGGACGACGTCGAGCTCGGCGCCCTTGTGGCGATCGACCGCGGCGTTTCGGGCGCCACGATCATCAAGCGGGGAACGAAGGTGGACAACCTCGTCCAAATCGCGCACAACGTGAGGATCGGCGAGGATTGCCTGATCGTGAGCCAGGTTGGGATCGCGGGCAGCGCGAAGCTCGGCGACCGCGTCACTTTGGCCGGGCAATCGGGCGTCGTCGGCCACGTCGAGGTAGGCGACGATACGGTCGTTGCAGGGCGCGGCGTGGTCGCAAAGGACATTCCGGCACGTTCCTTTGTTTCGGGCTTTCCCGCACGTCCGCACAAAGAGAGCATGCGCATCATGGCGGCGACGCATCGGGTTCCCGAGATGATCGATGACGTCAAGGCGCTAAAGAGAAAGTTACAGCAACTGGAGGAGAAGATCCGTCGGCTCGAAGAGGAGATTCCGGCCGGCGGCGACGCATGAGTCTCATTCGCTTAATCGGCGCCACGCGCTATTACGGCGCTGATCTGATCGTAGGCCCCACCACGCTACAGATTCACCCACAAGCGCGCATCGGCCTCATCGGACCCAACGGGTCGGGGAAATCTTCTTTGCTCAAGATGCTCGCTGGCGCGGCCCCGGACGAGGGGAGCGTCGTCGTCGCCAAAGGCGCCCGGATCGAGCTCCTGCGCCAGGAGATCCCGTTTGGGTTTGCCGGCACACTCTTTGACTTTGCCCGGTCGAGCCTCGCCCACTTGGACGCACTGGAGGAGCGCCTGCGCACACTCGAAACGCAGATGGGCGATCCGGCGGTGCAATCGGATGCGGATCGCCTCGCCGACGTGATGTCCACGTACTCCCTCGAGATGGCTAGGTTTGAGCAAGCCGGTGGGTACGAGCGCGATGCGCGCGTGCGCGGCGCGCTGTTTGGTCTTGGTTTTTCGGCCGACCAGCTCGATCAGCCGTTTGATACGTTGAGCGGCGGTCAACGATCTAGGGCCGAGCTGGCGAGGGTATTGCTGACGGGCGCGGACCTCATGCTGCTCGACGAACCCACCAACCACCTGGACCTCGAGTCGACGGAGTGGTTGCAGAGCTTCCTCCAGCGAGGAAGCGGTGGATACGTGGTGGTCTCGCACGACCGAGTCCTCCTCGATCAGGTGACAGAAGAAACCTGGGAGATCGAGGATGCCGCCGTCATCGCCTATCCCGGAAACTACACCGCATCCCGGCAGCAGGCATCGATGCGCCGTGAGCGCATGGCAAAGGTGTTTGAGGAAGATCAGCGAGAGCGGGAGAAGCTCGAGGCGTACATTCGCAAGTACAAGGCGGGAAACCGCGCAACGCAGGCGAAGAGCCGGGAAAAGCGCCTCGCGCGCATGGAAGAGGCTCCGCCGCCCCCGACCGAGCCGCGCAAGGCCCGCTTCTCCGTGCCGTCGGGGCCGCGCAGCGAGAAGCGTGTCTGCACGTTTGAGAACGTGACGCTCGGCTACGGAGCGCATGAGATTTTTCGCGGCCTCACGCTTGAAATCGAGCGAGGAAACCGGATCGGGATCGCCGGGCCGAACGGCTCGGGAAAGAGCACCATCCTCAAGGCGATCAGCGAAGAGCTGGAGCCGATCCAGGGCGTCGTCGACATTGGGCGGGGCGTGTCGCTTCGTTACTTTTCGCAACACCGAGACGATCTTGACCCCCAAAAAACCGTTCTCGACGAAGCCCTGGACGAAAAGCGCCAGCAGGTGGGGGAGGCGCGTTCGTTTCTCGCGCGCTTTCTCTTTCGAGGAGACGATGTGTACAAGCAAGTTTCCATGTTGAGCGGCGGGGAGAAAAGTCGCCTCGCGCTTGCTAAACTGCTGCTGCACGGGGGAAATCTCCTCCTCCTCGATGAGCCGACCAACCACCTCGACATCGGGATGCGCGAGGCTCTTGAGGAAGCGCTGTCCGGGTACGACGGGACGCTGCTTTTCGTCACGCACGACCGGTCGCTCCTCGAGCGCATGGCTCGGACCGTTTGGTGGGTGGAAGACGGACAGGTGACGAGTTTTACGGACGGGTACGCCGCGCTCGTCGCTTGGCTTGCCGAAAGGCGAGAGGCCGCGGGCAAGGCGACCGAGTCGGCCGCGACGAGGCGCACCGACGAGAGGGGAGGCTCGGCGCCAAAAGCGCGGGATGCAGCTCGAAAACGGGAGTCTGAAGCGAAAAAGGCGCTCGAGCGCATCGCCTCGATTGAACAAGAAATCGAGCTCCTCGCCGAGAAAAAGTTGGAGATCGAGGAGGCCCTCGCCGACCCGTCTACGTACGAGGATCAAGGCCGCGTCGAGGGGCTGTCAAAGGAGCATGCCGAGATCACTGCGAAGCTCGAGCGCCTCGAGACCGAGTGGAGCGAGTTGGCGGAGGCGGTGGAGTAGCGCTTGGTTTACAAAATCTGGGCGCCGAAGGGAACCTTCGCTGCCCTGCCGAATACTCCCACTTAGCGGCGGTGTATCCGGGGCGGGGACCAATCGGTCCCATTCTTTGTTTATGGGGGACCGGTAAACCCTGGAAGGATGGTCAAGGTGTTCAAGCGGTTTCACAGTAAAATCAAGGCCGTACGGGCGGGCGTGCTCCTCGCGGTCATGACGGGCGCCATCGCATTCGTTGCGGCGTCGGCGGGGGCCGGTACGATCTCCGGCGCCACGGGTCTCATCGAAGTTCCCTCGGCTGACGTCCTGGCAAATGGTGATCTCGAGTTGACCGTTCGCTACTTGGACGGGGAGTTTGGGCTCGCCGCCGTTTACGGGATCCTGGACGATGTCGAAGTCGGCATCAACAACATCAGGACCGGGTCGGACGCAGGAGTCGGCTTTGTCTTTAAAGGCACGATCCATCGCGAGACCAACGATCGACCGGCGATCGCCATCGGCCTCGAGAGCGGGCAGAGCTACGCCACAGTGAGCAAGCGGCTCGTTCCCGGAGTGCGCCTCCACGGGGGCTACGGCATCGGACGGATCAAAGGGTTGTTTGCAGGCGTCTCCTACACGCTCAGCACGGTCTCCCGAGGCGGCGCGGCGTCGCCCCCAACGACGCTTTACGGCGAGTATACATCGCGGGGACTAAACGTTGGGGCGCGGATGGTGCTTTCCCCGGTCATATCCGCAGATTTCGCGCTCATGGATCTCAAGGAAGCGACCGCGGCCTTAGGCGTACGCCTGCGCTTTTAGTCGCTCTTAGACGCCTGTTCGATCAAGACGAGCGGCAAGCGGCGGGGACCGGTCGAGGGCTACTTAAGAGGCGTGGCCGGAAACCTCCGCATGCCGCCACCTAACAACTGCCACACATGGGTGAGGAGCGAGGCGAGCTTGACGATCGTCGACCGCTATACGGCTCGGGAGTTTGCCGGGCCATTCGTCGCAGCCGTGGCGGGCTTTACCGTCATGCTCCTAAGCAGCTTGATCTTTGAGCTCACCGACCTGATCGTCGACCGCAAGATGCCGGCTGCGACCGTCGTCCGACTGCTGATCTATAAGATCCCGGGCGTGGTCGTAATCTCGCTTCCCATCGCCGTGCTCTTCGCGTCGCTGCTCTCCCTTGGCCGATTGGCAAAGGACAGTGAGCTAAAGGTGCTCCTCGGCACGGGGACATCGTTCAAGCGGATCATCGTGCCGATCCTCACGTTTTCCTTGCTCGTAAGCGGTATCTCGTTCGTTCTCAATGAAGAGGTCGTCCCTGCAAGCAATCACGTCGCCGAGAATCTATTCCGCCAGGCCCTGTTTCGAGATCCGCTCCCTACGGTGCAAGAGGGCGTCTTTTTTCGCGGGGCGCAAGATCGGTTTTTTTACGTGGGCGAAGTCGACCGCGAGCGGCGCGAGATGCGCAGGATCCTCGTATACGAGATCGGCGACGGGGCTTACCCGCAAATGATCAGCGCCACGTCCGGCACCTACGAAGACCGAGTGTGGCACTTGCGGGACGGCGTGATCAAAACGCTGGACGACGAAGGATTTACCGTCGAAGACTTCGGCTTTGAGGCGATGGAGTACCCGATGGCGCAGAGCCTCGACGTGTACCTCGGCAATCAAAAGACGACCGACGAGATGACAAGGGCGGAACTCCTGGAGCACATCCGCCTTTTCAAGCGGGGCGGTCTCGACGTCAAGCGCTTTGAGGTCGCCTACCACATGAAGGCATCGCTGCCGCTCGCAGGGTTCCTTTGGGTGATGGTCGGCGCGCCGCTCACCTTGCGCTCGATGCGGGGCGGGCGCGTCTTTGGCGTCGTCGCGAGCCTCGCCGTCGCATTCCTTTACTACGTCTCAGCTTCGTTCTTTCAGTCGCTGGGCGGAAACGGCGTCCTACCGCCGCTCGTCGCCGCCTGGGCGACCAACGTTGTTTTCCTCGCCGTGGGCCTCGCGCTCCTGGTCAGATCCGATCGATAGCGTGCGTTTCGAAGTTCCTTCCTTCTGAGTATCAAAGTGTTTCCACAAGGTCGCAAAGCTCTTTGAGTGGAATGGATACCGCGTCGTAGTTAGAATCTCGTCAAACGATCTGCCATATAGAAAGAGCGTGCTTCATGCCTAAGTTTGCCGCCCGCCCCAAGGGGTTGCCGCTTGCTACCGCGATCTTTGTGCTCATTTGGACCCTCCTTTGCCAGGCCGCGTTTGCCGCAGAGCGCGTCAGCATTACGTCGGCGATCGGCGGAGCGATTTACTACAGCAAGGACGGCTGGATCGCCGTGGGCGGCGTCACGATGACCCAAGGCGACATGCAGATCACGTCGGAGCGAATGAAGTTTGATGCCGATGCAGAGCTCGCGGTGTTCACCGGAAATGTCCGGGTGCGGCAGGCTGAGAATACGATCGAGGGGGCGCAGTTCACGTACGACCTGGGTACGGGAACCGGCACGATCGAAGAGGCGGTCGCATCATTTGAGATCGAAGGATTCAACTCGCCAATCTACCTCCTTGGGGACATACTCGAACTTGGCGAAGCGTACGGATCGGTGGAGAACGCCCGGCTTACGACGTGCCTGCCGCTCTCGAGCCCGGGATACTACTTGGCGAGCCGCCGGATCGATGTGTTCCCCGGCGATCGGATGGTGATCCGCAACGTACGCTTTGTCGAAAGCGGCATCACGCTCTTTTACTGGCCGTACGTCTCCATCTCGCTGAAAGACGAGAGCCCAAGCGACATTCGTCTGCCGGAGATCGGCCACAACGCCTCGGATGGATGGTATGTGAAAACGCGCTACGCCTACGACGGCCCGGGCGAGGGTCACGGCGAAGTGGCGCTCGACTGGTTCCAGAACAAGGGCGTCGGCGCCGGCGTGCACCACACCTACCGCAACGGCGACCGAGGCGAGGGGAGCTTTACGGCGTACCGGCTCGCGAATCGCGCGACCGGACACGACGACTTGAGTTTGGGTTGGGAGGAAGCGTTTTCGCTCGGCTCGTCGCTCGATGCGACTTGGCGATCGGCATACGTAAAAGAGCGCGGCGACTTAGGCGGCGAGCAGCACGAAGGCCGGTATACCTTGGCGGTCGACGGGTCGATTGCGGGCCATCCAGGAAACATCGAGTGGGCCGCGAAAAGGCTGTGGGGCGATCAAACGCTTTCCACGGATCGCCTGCGGCTTTCGCACCGCGGCAACGTCGACGGATGGCGCTGGCGTGCGCAAGCCGATGCGTATTACCTGCGCCCATCGCCCGAGCGATTCGCGTACGCCTACGGACTCAACCTGCGCAAGACTCAAGGGCCGTACTCGCTCACCGTCGATTTGGAACGCAGGCTGCACTCACGATTCTTTACGGAAAACCTCGGGACGCCCGCTTGGCAATTGCGCACGTCGCTGCCGTCGGTCTTGCTCTCGATCAACCTCGCCGACGCACTATCGGCGCGAATCCCCGTCGACTTGGATCTTTCTTGGGGGCGCTTCTCAGAGGCTCGCCGGGTGGGCAGCGAGTACCCGCTCGTCGCAGCAGACCGGAGCAGTGTCGCATTTCGCCTGCAGCCGGGCACGATCCGCCTCGGCCCTCTGGGCAACCTCTACTATCGTGCCGGCATCGAGTATCAGTCGTATTCAAACGAGAGCAGACGCCTCATCCTCTCGGCGAATCACCAATACCGGCTGCCGCTCGGCCGTTCGTGGCTGCTCTACGGAGGATACGCGTATGAAGAGGCCTTTGGGGACCCGTCGCCCTTCTCCTTTGATCAGGTGAGCGCCTATGAGCGAGTGACCGGACGCCTGCAATACTCGTTTGCCAGGGGAAGCGCGTTCGTCTCCACCGGGTACGACTTTCACACGGCCACGCTTTCCGACCTCGTCGGACAGTTGAGCTACCGGCCGGCAAGCGGCGGGCTGCTCGCGCTTCAGGGCGGTTATTCGCTCGTCGAGGCGCGGCCCACGTACCTTGCCGCCAACGTCTCGTTCAACCCGTCCAGCAACTTTTCCGTGAACGCATCGACCCGCTACGACTTCAACAGCCGCACGTTCGACACGCTTTCCGCCGGCTTGACCGCAGCGTACCTCGGCTGGAAAGTGGACTATGAAGCGGCGTTTGACCTCGACGAGAATGGCGGCATGTCGACGGACATCGCGGTGCTGCGCGACCTTGGTTGCCGGGAGATCGGGCTGCGCTACAGCAGCGACGCCGGCAGCGTCTGGTTGGAGTATCGCATCACCGCTCTGCCCGGAAGCGGGCTGCGGTTTGGAGCGACCCGCGACCGTTTCATGGTTGATCCGGAGGGCCTTTCCTCGCTGTTTTAGGCATCAATACTTCATATGGAGGCGCGAAGAAGCGTGCGCCGCGTCGTAATCGCCGTTACCTTGATCATCATCGCAGCCCTTGGCTATTGGCTGTTTGATTTCGTCACTCGCCCTCCGGAGAGCCCGGCAAGCGAGGGGCCGCTCGTCACGCGCTTTTCTGAGCCTCACTTCGTCAAGTACCGCAGGGGCGGCGAGCGCGAATGGTCCCTCAAGGCGGAGGTCGTCGAGGAAGCGACCGATGGGAGCGGCACGGTCCACTTCGAGAAGATCACGGAGGGCGTCCTCTTTAAAGAGAACGAACCGCGCTTTAGCTTTGTCGCCGACCGCGGCGTCTTGACGGCAGAGCGCGACTTGCGCCTGATTGGCAACGTGACATTTTTTGAGGACGGCGAGTCCGTCTTTGAGTCAAACGAAGTGATTTGGCAGGCCGCAACCGAGACCGTCCTGGCGCCGACGGCCGTCTCGGCAAATTACGACGGGCAGCGGCTGCGGGCCGACCGGCTCGAGGCCAAGCTCCGAGAGGATACGGTTACTTTAAGTGGAAACGTTGTCTGGACAACGCAAGAAGGCATTGAGGTCTGGGCCGGCATGGCCGTCTACGCCGATGAACGGCTCCAGTTCACCGGGGGTGACGAGCCGGTCCGCATGCGCCTCGAAAGGGAGTCGTCATCACAATGAGTAAAGACCGGTCAGAACTGCTTCGCAGAGCGGAAGCGCTCCTTGGGCGCATCGTCGAGTGGCGCCGAGCGCTTCACAAGTGGCCGGAACTGGGGTACCAGGAAGAGAGGACAGCGGCATACGTCGCGCAGGCGCTCTCCTCCATGGGCCTCGAGGTGACGACGGGCGTCGCGAAAACCGGGGTCGTCGGGCTCCTGCGAGGGGCCGCGCCGGGAAGGACCGTGGCTTTGCGAGCGGAGCTCGATGCGCTGCCGATCCAAGAGGCGACGGGACTGCCGTTTGCCTCAGAGCGCCCGGGCTTGATGCATGCTTGCGGTCACGACGGGCACATGGCCGCAGTGCTCGGCGCGTGCGCGCTCCTGTCTGAGCGCCGAGAGCGTTTGGCGGGCAACGTCAAGTTCATATTCCAACCCGCCGAGGAGATGCTCGGCGGAGGCGATGCCCTGTGTAAGGCCGGCGTCTTGCGGTCGCCCGACGTCGACGGCATCTTTGCGCTCCACCTTTGGCCGTGGGTGGAGAAAGGGACGATCGGCTTTTCACGTGGACGCATGATGGCCGCCTTCGACGAATTTCGCATCGAGGTGCTCGGACGGTCGAGCCATGGAGCTTCGCCCCACCTTGGCGTCGATGCGATCGTCGCGGCGGCGCGCGTGGTCGATGCCTTGCAGTCGATCGTCTCCCGAGAGGTCGATCCCCAGGACCCGGCGGTCGTGACGATCGGCACGATCAAGGGAGGAACCGCAACCAACATCCTGGCCGATCGGGTCGAACTCGCGGGGAGCGTGCGTACCTTTGACTCTGCGACCCGCAAGGCGATCCCCGAGCGAATAGAAAGGATTGCTGCCTCCGTGGCCGGCGCCCATGGCGCCAATATCCGCTTCGCGTGGAAAGACGGCTACCCCGCGCTCGTCAACCAAGCTGACGCGGCCGAGCGGTTTTACGGCGCCGCCGAAAGCGTACTCGGAGCCAAGGCGCCCTTTTGGCTCGATCGTCCGTCGATGGCGAGCGAAGATTTCGCCTACTACTTGCAAGAGGTTCCCGGCTCTTTTGCCTTCCTCGGCATTGGAGAGGGGCCGAACACACCTGGACTGCACACCCCGGACTTCGCCTTCGACGAACAAGTCTTGGCGTCCGCGGCCGCCGTGCTCGCCGGAGTCGCCCTCGATACTCTGGAAGGATAATCCCGCCATACCAGCTCTAAGGTAATTGCCCCACCACTTGCCGACCGGGGCCTACACCCTCCTATGCTACAATCAGAGTGTCATTTGGATCCGAGGGGGGGAGGCCGTGCTCGCGCTCATTCGAGGCGGATACGGGCGGGAGATTGTCGCGCTCTTTATCCTAACTGTCCTGCTCAGCGCATTGCTCGTGGGGGGCGTGGGCGCGCTCGTGGACGGGTGGTTTGCCCAGTCGGTCGAGTCGCTCGTCGGCGTGCCGGGCGAGTACGACGTCATCGTTCAGCTCCAAGCGGAGGCGGGCCGCCAGGCCGTGCTCGCATTGCATGAAAGGCTCTCTCAGATCGCGCCCGGATACCGCCTCAAGGAGGGCCCGACGCTGATCGGGCGTTCCAACATCTTCGTCGGCTTCTCAAAGGCGCACCGCAATGCAGAGACTTTCGAAACATTAGAAGATCGCTTGCGCGACGTGCCCGGTTTTGACGGACTCAGCATCGTCGTCGAGCCGGCCGTCCTGATCAAAGACGTTCACGAGAACGTGCGGGAGCGCTTTCTCGAGGAGGCTCTGCTCGTTCCGGAGACGCTTTTTGGATTTGAACACAACGGCAACCTGTGGATCGTCACGGATCGGGCCGGCGCGGCGGAGGACGTGCGCCGCAGGCTGGAATCGATCGGGGAACGTCTGGGCATTCTCGACCTGCGCCTACCGGTCCCCCTCGATCAAGTCGAGCAAAGCGAGATCGCAAGTCGAGTGGAACGGGCCGTCTGGGCCGAGCATCCGTCGATCGAGATCGCGGCGCTCGCAAACGGGGAGTCGCAGACGGTGCGGGATCTCGCTGAGGTGAAACGGCTGCTGACCGAGGTGGGCGGCGCCGAACGAGAAGCGCTCCAACAATCGCTGGAACAGGCAAGAGAGGCGATCTCCAAGGCGGCGGCGGAAGGCAGCGTGCGCGAGGACATCAAGGCGGTGCTCGACACATTTGAACAGGCTGTCTTGCAACTCGAGTCATTGGAACGCCGCGCTCTCGAGCTCAGCGCCCAGCTCAAAGAGTCGGCGGCTGCGGGCGGCACAACCGATGTCTTGATCGCCTTACTTCTCGAGCGGCTCATCGCGGGGTTTCAAGGAGACACCGCGGAGACTGAGCGCCAACCGGCGATCGACGAGTTGAAGTCTGGCATCGCATCGCTCGTCGACCGGTTGGTCGCGATCGAGACCGTAGATTTTGACTCGATCCTGGACGGCTTGCGCCGCCTCGAGGCGAGCGCTGCGTCGTTTGACCGAGAAACGGAGGAGCGCATGCTCGATCTGATCGACCGCGCGATTCAGGCACAGGGAGGCGACGGCGTGCGCCTTGAGTTTTTGCTCGAAGGCGAATGGGCGCGCATCGATCCGGGCGCGATTGTGGCCGAAATCGACGGGGACTCGGTCCGGGCATACGTGCGGCCGGCGGGCGTCGTAGAGCCTGATCCAAGGACTGTCCTGTCGCAACTCTTAAGCCGGGCGACGGATGCGGTGGTCCTGCTCACGGCTTTGCTTGCCGCATCAGTATTTTTCTTTTTGGACATGGCGACCATTGTCAGTTACGCGCGCAGCGCAGACACGAGCGCAGCGCCGCAAGGCCCAATTGGGCGAGGGCGGAGCGTAGGGGTCGTCGCCTGGGGCGGCGCTTGGATGGCGGCGACGCTGAGCGCGGTCGTTTGGCTTGCCGGAGGTTGGGAGGGCGTGGCGCTTCTCGCGCCGGTCGTTGGATTTGTGATCGGCGCGCTGTTTTCGATGGTTTCCCATCGGGTGAGCCCGGTTGACCTCGACGAGGTGCAGGCGGGACTCAGCCTCGGCCTAGGGGGAGCGCAGGTCTTGCGTGAGATCGTGGTCCCGGGGAGCAGGCCGGGACTCCTCATCTGGCTCAACCAGTACGGCAGGCGGCTTCCTGGCGCCGCCCGGACATAAGCTTCGGAGGTGGGCCCTTGCTCCAGGTCTACAAGTTGGAGAAACGGTTTGGGAGGCGCGTCGCGCTCGACGGAGTCTCCTTTCATGTCGAACGTGGAGAGACGCTCGCCGTCATGGGACCAAGCGGATGCGGCAAGTCCACGCTCCTGCGAGCCATACACCGATTGATCCGAGTCGACTCGGGCGAGATCTGGCTCGACGGCGAACCCGTGATGGATCTCGAAGGAGACAAGCTCCTTCGTTACAGGAGACGACTCGGCTTTGTCTTTCAGCACCAAAACTTGATCCGTCACCTAAACGCCATTGAAAATGTGATGCTTGGACCGGTCCTTGCCGGCGTTTCCCAAAGAAGCGCAAGGCGCCTTGCCGCCCGCGCGCTCGAACAAGTCGGGCTCTTGTCGAAAGCGTACGACGCTCCGATGTCTATGAGCGGCGGCGAGCGGCAGCGGGTCGGCATTGCTCGGGCGCTCGCCATGGAGCCGGAGTTGATCCTTTGGGACGAACCGACCGCTGCGCTCGACTCCATTTTGGTGGACGAAGTGCTTTCGATCATGGTCACGCTCGCAAAGCAGAGAAACACGGCCATGATCGTCGTGACCCACGAGATGCCCTTCGCACTCGAAGTGGCGGATCGCGTCCTGTTGATGGAGCGCGGCGCGGTGCAGGCCGTGGGTGATCCGCACGATGTCCTGCTCGGCGGAGCGACCGAGCTGAGCAGGAAGTTTCGCAGGCTGTACGAGGTGCGATACGGCGGAAAGGGACTGCTCGAGGGCAGGAAAGAGCCTACGATTCCAAGAAATGTCGAAGAACGTCTGAGCGTACCCACGGCTCGTAGAAATGCAGCGCTCTAGCGAGCGCCTGCGGAGCCACAAGGGTCTTGATAACGTTTCAGTAAGGGAAGATCACGCGGCAATGACGCAGACCACGATTCAACGCCCCATCACATATTCTGGGGCGGCCCTCCATTCCGGCTGCGAGTGCAGCATCACGCTTCGCCCGGCGCCGGCCGATACCGGCATTTTGTTTCGTCGGATCGACGTGGAAGGGGCTCCAGAGATTGCGGCGGTCGTCGAAAACGTGGTGAACACCGACCGTTGTACGACGATCGGTGCGGGAAACGTTGCCGTTTCCACCATTGAACACCTGATGGCTGCCTTGCGAGGCATGGAAGTAGACAACGTCGTCGTCGACATCGATGGCCCCGAGGTGCCGATCGCGGACGGCAGCGCCGGGCCGTTCGTGCAGTTGATCCGGCAAGCGGGGATCGCCCCCCTCGACGCGCCAAGAGCCGTCAAGATCGTCGAAAAGCCGACCTGGGTGCGAGACGGCAACAAAGTCGCGGTGGCATTGCCGCATGAGACGTTTCGCGTGAGCTTCACGTTCACCAACGACCACAATCACCCGGTCCTGAGCGACCTATACGCCGAATTCGACGTCGAATCAGCCACTTTTGCCGAAGAGATCGCGCCTGCAAGGACGATCGGGTGGTTGTCCGAGGTGGAGAAACTCCAAGCAAGTGGACTCGCCCTTGGGGCCACGATGGATATGGCGGTCGTGATCGGCGAAGACCGTATTTTGACGCCGATGAGGTTTCGAAACGAGCCGGTGCGCCACAAGGTTCTCGACGTCATCGGCGATCTCTTCCTGGCTGGGTTTGTGCAGGCGCACATCATCTGTGTCCGCAGCAACCACTACATGAATACGAGGCTCGCCCAGGCAATCACGGCGAACGAGAACGCCAAGGAGTTGACCGAGCGTAAATGAGGGCCATCCTTCCGGTCGCGGGCGCGGGCACGCGCCTAAGGCCGCATACCCATACGACGCCAAAGGCGTTGGTTCACGTTGCCGGCAAGCCGATCTTGGGGCACATCATCGACGCGCTCCTGCCCGTCGGAGTCGACGAAGTGGTCCTTGTGGTAGGGCAGTTTGGCGAGAAGATCGTCGACTACGTCAAATCCGCCTATGACTTGACGGTGAAAGTCGTCGAGCAGGCAGACCCCAAAGGGCTTGGCCATGCGATCTACCTCACGAAAGACGCGGTCAATCCCGAAGAACCTGTCTTGATCGTCTTGGGCGACACGATCTTTAGGGCAGACCTAAGTTCGGCGCTTGCGTCCGGCAAGAGCCAGATCGGCGTCGCCGCCGTTTCAAACCCGCAAAACTTCGGCGTGGTCGAGCTCGATGGCGAGCGCATCACCCGCCTCGTGGAGAAGCCCGCAAATCCAAAGAGCAATTTGGCGATCGTCGGCGTCTACTACCTGCGGAGCGCCAAGGCGCTCTTTGAGGGGCTGCAGTACGTGATTGACCAGGAGATTCGCTCTAAGGGCGAGATCCAGTTGACCGACGCCTTGCAGGTCATGCTCGATCGAGGAGAAGAGATGGGCGCCTTTTCGGTCGATGACTGGCTCGACTGCGGCAGTCCCGAAGCGCTCCTTGAAACCAACCGAAGGCTGCTGCAACGAGGCGGCGGTGGAACAAGACCGGCGGAGGATCAGGTGATCGTGATCCCCCCCGTGTACATCGCCCCAAGCGCCCATGTGAGCCAGAGCATCGTCGGGCCTTATGTATCGATCGCAGATGGAGCAGTCGTGCAGCGCTCCGTGATCCGCAACACGATCGTCAACCAAGGCGCAGAAGTGAGCGAGATGCTCCTTACGGATTCGATCATCGGGGAGCGAGCGGGCGTAGGCGGCGCCTTCACGCGCCTAAACGTCGGGGACTCGTCACAGATGCGCACGGTAAGTTGAACGGCGCCACGCTCCTAGTTCGCAAGAGTTCGACGGGAAGCGAGCATTTGCGACACGCCGCTTCCAATAGGATTTCCTTGACACTCCCCGAAGAGGAGACTTACAATGAGGTACGAATGTGGCCGGACGAGCCTTGATGCCTACGCATAAAGGGTTTGGCACTTTCGACCGACGCTTGAAGGGAGTCGCGATTCGATGCTTGAGGCATTCGAGATTTTTCGTCGATTGCCACATCGCTTTCCGATGCTGATGGTCGACCGGGTTGTCGAATTGGAACCTGGAAAAAGAGCGGTCGGCATCAAGTGTGTCTCGATCAACGAGCCGTTCTTTGACGGCCATTATCCGGGGCGGCCGATCATGCCGGGTGTGCTCATCCTCGAAGCGATGGCGCAAGTCGGCGGTTTGGCGTTGGCTCCTGAGGGTTCGGCGGAGACCATGGTGCCTCTCTTTGCGGCCGTGGAAAAGGCCAAGTTCCGTCGTCTCGTCGTACCCGGAGACCAGCTTCGCATCGTCTCAGAGGTGGTTCGCACCCGTGCGACGATGAGCAAGATTCAAAGTGTGGCGACGGTCGACGAAAACGTCGTCGCCGAAGGCGAGCTCATGTTCACCTGGACCGAGCTTGCTGATTCAAATCAGGCCGCAGGCTGACGACCGGGCAGTGGATCGCTTTTGCAATCGGAGTCGGCAAATGGAGAGGAGGCGTCGTTCCCTTCCGTGAACAGGTGGACGGAAAAAAGGGAACGGCCACCATGCTATGAATCCTATCGAACGGGTACCTGAACGGAGCAAAGTCGTTCCGATACACACGCAGATACACCCCACGGCGATCGTTGGCGCCGGCGCTCAAATCGGCGCCGACGTCGAGATCGGACCGTATTCCATCATCGGTGATCACGTCACGATCGGTGACGGGACACGCATCGGGCCGCGCGTCGTAATCGAAGGTTGGACGCACATCGGGCGCAACAACCGCATCTACACCGGCGCCATCATCGGCGCTGAGCCTCAGGACTTGAAGTTTAAGGGCGAAAAGACCTTTCTCTTCATCGGCGATGACAACGTCATCCGAGAGTACTGCACGATCAGCAGGGGCACGGAAGGCGGCGGGGCAGAGACCCGCATCGGCAACAACAACATGCTCCAGGGCAACTCCCATGTGGGCCACGACGTCCAGATGGGAAACGGCGTCATCCTCGGGCATGCTTCCGGTGTCGGCGGCCATGTGGTGATCGAGGATCGGGTGGTCATCGGCGGCATGTGTGGGATTCACCAGTTCACCAAGATCGGCAGAATGGCGATGGTCGGGGCTCACTCGATGATCTCCAAGGACGTACCGCCTTACGCCTTGATCAAGGGAAATCCGCCGAAGGTGTACGGGGTGAACATCGTCGGGCTCAGGCGAAATGGCCTGTCGCCTGAGACGCGCATGGAGATCCAGCGAGCATTCAAGATCCTCTATCGTTCGGGTCGCAACGTCTCGCAAGCCATCGAAGAGATGGAGCGAGAGCTTCCCGGATGCGAAGAGATCGATCACTTCTTGCGGTTTTTGCGCAGCGCAGACCGCGGCATCTATCGTTAACCGGCGCCAATAATGGGGGATCCCATCATGGAGACTGGAGTAGCGGGTCGGGGACGTTCGCCGGGACTTTCGAGGGAGCTCATCTTTCGGTTGCGCGGGCTCATTCCGGTGCCGGCGGCCCTCATCGTGATCGCGTGGTCTAATCCTTCGTTTGAGTCGATTGCCTACGGGGCGATCTTCCTCCTCATCGGAGAGGCGATACGGGTTTGGGCCGCCGGTTACATCCAAGTTTACCGCGTGGCGGCGGTCGGCGCGGACCGACTCGTCACCGCCGGACCTTACGCATTCGTTCGCAATCCCCTGTACTGGGGCAACTTCCTCATCGGACTCGGCTACGCGCACTCTGCGAACTGGTGGCCGGCATACTTGATTTTCGGCGCGCTTTACTTATACATTTACAGCTCGGTCATTCCCCACGAAGAAGAATACTTGTCGCGCACGTTCAAGGACGATTACGCAACGTATCGAAAGTCCGTACCGAGGTTTTTGCCTCGCCTATCGCGCTACCCCGGGGCGAATGGGCGTTTCTCATTTGGCGTCGCGATTCGAAGCGAAGTGATGACCCTCGCAACGATTGGCGTCATGATGGCGCTGTTCGCGGTGAAAGCGCTCATCTGATCGCGCATGGCGCTTGGGGCGAATTCCAATGGGCAAAAATCTACATGAATGTGGGACATAAGTAGAGGGGCCGGGCGACTCGTTTGTGTGAGCCTGGCTCTTTGGTTTAAAAAGGTGGTTCAAATATGGAGCGATTAGGTCTCATTGCAGGTCCAGGCGAACTCCCCGGGATTATCGCGGCGCGGGCGTCGGAGCTTGGCAATACGGTCGTCGTGATCAGGGCGATTCAAGGATCGATCCCAAATCCGCCGCCGACTTCTACGGTTTACGACATTTTCGTCGGAGAATGGGATCGGATCGTCAAGGCGTTTAAGGATGAAGGCGTCACGCGCGCCTACATGGCGGGGAAGTTTTCAAGAGAGCAACTATACGGCGGGGGAGCGTTTGACGCACGGTTTCAATCGCTCGTCGCAAGTTTGAGGGAGCGCAACGATGATTCCCTCGTCCAAAGGTTCATCGAAGACCTCGAGGACGAGGGGATTACGGTGGGGACACAACTCGAATACCTGGACCACCTCTGTTTTGGTCCGGGTGTGCTCACCCGGCAAGAGCCGACGCCGTCCCAGTGGCGCGACATCGCACGTGGCTATGAGCTTGCAAAGGGCATTGCCGGCCTCGATGCGGGACAGACGGCGGTGGTCAAAGAGGGCGGCGTGCTTGCGCTCGAAGCGATCGATGGGACGGACCGGACAATACGGCGAGGCTGCGAACTCGGCCACGGCGGCGCCGTCGTCGTCAAAGTAGCAAAGCCCAATCAGGACCTCCGTTTTGACGTGCCCACCGTGGGGCGCGAGACACTCGCGTCAATGGCGCAAACGGGCGGCGCCGTCCTTGCAATCGAGTCCGACATCACGCTCGTGGTCGAGGGAAGGCATTTCGTGGCGCTCGCAGAAGAACTTGGGATTGCGGTGGTTTCATATGCACCGGGTCTGGAGGCTCGCAATCCGTGAAGGTGATGATGGTGGCAGGCGAGGCCTCGGGCGACATGCACGGGGCCCACTTGGCCAGGGCGCTCATCGAAAAGGAGCCGAGAGTGCGGCTCTTTGGCATGGGCGGTTCCAAAATGGAACAGGCCGGGGTTCGCTTGCTGTACAATCCAACGTCCGACAGCGTCATGGGCTTCGTGGAAGTGTTGAAAAACGTTCAGGTGATGCGGCGACTTTTGACCCGCTTCGCCGATGTCCTTGACGAAGAGGCGCCGGACGTCGTGACGCTCATCGACTTCCCTGAGTTTAACATGCGCCTTGCCAACCTAGCCAAGGAGCGGGGCATTCCTTCCGTCTATTATTTTAGCCCCTCGGCATGGGCTTGGAGAAGAGGACGGGCAAGGACGATCGCGGAGCAGGGGGCGACGGTGTGCGCCGTCTTTCCCTTCGAAGCCGACGTGTACCGAGAGGCGGGGGCCAAGGTCGAATTTGTGGGCCACCCGTTGATCGACATCGCAAAGCCCGGCCTAAGCAAAGACGAGGCAAGAGCGGAGTTTGACTGCGCGGGCCGCGGCCCGGTCGTCGCGCTCTTGCCAGGGAGCCGCAAGCAGGAGATCGACGGACACGTTCAGATCATGGCGCAGGCGGCTCGGAAGATCCTCGCCGCGCACCCCGGCGCGGCTTTCTTGATTCCCCTCGCACATACGGTGGAGCGAGCTCGGGTCGAAGCTTTGATCGGCGACACGGTCCCGGTGACGATCGTCGATGGACGGGCGTACGACGTCCTGGCGGCAGCGGATGTCGCGATCGCCGTATCGGGGACCGTCACGCTCGAGGCGGCCCTGATCGGTACGCCGATTGTCGTCGTCTACAAAGCTTCCGTCTCGATGTACGTGCTTGCCAAAGCGATGTACAAGCTCCCTTGGATTTCCCTGCCCAACATCGTCGCAGGTCGCAAGGTGGTCGACGAGGTGTTGCAGAGCGACTTTACGGCCGACGGCATTGCGGCCAAGGTCGAGGAACTCCTGCGCCCGGAGCGCCGCAACGAGGTGCTCCAAGGGTACCAAGAGGTCCGGGAGAAACTCGGCGGCCCCGGCGCCGTGGGACGGGCGGCGGACACGATCATCCGGATTGCCCGTCGGACGCGGGGGAGCGAGGGAGGCCCAAATGACGCACCGTGAGCCAGATGCCTGAGGTCGCCATTACGGTGAACAGCCCCGGCGAGGTGTCCACGTGGCTGATCCCGGTCGTGCGCGAACTGCGAAAGCTTGACCGGGATATCCGTGTGACGGTGTTCATCTTGCCGTGTACGTACGCTGCCGGCACCGAGACCGACGTCGTGGCGTCGATTCCCGGAATCGACGCGGTCGTACCGCCGAGTGAGAGCTTAAAGTTCGCCCTCTTCGGCGGAACGCCGAGGCAGTGGCGGCGATTTGAGCGCGGCGCTCTGCTCTTTTTGGGCGGTGAGTTCTTTTTGGTGGCGCGGCTCATCCGGAGGCTGAACGCTGCCGGGCTCGCGTATTCGGCGGGCTTTATCAACTCGGCGTCCGCGTTTGATCGGGTCTTTGCGCCTCGGGCGTATTCCAAGGCCGAACTCGTGCGACGGGGCGTCCCGGAGGGCGCGGTCGAGGTCGTGGGCGACTTGATGGTGGACGCGGCCAAGATCGGCGCGCCTTTCAGCGAGAAGGCAGAGGCCCGCAGAGGCCTTGGCATCGATCAAGATGCGACCGTCGTCGCGCTCTTCCCTGGGAGCAGGCCCTATGAATTTCGTTACGCCCTAGGATTTTTTGCCCGCGCGGCCGCGCGGCTCACCCGCATGCCTGCAGGCAAAGGTCACGGGCGGGAGCTTCGCTTCGTCTCTCCCGTAGCGCCGTTCATCGACGAAGCCGTGGTGCGGGAGGCGCTCGCTGCATTGCCGGAGCGCGGGAGCGCGCGCGCCGAGGTCGATGCCGCGGCGCTGGCACGCGACAAAGACCGCGGGGTCGAGGGGCGGTTTGAGTTTGACGGCGATCACGTCTCGATCACGTTTTACCGGGAGCGGTCGACTGCGGTCATCGCCGCGGCGGACCTGGCCCTGACGGTGCCCGGAAGCAACACCGCGGAAATGGCCGCTTGGGGATTGCCCATGGTCGTCTGTGTGCCGCTCGACAAGCCGGAAGACATCCCGATCGACGGCATCTTTGGTTTGGTGGACAGGATCCCCCTGATCGGGCGTCGCCTCAAGGCGAAAGCCGTGCTCGCGCTCTCAGAGCGTACGACGTTTGTGGCGCTGCCCAACCGGATCGCGAATGAACGGATTGCGAGCGAGCTTCGGTCCCGGACGCTGCAGCCGGAAGATGTGGCCGAAGAAGCGTTCCGCCTCCTCGGCGACGACGAAGCGCGTGCCGAGATGAGCCGCAAGCTCGTTGCGGCGATGGGACCGCCCGGAGCTGCCGAAAAAGTGGCCCGCGGGCTCTTGGAGGCGGCTTACAGTTTTGCTGCAAAGTAGTCGATTTGACATAGGACGGCCGCAGAGCCAATGAATGGAGCCGCGGCTTGGTTGAAGTCCTCGCGCTTAGTTGGTAACGTGATTCGTGGAAGGGAGGTTTCACGACTTGTCCACGCAAGTTTCGACCGGCTCGGGCGGCAATACGATATGGCAATGGCTAAAGCCCTATACATTTCCCCTTATCTCCGGGCTCGTTTGCGTCGCGGTCGTCGTGGCGGTCGATGCCTCCTTGCCGCTCTTGTTTGGCGACTTCCTGGTCGACGAGGTCTTGATCACAAGAGGAAACAGCACGCTCCTCACGTGGTTTGCCGTGGGCGGGATCATCCTTTATATCGTCAAAGGACTTTTTCGATACGGTCAAGTGTACTTGATGTCCTTTGTCGGGTACCGGATCGTCTGTGAGCTCAGGGCGCGCATGTATCAGCGGATGCTGGAGATGCCCATGCGCCAGCACGCAGGGGAGAAGTCCGGGACCTTGGTCTCCCGCATGACGAGCGACGTCGGGGTGATTCAAAACACCATTTCGGCCGGCGTGGCCGAGTTTCTCCAGCAATTTTTGATGTTGGTCGCAACGATCGTCATGCTCTTTGTCATCAATTGGCGGCTGGCCGCGCTTACCATGATCACGCTCCCTTTGGTCTCCCTTGCGATCAAAGGTTATGGCGGGAAAATCCGCAAGTACACCACACGCCTCCAGGAGCGGATCGCCGATCTAACGGTGACGCTGCAGGAGAGTCTCGAAGGGATTAGGATCGTCAAGGCATTCTTGATGGAGAAAGAGCGCAGAAAGCGCTTTGCCATGGACAACGACATGAGCTTCGGCGCCAGCATGAAGTCGGCGCAAGCCATGGCAACCGTCACGCCGGTCGTCGAATTGATCCTGGTCGTCGGGATGATGGTGGTCATTTGGTTTGGCGGCCGCGAGGTGATCAATGGGCAGATGACGGCGGGCGGCCTCGTCGCGTTTATGGCGTACCTTGGGATGAGCACCCGGCCGGTGAGCCAACTTGCGCAAGGCGTGAGCCTCCTTCATCAGGCGACCGCAGCCGCCAAGCGGATCGCGGAAGTCTTGGAAATGCCGGTCGAGTCGAATGGACGAGCCACGACCAAGATCCCAGAGCGCATTGTAGGGCGTGTCGTCTTCGACGACGTGAGCTTTGAATACCAGTCGGGACGCGCCGTGCTCTCCAAAGTGAGCTTTACGGCCGAGCCCGGTGAAACCGTCGCCATCGTCGGGCGGAGCGGGGCCGGCAAGACGACGCTCGTCAACCTCGTGCCGCGATTTTACAAGCCGACCTCGGGAAGCATCACGATCGACGGCTACGACCTCGCCGAGGTCGAGGTCGCATCCCTTCGGCGTCACATCGGACTCGTGCCGCAGGAGACGCTCCTTTTTGGCATGACCGTTGCAGAAAACATCGCGGCGGGCCGCGACTGGATCGATCGAGACGCAATCGTACGGGCCGCCATGCTCGCCAACGCCGACGAGTTTATTCGTCAACTTCCCAACGGATACGACACCGTCGTCGGAGAGCGGGGCGCTACGCTCTCCGGGGGTCAGCGTCAGCGGATCGCCATCGCCCGGGCGGTCGCTGGCGACCCCCGCATCCTGATCTTAGACGAGGCGACGTCGGCGCTTGACCCGGAGTCTGAGGCCAAGGTGCGGGACGCGATCATCCGAGTCCGCGAAAACAGGACGACCTTTGTCATTGCACATAGACTCTCGACGGTGCAGGGCGCCTCAAAGATCGTCGTCCTCGACGAAGGGAGCATCGCCGAGGTGGGCACCCACGAGGAACTCTTGCGAACAGGCTCCGTCTACCCAGGCCTGTACCGGAAACAATTCGGGGCGGCGCGTCCGCTGCCGGCCGTGAGGGAGAGCCCGGCATGAAGCAGGCGTCCAAGCAAATCGCTGTGATCAGCAACGGCCATGGCGAGGACCTCATGGCCTCGCTCCTTGCCGATCGTCTGCGTGACGAGGGCTTTGCGATCACGGCGTTTCCGATGGTCGGCGAGGGCGGCGCGTACGCGCGCCGTGGAATTCCAATCGCGGGCGTTCAGCGCACGATGCCTTCCGGTGGGTTTATATGGAAGGGCGCGACCAACCTCCTCCGAGACCTCAGAGCCGGCCTTTTGGGACTCACACTCGCGCAAATGCGAGAGCTCAAGAAGTGCCGCGGCCGCTTTGACGCGGTCATCGCACTCGGCGACATCTTCTGCCTTTGGCTTGCGGGACGCGTGCTCAAGAAACCTGCGATCTTCGTGCCGACGGCAAAGAGCGAGTATATTTCCGGACACTACCCCTTTGAATACCGCATGATGCGCAGGCATGCCATCAAGATCTTTCCGCGCGACGAATCGACGGCGAACGCCATGGTCCGGCGCGGCCTGCCCGCGGAATTCGTCGGCAACTTGATGATGGACGCCCTGGACATGCAGGGCATCGACTTCTTCTCTGACAGCGGCGAGCGTTCGGGCGAGCGCCCGGTGGTCGCGCTGCTGCCCGGAAGCCGTGAGGAGGCCTACGAAAACGCCGTCGACCTCGCGCAAGCGGCGCTGGCGCTGCCTGCTCGGTTTCGGTTCCTGTTCTCACTAGCCCCCGGCCTTGAGCCCGGTCGCTTGCAGCAGCGCCTTCAAGGTGGCGACGGGGGATGGCGGTTCGCGCCTCGAAGTGAGTCGGACCCGGCGGGCGTGGCGGGAGTCCTCGAGAGCGGCGAGCACAGGATCGTCGTCGTGCAAGGGCATTTCGGCGACCTATTGTCGGCGGCGGATGTCGTGATCGGCCTTGCCGGCACAGGCAACGAACAAGCCGTGGGCCTGGGTAAGCCGCTCGTCACGTTTCCCGGGCGCGGGGCGCAGTTTACCCGGCGATTTGCAGTCGACCAAAGGAAGCTCTTGGGCGACTCGCTGTCGCTCGTCGAGCGCGATCCCGGCGTGATTGCCCAGGAGGTGCAAGCGATCTTGGGCGATCCGGCGCGCTACGCACGCATGGCCGAGGAAGGCAAGCGCCGGATGGGTCCACCGGGCGCCCTCGACCGCATGACGGCAAAGATCGGGCAATTGATTGGGTAAAGCGCGAATGATTTCGCAGGACGGATGTCGAAAGCTTGAGGCGCGCAGCGTCGAAACGGATCTGACGCATTGGCGGCCTTGGCGGTCGGCAACGGGAAGCGAGTGAATTGTATGCGCGTGTTGGTGACGGGCGGAGCCGGGTTTATCGGATCGCATATCGTGGAGCTGCTCTCTGAGAGTGGACATACGGCGATTGTCGTGGACAACCTGAGCAGTGGGCGAAGAGAGTACGTTTCACGTGGCGTGAAGTTTTACGAGGTCGACCTTACGGATCCGTCGCTCGCCGAGGTGTTTGAGCGGGAGCGGCCTGACGTCGTCATCCATCAGGCGGCTCAAGTGAGCGTCTCCCGATCGGTCCGAGAGCCGCTCTTAGACGCTCGCATCAACATCCAAGGCTCCCTCAACCTGCTCGAGCAGTGCCGGGACCACGGCGCGAGAAAGGTAGTCTTCGCATCGACGGCGGCCGTTTACGGCGATCCCGTGCGACTGCCGGTCGACGAAGAGCATCCCATCGCCCCCGCCTCACCGTACGGGATCGCCAAGTACAGCATCGAAGAGTACCTGCGCATTTACCGAGACCTGTACGGCCTCGACTTCACCGTCTTGCGCTACGCCAACGTGTACGGGCCAAGACAGGACGCCCACGGGGAGGGGGGCGTCGTCGCCATCTTTACGCACCGAATCGTTCGGGGCGAACCGATCGAGGTGCACGGAGACGGCGAGCAAACCCGCGACCTCATTCACGTGCAAGACGTCGCCCGGGCGAATGTCCTCGCGCTCGACCGTGGCGACGGAGCGCGGATCAATGTGAGCCGCCAGTCTGAGACTTCCATCAACGAATTGGCTAAAGCGCTCGGATCCATTGTAGGTCGGGAGGTTGCGCTCGAGCGCGTCTCGGCTCGGGCGGGGGACATCCGCCGCAGCGTGCTTGCAAACGATCGAGCGATCCGCCTCCTGGGCTGGCGTCCGCAGATCGAATTGATGGACGGACTCGCCCAAACGGTCGAGTACGGCATGAGCGCGGCGACGCCTGCATGACTTGATTCCAAGATTGGGCGAATCACCCCATCCTGCCACTTATTCTGCAGAGGTTAGGGCCCTGCCTGACTCGAATTTACCAATCTGATGAGCATCGTTACTGAAGACCTCGTAAAAAGTTACAATCAGCGCCGTGTGGTCGACGGCGTCTCCCTCAAGGTGGACCGCGGCGAGGTGGTCGGCCTCCTCGGCCCTAACGGCGCCGGCAAGACGACGACGTTTTATATGATCGTCGGCCTCGAGCGGGCGGGGAGCGGGCGCATCCTCCTCGACGGCGAGGACATCAGCAGCCTGCCCATGTACCGCCGGGCCCGCAAAGGGATTGGCTACCTCGCTCAAGAGCCGTCCGTCTTTCGAAAGCTGACCGTCCGGGAGAATGTCCTTGCCATCCTGGAGATGCGCGGCGTGCGCGGGAAGGAGGCGGAAAGGCGGGCGGAGGAGCTTCTCGAGGAGTTCGACATCGTTCACGTGCGCGACCAAAAAGGCCACGCCCTTTCCGGCGGGGAACGAAGGCGCACCGAGATCGCACGTGCGCTCGCTGCCGATCCCGCATTCATTCTGCTCGACGAGCCCTTTGCGGGGGTAGACCCGATCGCCGTCGCCGACATCCAAGGGATCATCTCGCACCTCAGGGCGAAGGGCCTTGGCGTGTTGATCACCGACCACAACGTGCGGGAGACGCTGTCGATTACGGACAGGGCATACATCTTGCACAACGGCAAAATTCTCGTCTCCGGCAGCGCGTCTCAGATCGCCGATGATCCGACGGCCCGTAAGTACTACCTCGGAGAGGGGTTCCGGCTTTGAGACTTGGCTGGACCCGCCTCGACACCTACATTGCCAAGGAGATGCTCGGGCCGGTCCTCTTTGGCATAGGAGCATTTACGAGCCTCTTTGTAAGCGGCGAACTGCTCAACCTCGCCAACCTGGTCGTCGAAGCCGGGGCCCCGGTGATCCCGGCCGCGAAAGTCTTTTTTTTGAAGCTGCCGCAGACGATCGTTTGGACGCTGCCGATGTCCGTGCTGCTTGGCGCCTTGCTCTCGTTCAGTGGGCTCTCGGCCAACAGCGAAGTGGTCGCGATGCGCTCGGGCGGGATCAGCCTGTGGCGGATTGCGCTTCCGGCGTTTTTGGTAAGCCTCTTGGTGAGCGCTCTCGGGTTCGTCGTAGGCGAAACGGTGGCGCCAAGGGCGAACGAGCGGGCCCGCGCCGTGCTCGTCGAAGAAGTCCGGGGAGGTCAGCTCCCGACGATCACCCGGCACGTCGTGCTCAAAGGGGAGCGGGGGGCTTCGCTTGATTGGCTGCTTTACGCCAACCGGTACGACAGTCGCACCGCTTCCTTTCACAACGCAACGCTCGTGTATATGGAGGAGAACCGGCCGATCCAGACCGCCTTTGCAGACCGGATCCTCTGGCTAAATGACCGCTGGGTGATGGAAAACGGCGTCGCCTACCACTACGGGCCTGACGAGGCCATCGTCGTTGCGAGCTATCCCTCGCACACCCGGCCCGTCGAGCTTGGCCAAACCCCGGATCAGGTCGCGCAGTTACAGAAGGATCCGGAAGAAATGAGCCTGGGTGAGCTCACAAGGCATATCGACGTGTTGCGCTCGCAAGGAGCCGATGTCCGAGTGCTCGAGGTGAAAAGACACCTCAAGTACTCGATTCCGATGGCGGCTTTCTTTTTCGCACTGCTCGGCGTGCCGCTCGGCATTCAGTCGCACCGCGCGGCCAAATCGACCGGGTTTGGCATGAGCATCATCATTATTTTCGGATATTACGTGATGATGACGCTTGGGTCGGCGCTCGGCCAGTCGGGCGCGCTGCCGCCGTTTCTCGCTGCCTGGATTCAAAACATCCTCCTCGCGGCGGTCGGTCTGTGGCAACTGTGGAAAAAGCGATTTTAGCCGTGTTGCCTCGCGGCAGGGCGGCCATGTGTTCGCGTTGTTTTTTGTGGGTCATTCAATGACTTATGTAAGTAGGTAGTCGTCGGTCAGAGAGGGGGGACGAGATGTCCGGGCTGCAACTCGTGGTCATTCTAGCCCTGCTTGGCGGGGTCACGGCCTACATCGGCGACAAGATCGGCATGCGCGTCGGCAGGCGACGTCTCACCCTCTTTGGAATGCGACCGAGGCACTCGTCGATCGTGGTCACGATTGTCACCGGCATTCTCATCGCCGCGTTCTCCCTCGGTGTCTTGATGGCTGCGTCAAATGATGTGCGTACCGCGCTGTTTCGGATGAAGGAGATTCAACAAGCCCTCGCCGAGGCGAACGATTCCCTCATTGCAAGTGAAAAAGAGCTCACGGTGCTAAAGGATACGCTCGCCGGGTGGCGTTCGGAGATCGAGCACATCGTTGAGGAGCGGGACGCGGCAGTTGCCGAGCGCGACGCGGCAAAGATCGAGCGAAATCAACTCGCCAACGAGATCGCATCGATCTCCGAGCAGCTTGAGAGCTCTCGGGTCGAGCTCGAGGAGTGGAAGAGCAAGGTGGCAAGCCTGAGAGCGCTCGGCGAGACGCTCGAAGACAGCATCACCAAGATGCAGAGCACGGAGGCCAAACTGCGCCGGGACATCAGTCTCCTCTCGGAGCAGTTCATGGTGATGGAGGGCCAACTGCGTGCCGGAGAGTTTGCCTACCTCAAGGATGAGATCATTGCGGCCTCGGTCATTCAAGGCGGACGAAACAGGGATCAGATCGAGGCAGACCTGCTTTCGCTGCTCGAAGAGGCGGACCGACGTGCGCTTGCCCGGGGCGCCCGGATCGAAGGGAAAGAGCGAGCCGTCGAACTTGGCAAAGAGGAGCACTTCTTCGAAGCAGTCGAGGTGATGTCATCGGGCGATGCGAAGTGGGTCGTGCGGGCGGTGGCGCTCCAAAACACCGTGGAGGGTGAGCCCGCTTTGGTGTACATCCACCTTTTCCCGGAGGCGAAGATCTTTTCGAGCGGCGATGTCATCGCGTCGAGAGTCCTCGACGGGGGACGCTCCAATCAAGAGGGTCAGCTCCTCTCGCTCCTCGACGAAGTAAACCGCGTCGCCCTCGCCAAAGGAATGATCACTACGGAGGACGGCCTTGTCGGCAGGCTGGCGGGTGAGGCGTTTGTCGAAGCCCTCCTCGAGCTGAGGCGGGTAGGCGGGCCGGCCCGGGTGGAAGCGGTTGCCGCCGAGGACGTATGGAATACCTCCGGGCCTTTGGAGATCAGGCTTTCCGTCTCTTCGGCATCGCCGGTTCCATAAACTGTGACGAGGTTTGGGGCAGGATGCACGGCTGCGTGGAAGAAGTGGACCTTTGACTAACGTATGTTAGTCGATGCGGCGGAAGAGGAGGAACAGGTGTGGCACCGAGTGACGCCATGGTCGCCAGGAAACACGGTCACTGGACCGAACGCCGCTCGTGCCCCCGGCGTCAATGCTCCCAAACGATTTCCACACGGCATCCATTCATGATCGCACCCAACGTCGGACTCGACCGATGCAGCTTAGTTGCAGACAGATTCGACGAAACGTCGCTACACTGATCGCAATCGCCGTCGCCGCGTTCCTCCTTTTTTCCGCCCCATCCCACGCCGGACTTCTCGCCGAAGTCTCCAAAGATCACTGGAGCTTTCAAGCGGTCGGCCGCCTTGCAGGCGCGGGACTCGCCGACCCGCTCCCCGAGCGGGACTCTGCGTTGCCGGTAGACCGCTACGAACTCGCGCGGCGGGTGGGCGACGTCCGGTCCCTCGTCGAGGCCATTCGCAGCCTGGATTTTGATGAACAATCCCTTCCCTTCGATTCCGTGCGGGGCGTCAAAGCCCGAGTCATTGCAGCCGAACTCCAGTTGGAACGAGTGCGGGATCTTGTGCGCGAATTAGAGGCGCGAGACGAAGTCAAAGGATCTGGAGGGCCCCTGTTAGAACCGCTTCGTGAGGCGCTTGCCATGCTCGAAGGCCGCTTTGAAGAGCTCGCGCCTCGGGCCGCGTATGTGTGGTCGCTGGATAGCCAGGGGTCCGCATCGCTGGCCGACGGAGAGGTTTTGCGCGAAATCGGCGTGGCCATGGAGACGATCGCGCTGGACGCGGCTGAGCGCGTCCAACGGTTTTTGGCAGAAGCGCCGAGAAACGATCAAGTGGGGGCGCAGGCCGCGACGAACTCGGTTGCAGAGGTCATCGACCTTTGGATTCGATGGCATGCGGAGCCCCGTGCAAAGATCAGCCGACATGTCGATCGGACCGGCGAGCAATCGGCCACGGGACCGGGAGAGGGCGGGGAGGTCACCGCACACGAGGGCTTGGAGCGTCGCACCAAGGATCTCGTCAAAGGCTTTGAAGCCCTCGTGATCGAATACGCGTCAGAGTTGGCGGTCATTAGCCCCGGAAGCGACGTCTACGGCTGGGCAGTCTTTCCCGGCAATCGCCTTGAGTCGGCTGGGCAGGAAGCTCATGGAACTTCGAGGCTTCAAATCAGCAGCCCCATTTCGACGCACGACCGGGGTGACGGCAGCAACCCCGGCGAGCGCACAGGGGTTGTCGGCGTCCTCGACCGACTGGCCGCCCAGGTGACGGCAAGGGCGGGATCGGACCGAGGCGAACAGGGGCTCGAGTATGGGTGGACGCCGGTGACAGGCCTCGGATCGCGCATGGATGTGTCCACGTTTCCCGGACAAGTGGAGACGACGAGAATCGGCGCCGAGTACCCGGTCTCGGTGAGCGGGGTCGAGATCAAAGCGGGGGTCGGATGGGAGACCGTACCGCCGGGGAGAGCACGAGAATCCGAAGCGACACTCGAGGCTTCGGTTCCTATGTTTGGTAGACGCGGCGGAATCGGCGCGTCATATACTGTGGTGGACCTCGATCGTTTGCGTGAGTTGACTTCCGGCGGTCGCGATCGGGATGACGCCTCGACAGGCGGGCGTGAGGGTCAGGTGCGCAGTTGGTCGATCGGCGGCACCGTACCGCTCGCAGACGTGGCGTCGATTAAAGTCGGATACGAAGTGCGGTCTGAGACGGCTTCACAGTCACGTGCCCATGATGAACTGCTCGGTGCCGGACTTGAGTACTACCTGGGATCGCAGGGAAAGGTAAGGGCGGTGTACCAGTGGGGAACCGTGGACGAAAAGCGCGGGTCGAGCACCGGAGTGGACATCGGCTATCGGATCGGTGAGAACACGTCGCTCTCCGCATCGTATTCAATGATTCAGTTTGATGCCGAAGGCGACACGTATCGCGATAATCTCGGCGCTGCAAAACTGGAAGTTCGCTTTTAGGTGTGTTATAATAACTCGGTCGGTGGATTCTCCGCCGATCTGGCAAGCGGGTAAGCGAAGCGCAAGAGTACGACGGATGGTCGCTGGCGGTCGATCTCGACGTCGGCCGTTAGAGGAAAGTCCGGACTCGGCTGTCGCTTGCGACAGAAAGTTGGTGCCCGTCGAAAGGCGGGGCGGAGCGATCCGACGGATGCAAAAAGGGGCCCTCGTGGTCCCCGAGTAGCTGTAAAAGGGCCATAGAGACGATGCCCGCCGGCGACGGCGGGAGTGGAACGCGGTAACCCCCACCACCGAGCAACCCAAAATACGGTAGGGGCAGCCCCACCTGGGGCCATTCGGACTACGTCCGGGTGAGATAGATGGCCATCTATTACAGAATCCGGCTTACAGTTGTGCTTTTGACGCCGTTACCTGCGCCAGAAATATGACGGCGAGCCCGTAGCTCAG
>CAYRIY010000014.1:0-50646 GCA_964424335.1 uncultured Clostridia bacterium
ATCCCCCGCCAGGGCATCGCGACGATCTCGCCCTGATAGCGATTGGTCTCATAAGCTTGGGGTGCTACGTCGTCCCCGAACGCCCAGCGCTCGACCCAACCATCGAGCGGCGCCATCAATCCTTGCGCGGCCAGGGCGCCGAGCGCCGCTCCCCCGTGCGTCCAAACATCCGGCGCAGCGCCGGCCGCATAGGCGACAAGAAGCTCTTCGAGCCCCCAACTGATCGCTTTTACGTCGACCTCGATCCCGGTCTCTGCCGTAAACGAAGCGATCGCCTCGAGCACCTCGGGCGTTGTCGCGCTCTGCGTCCAAAACGAGATCGTAGACGCCGCAAGCACCCCCGACGACACGCCGCACACAATGACCGCGACAATCACCAAACTTGCGCCTTTTCTCCTCATCCACCCAATCCTCGTCAATCAAGCCACCTCCATGATCTCTGGGCTGGCGTGGATCCAGGCCCATCCGGTTCTTCTGAGTTTTGCGACTCAGCACGAGTTTCCTCTCGAATTTCCTCTGCCCGTCCATTTCTAAACGTATTTCAAATTACACCATTACAGAGTTACATCGTAATTGCGATTACGATGATTGAAAGGGTAGATGACCGAGGAGTCGTCAACCGTTTAGGAGAATCGGTGGGAGAATAGGGAAAACTGGTGGGCAGTCGGCAATGCGAGAGCAAGGACGCTATTTGGGGGGCTTTGAGCATGGATGACATGGACAGGTTTAAAGCAATCGAACTTCCGCCGCACTACGACCCGAGCAAGGTGGCCGAGGTTTGGCGGGTCGCCTACAATCAACTGGCGCCGCAGGCGGAGGAGTGGGCGAAGCGGCACGGGGTGCTCCCCGCTTCATCGGATCGGTTGCGCGTGGCGCTCGTCCTGGTCGACTTACAAAACACGTTCTGCACGCCTGGTTTCGAATTGTACGTCGGCGACACTGCGGTTGAAGATAGCCGCCGCCTTTCGGAATTCATCTACCGCCACTTGGGCGCCATCACGCACATCTCCGTGACGCTTGACACGCACCGGGCCATGCAGATCTTTCATCCGATCTTTTTCGTCGACGCGGAGGGCAGGCACCCGGCGCCGGGATCCGCCGTCACGCGCCAAGATGTGGAATCGGGCGTTTGGAAGGTGAACGAAACGGTCGCGTACAGCCTGGCGAGCGGTGATCGCGACGCGCTGAAAGCCCACCTCGACCACTATGTGGCGTGCCTCGATGAGCACAGCCGCTACGCCCTCACCGTCTGGCCGTACCACGCCATGCTCGGCGGCATCGGCCACGCCCTGGTCTCCTCGGTGGAAGAAGCCTGCTTTTTCCACAACATCGCGCGCAAGAGCCAGACCGATTTTCAAATCAAGGGCGATCACCCCTTGACGGAAAACTACTCTGCGCTGCGACCCGAGGTCACGACCGGCCCAAGCGGCGCCGCGATCGCAAAACGGAACGACGCGCTCCTCGACCGGCTCCTCTCCTTTGATCGGATCATTGTGGCCGGCCAGGCGAAGAGCCACTGTGTCGCATGGACGGTCGACGATCTGCTCGAGGAGATCAATCGGCGCGACCCATCGCTCGCCAAAAACCTGTACCTCCTCGAAGACTGCACTTCGCCCGTCATCATTCCCGGCGCCGTCGACTTTACCGAGGCTGCGAACGAGGCGTTCGAACGCTTTCGGGGCGCCGGCGTCCGTGTCGTGCGTTCCACGGATCCGCTTTCGGATTGGCCCGGGTTTTTACCGCGATGAAGCTTTGGAACCGCCCACACCGCGGCGCGCGAGGCGCGCAAATGCCGGCGTCAAGACCAGACCGACGGCAAGCGACGGGATCGCCACACCGAAGAATCCGTAGAGCCACCAGCCCCAAAAGCCCGTGCCAAACGCGATCCCAAAGCGCGACCATTGCCGTTCGACAAAGTCGGTGGCACTAAGGCCAAGCCAGGTCGTGCCGGAAAAAAGCGTCCATGAGATCAACGTCGTGAGCGTAAACGCCGCGACGAGGGCCCCTACCCCGAACTCTCGGCCAAGCGCAGCCCACATTTTGGCGAAAAGCGAGGCGAACAGGAATCCTCCGACGTGCGCGGGGATGTTTGCGAGCGGGTACGGACTGCTCGTCGCAAGCATCGTAAGCAATCCGATCACCACGGCAATGATAGCCAGGAAGGCCCAACCGATGCGGGGCGCCACAATGAGCGCCAAGAGCGTATAGACGATGATGCTGGGGGCGAGCTGCGCTCCGCCGATTTGTACCACTTGGCCCAGCATGTGCGCCAAGTACGTCAGCACGAGAAACACGACGATGATCCCAAGGTCACGGGCATTCAATTGTTGTGACATGTACCAATCCACCTTCTCTTCTCATCTTAACGAACAGTGCGATTTCATCTTAGCCAACAGTATATGGACGATCGCATCGATTCGATCCCACGGCACGATTTCAGGCGTGACCCAAGTACGCCCGCTTCATGTCGTCGTTTGCGAGCAGATCTTGGGCCGGCCCCTCGAGCGCCACCTCGCCCGTCTGCAACACATACCCGCGATCCGCGACGGAGAGCGCCGCCTGGGCGTTTTGCTCGACGATAAAAAGGCTCACGCCCTGGTCGTTCACTTGACGGATGATGTCGAAGATCAATGAGACGTAGCGCGGCGAAAGTCCCATCGACGGCTCGTCCATTAAGATCAACTTGGGACGCGACATGAGCGCTCGGCCCATCGCAAGCATCTGCTGCTCCCCGCCCGAAAGCGTGCCCCCGAGTTGGCCGAGGCGCTCCTTGAGCCTTGGAAAGCAGGAAAAGACATAAGCCAAGTCGTCGTCGATCCCTTTACGATCCCTTCTGAGGTACGCCCCAAGGTGCAGGTTCTCTCGGACCGTTAGCTTTGGGAAGATCCGCCGGTTCTCCGGAACGATCCCCATTCCCCGCTCCACACGCTCCGCAGGGCTAAGCCCCGTGATATCTTCGCCGGCAAATGTCACTCGTCCCGAGGAAACCTTGACGATGCCTAGGGCGGCCTTCATCGTGGTCGACTTGCCCGATGCGTTCCCCCCAAGCAGGCAAACGATCTCGCCGGCATAGACGGTCAGATTGACGTTCGTAAGCGCTCGAATCGGACCGTAATGCGTGGTCACGGACTCAAAGCCAAGGAGGGGATGATGATCCGTCACGCTTTCTCCCCCTCTGTGTCGGCTGCGGGCTCGTCATCGCCGTCATTGCCCTGTCCGGCGCCTGCCGGCCCATCGCCTTCGCTGGACGCTGGACGTCCGAGGTACGACTCGATGACTACCGGATCGTTCGTGACCTCGTAAAAGGAACCCTCAGCGAGTTTCCGTCCAAAATCCATGGCGACCACGCGATCCGACACCATTTCGACGAGCTTCATTTTGTGCTCGACCACAAGGATCGCAAAGCCGTGCTCATCCCTCATGCGCAGGATCAGGCGGGCGATCTCGTCGGTCTCGTTCGGGTTCATCCCCGCCGACGGCTCGTCGAGCAATAGGAGGCGAGCGCCGGTCGACATCGCCCGCGCCATCTCCACCCGCCGCCTGTTTGCATAGCTGAGGACATGGACCGGCTGCCCCAGCCGATACCCCATGAGTCTCCGCCCAAAGAAAGCGAGTGAATCCAAAGCGACGTTCGTCAACTCTTGCGTGCGCGTCCGGTAGCGGCGCAGTCCCAGCGCGGCCGCGAGCCAGCCAACGCCGAGCCTGTGGTGTTGCGCGACCATGACGTTGTCCAGCACCGAAAGCTCGTGAAATAATCTAAGGCTTTGGAACGTCCGCGCGATGCCCGCGGCCGTCACCTTATCCGGACCTAGGCCGTCGATCCTCTTGCCGCCAAAGAGGATCTCGCCCGAGTCCGGCTTGTAAAACCCGCTGATCAAGTTGAAGAGCGTCGTCTTTCCGGCGCCGTTTGGGCCAATCAAGGAGACGATCTCACCCGGACGGACGACAAGGCTCATGTCTTGGACCGCTTGGACGCCCCCAAACGCCTTCGAGACATTCTTTATCTCAAGCGCCCCCGTGTGAGACATCCTCCGGTCCTCCCTTCTTCGCAGCGCCTTCCCCGGTCAGCCACGCGTCGCGGCTGCGCTCTGTGTCACTGAGCTCTTTATCCTTGCGGTCAAAGATCAAGCCCCAGCCAAACTCGGATCGCCCGAGCGCGCCGAGCGGCCGGTAGATCATGACGAGCAAGAGGCATACGCCAAGGAGCAGATTTCGCAAGCCGACAAAGGAGCGTGGCTCCTCAAACCACGGCCAAGGCGCCGCGCCGCTCACGAGCACGACGCCTGCGACGGCAAGCAGTCCGCCAATGACGCCGATTCGCCAAAGGGTCCGGTTGGCGGTCTTGGCCTTTTGAAACCGCCACTTTGCTGCCACAACGAGGAAAAGCGCGGCCGCGGTTGCAAGCGCCGCCCAACCGATCAGCGGGCCTGGCGCCTGCGATTGCTCGAGGGGCTGCAGATACTGGCGGACGAGCACGACGAGCGCCGTGCCGAGTACGGCGCCCGTATTGGACCCGGCGCCGCCCACGGAGACCGCCACGAGCAAATACGTCATCAAAAAGATTTGAAAGGTGTTGGGATCGATCGTTCCAAGCCAGCTTGCGTACAGGCCCCCCGCGATGCCTGCAAAGGCGGCGGAGATGCCGAAGGCGAGCACTTTGTGGTACGCGATGTTGATCCCCATCGCCTGTGCGGCCAGCTCATCCTCACGAATCGACTTCAGCGCTCGCCCGTAACTCGACTGAGTAAAGCGTGTGAGAAACCAAAGTGTGACGACCAACCACACGTAGGCCGCGAAGGGACCGCCGAATACCGCGGGAACTCCTCGGATGCCCAATCCGCCGTTGGTGAGGAGCGTACCCTGATCGGTGGCCGACACGTAGCGGATCGCCTCGCCAAACCCGAGCGTCACCATGGCCAGGTAATCCCCACGCAGGCGCAGACTCGGAATGCCGACCGAAAGGCCAAAGAGCGCCGCGACGAGCCCGCCCGCCAACACGGCCACCGTCATTTGCACGACCACAGACTGGGAGAGCCAGTTTAAGTTGAGCGACTGCGCCCATGGAGCCATGAGAAACGCCGTCGTCTTGGGCGAGGTGAGGAGCGCTGTCACATAGGCGCCGACCAGCATAAAGCCGTGCTGCCCTAAGTTGGGCAGGCCCGCCGTCCCGTTGGTGAGGTTGAGCGCGACCGCCGCAACGGCCCAGATGGCCGTAAGGCTAAGCAGCCTTGCGAGCAGCCAGCCGCCCGCGACGCGCTCGAGGTAGAGCAGCGCGGCGCCGATGAGCGCAATGGAAATAAACCACAGGAGTCGGTTTCGCATCAGACTTTCTCCGTAAGGTCTTCGCCCACGATGCCTGTCGGGCGAACGAGCAGGATGACCAACAAGACGATCACGGCAAAAACCTGTTGAAAGGAAGTGAGACCAGGAAAGAAAGCGACCACGAAGGTCTCGGCCAATCCGAGGAGGAGTCCCCCGAGGACGGCGCCGGGAATCGACCCGATGCCCCCGATCACAGCCGCCGTAAACGCCTTGATTCCCGGCAGGATGCCCATCAACGGGTGGATCTGCACGTACTGCAAGCTGTACATCACACCACCTGCCGCGGCCAGCGCCGAACCGACGAAAAAGACGAGCGCGATCATACGATCAACGGGAATGCCAAGCATCCGCGCCATCTCGACGTCCTGCGCCGTCGCTCGGATGGCTGCGCCCGCCTTGCTCCGTTCGATGAATACGTAAAGGCCGACCAAGGCGACGAGGGTGATCAGCGGTACGACAAACAGGAGGCTCTGGTAATAGACGGGCTCTCCGAATACTTCGAACGAGCGGCTTGCCGTCAAGCCGCTCCGAGCGCTGAACGCCTGGTTTCGTGCGCCGAAGACCACGTTGGCCGCGTTTTCGAGGAAGAGCGAGACGGCGATGGCGGTGATGAGGAGGCTCGCCCTTGGGGCCTGCCTTAGCGGCCGGTAGGCGACGCGCTCGATGCCTGCGCCGATCAGTCCGGTCGCCGCCATCGACACGAGCATCGCCGCCCACCATGGCATGTTAAAAAAGAGGATCAGGTAGTGCGCCAAGTACGCCCCAAGCATGAACACATCGCCGTGGGCGAAATTGATCAGCCGCACAATCCCATACACCATCGAGTAGCCGGTGGCAATCAGCGCATACTGGCTTCCCATCGAAAGCGCCGACAGGAAGTTTTGCACAAATAGCCCGGGGCCCAACACGGCCAACCCGGCGGCGACGAAGAGCGCCACCAATACTGTTACGTTGATAAGTGTCCGTCCGCGCATTTGGGCCCCCGAATGCGCCCGCACTCGATGCGGGTCGCGCTACTCGTGTGGATAAAAGACCGTTGAGTCGGGCCCGATCAGGAAGTAACCCATCGAGTCCCGCTCGTACCTGCCGTCGGGCAGGACGTTCCGCACGACGAGGAGCCCCATCGATCGGTTCGCGGGTGTGCCCTCGGTCCCTGCGTACGTGATGTCGCCCGTAACGCCGGGATAACCTTCGATCGACGCCAGCGCGTCCCTCACCGCCACGCGAAACCGAGCGACGTCCGCAGGATCCGCTCCCGAGCGAATGGCCGTTTCGATCGCCGCTCGGATGACTCCATACGCGTCGCTTCCTGCGAGGGTCACGCCACTAAACCCAACGCTGCTTGGGTACAGCTCAAAGTACGCGTCCTGCACGGCTCCGGCACGCTCGAGCGCGTCCGGAGCGAGCTGCGAGAGCTCCGGAAAGCCCGTGAACTGGACCCCTTCAAACGCCTCTCCGGCCAGTTCCGTGCATGTAGGAGAGTCGAGCGAGTCGCCGCCCACCCACGGTTGATCCAGTCCCATCGCCCGCGACTGGCGAACGAGCGGGCCTGCCAACTGGCAAAACGCCGCATTCACCAAAACGTCCGGGTTAAACCTTCGCGCGTTGTTGAGCTGCGGCGAGAAGTCGACAGCGGCCTGGTTGAATGATTGCACTTGCACCTGGCCACCAAGGCGCTGGAACGCATTTTGGAACAGGCTCGTGTAACCGACCGAGAAATCGTCGTCCGCCTGGCGAAAGATCACGACCCGCCGCGCCCCGAGGGTCTCGTAGACGTACTGCGCCAAGGTTTGACTTTGAAAGTCGTCGGTGAACGGGATTCTGAAAATGTAATCGCCGATTTGAGTGAGGACCGGGTTGGTCGCCCCGGTGCTGATTTGCGCGAGCCGCCGCTCTTGATAAATTGGAGCAGCCGCAATGCTCATCGACGAGGAAAATCCGCCAAGGACCGCTACAACGCTCTCACCGGCCAAGCGAGTGGCGCAGTTGATCGCCTCTTCGCGCAAGGTCTGGTTGTCGCACACCGAAAACTCGATCCGGTAAGTCGTATCGCCCACCGTAAACGTAGGCTGGATGTGATGGGCGGCCAAAATGCCGCGGTACTGCTCTGTCCCCTGACCGCTCGAATACCCGGTCAGTTCCATGTTGACGCCGACCAAAATCCGCGTTTCGGCCCAAGCAGTGCCCGTCACAGCCAGCATCGCCAGCACGAGGGCAAAAACAATGACTCTTTTCATAGGAATGACTCCTCCCGGACGCACGCGGCGTCGTAAGCGCTATCGTAACGTACTCAGGGTATTTTTTCGACTCACTGGGATTTCCTTCTTTTTCATGAACCGTTAAGCCCCTGACCGCTCATTCGCCGCCCCCAGTGCGTCGGCCATCGCTTCCGCAACGCCCACCCCACACGCCCCTTCGGCCACGTATCCGCCGCGCTCCGCAACAAGGCGTCGGATGCTCTCGTCCGCATTGCTCACGGTCGCTGCTCGAAATCCAAACCGGCCGTCCAGCATCGATCGGTCGTTTTCGCTGTCCCCAATCGCCAAAATCTCTTCGGGACGAAGCCCGGACGTTTCTGCATAGCGGTTCAGCGTGGCGCCCTTGGATGCACGTACGTGCCGGAGCGCGACTCCCCGGCCGTTTCGGATCGGGACGATGTCGGGCACCGTCGACCGGAGGCGCTCCGCAAGCAGCGCCGCTCCCGCTTCAGCCGACTCCCGATCGGAAAAGACCAACTCGACAAAGCCGCGCCGCTCCTCGATCGCCGCCTCGACGCGCCTTAACCCGGGATCCATTTGCGCAAGGTCGGTCTCGAGCAACCGACCGACTAACGAAGCGACCTGATTCAAATGCCCGCGCTCGTCTGCTACGATGCGGTCGTTCCACTCTGCGTCCGGCCGGTATGCGCCGCCTTCTAATGCGTAAATCCGGCGCTCCTCCGCGATGATTAGGGAGGGAAAGGAAGTCTTGGCCGGATCGATCTCGTGTTCGAGCAACGTCTGGTAAATAAAGTCGAAGTCTCGCCACGTGACGATCCCAATTTGGACGCCGCGGCGATGCGCGTCGAATAAGGCCGCAACCGCTTCTTCTCGAATTCCATAGTGCGGCTGCGTGCCGCCGAGCAGCGTGCCGTCTAAGTCGAGCCCAACGAATCGGATCATTCGCCTCTCCTGTCACACCCCAGGATGCGCCTTGGGGAAACATTGTTTCCTAGTTTGCCATCCCGTGAAATACGTTGTTGCCTACTCTATCACGGCAATAATCGCCAGGTCAAGACAGGACAAGCAACGGGGAACGTTCCCACGAGAGTGGGTGTAGACGGGGTTAGACAGTGACGAGCAGGTCACGCTGCGCGACGCTAGCGTCCTGGTCCTAAGGAAGGCAGAACGATCCTAGAATCGGCAAGTGATCGGATGGAAACAACGGGCCGCGGCGAGCGGTAATATGCTCCATGGCGATCGGAAGGACTGAGCCCCGAAATAGGATCCAGTCGATGCGGTTGTTGTGCCCCGTGTACCCCGTAAGCTGGTGGTTGGTTCCGATTGGGCCCGATCGCCAAGCCGCCGCCTCCCACGAATCAAAGAAGCGCGGCTCATCTCCACCGACGAGCATCCGGTGAACCGGGTGCTCGGGGGCACGAGCATTGAAGTCTCCCAGCAGGAAGACTGGGTGATCGATCGTGATCTTCCCGATCATCTCCTTGAGCAGCATGGCAGATCGAATCCGCTCTTGGTCGGCATCGGCGCCGGCGCGCAGATGCGTATTAAAAACGTAGAATCGCTTGCCCGAGGCTCGAAGATGAAAGAGTCCCCAGACGGTTGCACGGCCGCCGCGATCATCCCATGAGCTCCTAGGGGTTTCGGGATGATCGGAATACCAAAAGCGCCCCCATTCAATCAGGTCAACCCGGCGCGCGTCGTAGTAGATGGCGTTATTCCACCGACCATTCGCACTTACACTGATGCGGTCATACTCCGGCAACGACCGATCGATATCGTATAGCTGATTGTCGATGGGCTCTTGAAATCCAATGACCACGGGGTCGGCGTCTCGCACCACTTCCATCGCAAATGGAAGTCGGCGCCTCCAGGCGTTTGGCCCTGCTTCGTTTTCGGGCGTGGGAAACAAAATGTTGAAACTCATGATCCGCACATCGCAGGATGGATCGGTAACGGGAAGGACCACCCGCTGTAAAGGCACGGTCGCCTGCAAAGCCTCCACGAAAACAGTCAAGTCGAGTCTCCACGGTGAAAACGAATCTGAACTTGGGAGTTTCACGAGAAAGTTGGCGTCGACACCGGTAGGGTCTAGGTCGATTTCCATAACCTCCGACGGAGCCTCGAGGCTTGCACCTTCCTTGAATCGCCCCTGCTCATCATCCCAGATCAGTTCAGTCCACCGAGGTCGGAGCGTCACCAAGGACCTCATCGGCGCATCGCCTACCAAGATCAGATTCCCTTTGATCGCTTGTGCGTCCTCAGGGTCGGGGTCAAGTTTGATGAGGCGAACGTCCAAGTGGCCGACCGATTGCGTCATCCGGTCCACCTCCCACGACCTGCCACCAACGCTGTAGTTCAGAGTGTACAATCCATGTCCTAAGGTCAACGTGTCTGACGAGGTGACGAGGTGCAAGGAGCCATCTACGCCCTCGTCCGCCTTGACCTCGCCAATCACCTGCCCGTCTCCGGACACAACCGAAAAGGTCCCTCGACCCGCAAAGTCGGGGGCCACGATTTCAAATGCGAGATCGTGACGACGGTCCACCGCCTCGTTGGGCGGAATTCGCGAAAAGCTTTGATCCGTCGTATGCTTCGACGTCATGTACAACCGAGCGCCAACAGGGACAAACTCGGGGAGGACGTGAAAGTCCAGGACGCGCAAGGGGCCGGCCCCACCACCGTCGGCGAGGATGCCGACGCCCGGCCATACTCGCCCCTGAAACGTGCGAATCGGCACGTACTCGCGGGCAAGTGTATCCCCTGTGGAGATGTCCTGGAGCCGCAGGGCCAGCGCACCGTCGATCCTGTCATAACTCAATTCGACCATGTATTCGGCTCCCGGCTGAGGGCGCGCGGTAGAAGCGATGTAGCGGTTCGTGGGATCCGGATCAGGCAATAAACCCAACTCGCTTGTTATGCGAAGCCGCCAGACTGGCACCCAAGATGAACGATCGAGCGTCCACGCGATCGCAAGTGCGTTGGGCCGGCCTTCGGGCTCGGCTGATATCCCCGCAAGCCAGATTTCCTGGATCCCTGACAGGTTGGGATGTGCCCCCTCACCTGTGTCCGGCAAGCGCAGCCGCGCACGGATCGATACAGCGTCTCGATCACCAAGCGACCTGCCGAGAGCGTACCACGTGACGCTCTCGGCATCCTCGGCTACGAAGTAGTCGAGCGCTTCATCAGCCTTCGACTGCAGCGAATGGGTCAAAAACCACGCGACGGCTGCGCTATAAATCAATGCGGATGCGATAATTTTCCTGGACAGTTTGGACCGCTTCCCATACATCGGCATCTGTGTTCTAGCGAGCGCGGTTTAAAATGTTTTGATTAATGTCGAGCGCCGCTTGTTCGAGCGCTGTCCTTACGGGCTCCACATTGTCAAAGATCGACCGCAATGCGCTTCGCACACGCGTATTTACGTCGACCAATTCCGGCACGTAGCCTGGAATCGGGCGAGCTACCAAGGCGGCGCGCAACCAGACGTTCCACCGATCATCCCCGGAGAATGGTTCCATGGAAAGTACCGATATTCGCCCAGGGATCGAGCGACTCGCTTCCACAACCAATTGGAGGTTTTCAGGCTCCATGAAGTACTCGATCCACGCCCATGCGAGATCGGGATGTTGACTCGTCGATGAGATTGCAAAGCGGTTCACATGCACCTGAGTCGCTTGCTCTCGGTGCCGCGTTGGCTCCGCGATCCCGATTTCGGCCGACGTTTCGTACTGAGGCCGCATCAGCCACGTCGAGTTGTGCTGCATCGCTACCGCTCCGTTTACAATATTGCCACCTGCCCGAACCGCAACGTTATGTTGGTAGATCAGATCGTAGAGAAACGTAACAGCCTCGATGGCCGGTTCTTCAGCAATCAGCGTCCTCGTCCCGTCCCGGGAGACATAATCTCCACCAGCCTGAAGAATGAACGGCAACACGTGGTAGATGTCATCGCGCACGTCGTATCCTTGCACTTCGATCGATCCATCCGAATCGTATCGCGTCAGCGCTCTGGCGTACACAGTGAGATCGTCCCATGTCGTTGGCGGTGCGTGGCGGTCGAGTCCGGCCTGGTCAAAGTAATCCATATTGTAGGTCAAGGTGCGAACATCCAGGCGATAAGGCACCGCATAGTACCGGCCACTCACTCGAACGTCATCGAGAGCTCCCGGGACCGTGTCTTGAATCCCCGACCACCCTCGCACGTACTCGTCGATATCTCGGATGATTCCGTTTTCTAGAAATAGCCCCAGTCCCGCTGAACCGATACTGACAACATCCGGGAGTACACCACCCAAGTAGTACGTCACATACTGCTCGACGTATTGATCCCACGGGATCCAAGTCACTTCGACACGCACACCGGGATGAAGGGCTTCAAAGCCGGGAACGATCACCTCTTCAATTGCCTTTCTGGACGAATCTTCAGCAAAATCCTGTAACACCACCCGCAGCGTAACATTCTGCTCTTGTGCGTGGATAGCTGCAGTTCCCACGAGCACGATCAAACTTGCAATCACGACCATGGCTTGCATCCAATTGGCGATCCGGGTTCGTGACATCATCCCCGCTCGACCTCCCCTATTCGGAAGTAACCTTCGACCTGAGACACAGGAACCGCGCACAGATTGGCGTACATTTCTCACCATCAAGACATTGAAAATACCCCCGTTGTAATCGAATTCTAAGGGATGATTTTCGAACGCAGAGCAACCGAACCTCTCACAGAGATTGCAGAGTTACTATCCGATATTGCCATTTTGACGAATTCGGCGTCATGTGTTCACGCGAGGTGATGTTATGGGGCTGCCGATCATTCTGGACATTGGACGAAGCGTCGATGACTTCTTTGCGGTGGCTCTCGCCGCTTGCTCTCCCGAACTCAAATTGCTTGCGGTCACCACGGCGCAGGACCAAACAGGCGAGCGCGCCCGCGTCGTCCGCGCGCTCCTCGGTGCCTACGGACGCACCGACGTCACCGTAGCGGCAGGGCGATCCAGCCGCGGCGAGCGGGGCTTTCTCGCTCCAAGCATTCGCCAACTCGAACTGACGCACGGCCCCCTCGCGCCCGCATCTCCTTTAGATGCCGCCACCTTGATGGCTCAGACAATTGCCGATCACCGCGCTTCGCTTGTCTTCACGGGCCCACTGACCAACTTGGCCGACCTGCTGCAAGCACACTCCGAAGCGCCCGAAAGGATCGATCACGTCTATTTCATGGGAGGTTGGCCGACGCAAGGTCTGCCGGAACACAACGTCGAGTTGGACCCAGATGCCGCGTCGTACGTTCTTCAACATTGCCCTGTGCCTCTTACCGCCGCGGGCTACGAAGTAACCCGCGGGCGGCGACTCCTACGACAACACCTAAAACAAATCGAGAACTCCGCATCAGCGGGACCGAGGACTCTTTACACGCTGTATATGGCAGGAGTTTCCGAGCGGCCGAGCGCACCGCCCGTCATGCACGATCCGCTCATGCTGGCGTACCTGTGCCGACCTACGCTCGTCATCAGCACGGAAACCATCCGCGTAGCGGTCGACACCAAAGCCGGTCCAGGACGAGGAGCTATGTACCAAGACCCACAGACCGGCAAGAGCATTCGCATATTCACGCAGATCGACGCGCCGAGTTACCTCGACTTTCTGGTTGACCGCATCGCCCCGCAAGTATCGTCAAGTACGAAAATGGTCGATCCCTCACGGTGGCATGTCGAACTTCGCTCCGCCCAGCGTGTGGATCACTTTCCGGGGTGGTCTGTACAAGGCAGGCGCCGCCCGACTCATACGATTGCGATCATCGTCGACGGTACGTGTATCGCGTCAATTGCCAATCAAGTTCTCCATGTAGAATCCGAAGGGGTGCTGTATGCACCGCCCAACGTCGACCTTTCGGTCGAGACGAACACAGGGATGAACGCGATATGGCTTGAGTTTGACGTCGTGGAGAAGTTTGCGCATATCGGGTACCAATCTGTTGAGACGATTCCGTGGCCCTACCGAATTCTGTCGGGGCGAGATCGGGTGTGGACGACTATGGGAGAGAGGATCATTCGACACTGGAGCCACCCGCTGCCGGAGGGAGCGCTCCTATGCAAGGCCGCGCTTTTCGAACTTCTCGCGAGCCTATGTGCTCGATCGCACGAGGAGGCAATCCGTTGGGTCGACCCCGCCCGGGAAGCTGCGCTTAAGGCGAAGCGCTGGATCGAATCGAATTTCGCCGATAACCTAACGCTCGCCGAAATCGCAAGTCGCGTTTCGCTCAGCAAGTATTACTTGCTCCGAGTGTTCCGGGAAGCCTTTGGAATGCCGCCACTGCAATACCTGGTACAGCTTCGAATTCAGCAGGCCAAGCGCCTTTTAAACTCCGAGTCCCTCACGATTGCTGACGTTGCCAAACAAGTCGGATACACATCCCCGACCGCCTTTACGCGAGCCTTTAAACGGGAGACTGGGCTCTCCCCCACGGATTACCGCAATTCCCCGAATTTTTGGAACTCCTAAGCTCGTGTGCAGCCTAAACGCATGATCCATAATGAATCTCGGATTGATTGGGGCACTGATCGTTCATGGTCCGTGACGCGTGAACGATCAGTGCCATGCGGAACCGCTCCGCGTTTATAGGTCGTAGTAGGCGGCAAACTCGGCCGGATGAGGCATGAGGTTGATGCGGCGGGCCTCCTGCCGCTTCCGCTCGATCCACACCTCGATCAAGCGCTTGGGGAAGACCCCGCCCTGCAAGAGGAATTCGTGGTCGGCCTCGAGCGCATCCAAGGCCTCATCGAGCGTCCTCGGGAGCGACTTGATCTTCTTTTGTTCTTCGACGGGCAGGTTATAGAGGTTGACGTCGTACGGCCCGTAGCCGAGCTCCACCGGATCGAGCTTGCGCACGACTCCGTCCAGACCTGCCATCAAAATCGCCGAGAATGCAAAATACGGATTGCAGGTAGCATCCGGGCTGCGGATCTCAAATCGCTTTTGCTCGGGAGCTTTCGCGTAATCGGGAATCCGCACGACCGCGCTGCGGTTTGCCGTGGCAAAACAGACCGAGACGGGCGCTTCGTAGCCCGGGACCAACCGCTTGTATGAGTTGGTGCTCGGGTTGGTGATCCCGCACAGAGCCCGGGCGTGTTCGAGCAGGCCGCCGATGAAGTAGAGCGCCGTTTGGCTGAGGCCGGAGTAGCCTGCCGGGTCGTAAAAAACCGGCTTTCCGTCCTTGAAAAGGTGCATGTGCACGTGCATGCCGCTCCCGGCCTCGCCAAAGATCGGCTTGGGCAAGAAGGTGACGGACTTTCCTTCCGCAAAGGCGATGTTTTTGACCATGTATTTGATCAACATCGTCGCGTCCGCCATCGCCCGCATCGGCCCCGATTCCACCTCGATCTCGAGCTGGCCGGGCCCGCCCACCTCGTGGTGGTGGTACTTGACCATCACGCCGCGCTCCTCGAGGGCGCGGGACATGCGGCTGCGCAGGTCGTAGAGGATATCCATGGGCGCCGTCATGTGGTAGCCGCCCTTGTGAGGCACTTTGTAGCCAAGGTTTTGCTGATGGTCGATGCCCGAATTCCAAATGGCTTGCTCCGCATCGATGCGAAACCCGGTCGACTGGGGACTTACCTCGTACGACACGTGATCAAACACGTAGAATTCAAACTCTGGGCCGGTCTTCATCGTATCGGCGATGCCGGTCGACCTCATGTACGCCTCCGCCTTGGCGGCGATGGTGCGCGGGTCTTGGTCAAAGCCGCGCGGGGGCTCGTCGATCACAAAGACGTCCCCGATCATCGAGAGGGTCGGCACCTCGGTAAACGGCTCCACGAACGCAGTCGAAAGGTCCGGGATAAATACCATGTCACTTTTTTCAACGGGAGCGTATCCGTAGTTGGAGCTGTCAAAGCCGATCCCGCTTTGAAAGATCTCCTCGTTAAAGCGTTCGACGGGGATCGTCAGGTGTCGCCACCTCCCCATCAGGTCGATCATCTTGAAGTCGACCATCTGCAACCCATGTTCGCGGCAATACGCTTGCGCCTCTTCCAACGACTTGAACATGATGTTCCTCCCATATTCAACGGGTAAACCAACGTGACTGTCAGGATTTTGACACGTGTTTGTCATTCCCTCGTCACCATTTGAATTTTGGAGTTTCTACTTTCTCGCTATTCTTCCCCGTAAGAAAGCGGGCGAAGTTGCCGTCGGCAACAAAAGTTGCAAGCCACGCAGATTGCGACACTTGTCATGCCGCGAGATGACGACATTCCCTGGATTTTCACCGACGATGGACTCTGGGGCGGCCATCCTGCAGCCGGTATATTGAAGTTGACTTCAATGGAACGTCAGGAAAAGGGGTGGCATCGATGGTCTTGGGGAAATTCAAAGTCATTGTCCCGATCGTAGCCGTACTGGCGGTAGCAGCGCTGTGGCTAGGAATGAGCAGTGTGGATCGTTCGGATGGCGGGGCGACAACCTCTACGGGAAGCGCGCCCGCAGCGTCAACTCCGGTGATTTCACCGGTCAGGTCGGACGCAGTAGAGATTGCCAAAAACCCGGCCGACATTCCCGGCCCGGTCGGCGCCCGAGAACCGCAGACGGTCGTTGTCGAAATGACTGCGCTGGAACTCGACGGAAAGCTGCACGACGACATGTCGTATACGTACTGGACGTTTGACGGGACGGTACCGGGCCAGATGATTCGGGTACGGCAAGGCGATACGGTCGAGATTCGCCTCACCAACGACCCGAGCAGCAAGCAGCCGCACTCGATCGACCTCCACGCGGTGAACGGACCGCACGGCGGCGGTCAAGCGACGCAGGTGCTGCCTGGTGAGACCAAAGCGTTCCGGTTTAAGGCGCTCAATCCCGGCGTCTACGTGTACCACTGCGCAACACCGTATGTACCTGCCCACATCGCACTGGGCATGTACGGCCTGATCGTCGTGGAGCCGGCGGAAGGGCTGGCGCCCGTCGACCGAGAGTACTACGTGATGCAAGGTGAGATCTACACGGACCTGCGACCGCACCAAAGAGGCCACGCGTCCTTTAACGACGCGGCGCTCTGGGACGAAAACCCCAACTTCGTCGTCTTCAACGGCAGGCACAACGCCTTGACGGGCGAGCGGCAAATGACCGCAAAGGTTGGCGAACGGGTGCGGATCTTTATCGGAAACGGCGGACCCAACCTGATCTCCTCGTTTCACGTGATCGGCGAGATCTTCGACGTGGTGCACAAGGAGGGCGCTTCCGAGGCCTCGACCAACGTGCAGACGACGTTGATCCCTGCAGGAGGCGCAGCCTGGGTTGAGTTCACGGTCGATGTTCCCGGTGATTACGCGCTGGTCGATCACTCGATCAATCGGGCGATTGGAAAAGGAGCGCTCGGCGTCCTCCACGTCGAGGGACCCGAAAACCCCGAGATCTTCGAAACGCTGTAACTTCGAAAAAGCATTCTGACGAACCGGCGGGCCTTCATCGCCCGCCGGTTTTGTTTTTACCGCTTGATCCTTGGAGGCGGATAGGACGCCAAGATTCCGTCGATGGACCAAAAGACTTCATTGACCCGCAGGTACGTCTCAATCCACATGCTGCTTAAACACCTTCTTAAGATCAACAAGCACGCCTCGTCTTGGACAAGCAGTCGAGAATTGGTAGAATAAAATGGTTCACTATGGTCGCGGAAAATGTATGGGAAAAGGTGGAGCCTGCGTGAAACGAAAAGGAATCGCATCACTTTTGCTCTCGTTTGTATTCTTGCTCGGCACCGTCGTCAACGTGAGCGCCCACGAGCCCGACTCGGTCTTTCAAGTGTCGGTAATCGGTGCAATTAGCGGCGGCGTCTACGATGGCGCCATGAATCTCGGCGACCTTGCCAAGCACGGCGACTTCGGCCTGGGCGCGACCCACGAGCTAGCCGGCGAATTGGTCGTGGTCGACGGCAAGTTTTATCAGTTCGGTGTGGATGGCCGGGCTCGACTCTTGCTTGCGGATGACACGGTGACGTTTGCCGCGGTTACCTTTTTTGAGCCGGAAATCTCTTTGGAAATCGATGGCGTCTTGAGCCAAGAAGACCTCGAGGCGCAGCTACTCGACCTGATCGAGAATAAGAACATCATCCACGCGATCTCGGTCACCGGACGCTTCGCTCACATCAAGGCGCGCACGCCGGCCCGGCAGACCAAGCCGTATCGCCCATTGGCAGAAGTGCTCGCGGAGCAAGCCGAGCACGACTTCTACGACGTAACCGGGACCATGGTCGGCTTTTGGACGCCGGATTACCTAGCAAGCGTTCACTCGCCCGGGTTTCACTTTCATTTCGTCGTCGACGAAGGCCAAGCGAACGCCGACGGCGCGCAAGGCGGCCACGTCCTAACGTACGAGATCGAGGGCGCACATCTTTCGATCGACGCCAAAGATCAGCTTGAGATTTGGTTTCCCACAAACGATCCGGAGTTTCAAAACCTCGAGCTCTAATGATCCATTAGGTCCGAGTCGCCAAGTCATGGCGCTTGGATCATGAACCGTAGTACGGATTAGAACGGTATCGCCGAAGGGCCGAGGTACTCCACCTCGGTCCTTTCGTTATAGGATGGAAACAAGGAGGAGTTCCGCGAACATGTCGAGCATCGTGCAAACCGTCCTCATCGTCGCAGCGCTCGTCTTACTCCCCGCCTATTACTTATATGTGCTCTGGCGGCGGAGGAGCGATGCAGCATTGCACTGGATCGCCAAGGCGATGTATACGGGAGCATTTCTCTTGTTCGTTTTCGTCGCCGGGCCGTGGGATTGGGTGAGCGTCTACCTGCGATATGTGTGGATCGGACTCTTTGTGTTGATCGCTCTGCTCGCTTGGACTCGCGGGCGGCGATCGCCGCGGCAAAACCCCCGGGTAGCGCCCGGCATGTGGGGGGACGTATTTACACTTGTGATCTTTCTCGGCTTTCTCCTCTTTGGTCTGCGAGGATACTTCTACTCGGGCGAACCCGTCCATCTGGCCTTTCCCTTACGCGACGGGCAATACTACGTGGGCCAAGGGGGCAATTCGCCGTTGATCAACTACCACAACACGTACGAGCCGCAGCGGTACGCGCTCGACATTGTAGCCCTCAACGCTTTTGGCGCTAGAGCATCAGGCTTTTATCCGTCAAACTTGGAGTCGTATGCGATTTACGGAGCTACCGTTTACAGTCCGTGCGACGGCATCGTGACGCGCGCCGTCGACGGCCTGCCGGATCTTGCCCCCGGAGACTCTGATCCGTCGAACGCGCCCGGAAATCACGTCGTCATCGCATGCGAGGGCGTCAACGTATTGCTCGCGCACTTCAAGCAAGGCAGCGTCGGCGTCGAGGTCGGCGCAAACGTTGCTTCGGGTCAGCCAATCGCACAGGTGGGCAACTCCGGAAACACCTCAGAGCCCCACCTGCACGTTCACGCCGTCGTGGCCGCCGAACCGGATTCGATCGAAGGCAAAGGCGTTCCGATCCTGTTCGACGGCCGCTTTGCCGTGCGAAACACGATTTTCAAGCGATAATGCCTTCGATCAGCGGGCGCGCATCCACTCGTAGACGCCGCCGCGCTGCTGTAATCGCCAAAAGTCAAAGTCCTCCGAATCGCGGTCGCCGGCGTGGTTGAATCGAACCGGCCCGCTTGCGCCATCATACCCCTCGGCGACCTTCGAGAGGGCTTCACCAAGGAGCCTTGGGCTCGCCCCCGCGCCTTCCGCCACGATCGCTCGGGCGATCAGCCAAAGCGCGTCGTAGGCGACAGCGGCATTGGCGTCGGCGGCAACGCCGCTCGATTCCTTCACCGCATCGCTCAACTTGGCAAACTTGTCGGTTTGCGGCTCGGCAAAGAGCGATGCGGTAAATGATGCGCTGACCGCAAAGCGTGCCGCATCGCGCTGGGATGCAATGGAACTGTTTTTCGCGGTCCCGTCCGTTCCGTACCACCGGACCAGCGACAGGACTGGTGAATGCGCCGCCTGTAAAAAGATCGAGACCGCCTCGTCAAATGCGATGAGGAGCACGGCCACGCGCCTCGCACCGTACGCGCGCACGGCCTCGGAGACAACGTCCGACAGCGACTGCACTTCCGACAAAAAGTCCGCGGTCCTGGGGTTGTAGACGACGCCTTCACACACCTGTACCGGTAGATCGCTGCCCTGCAAATTGCAGTGAGGCCCTAAGATCGGTTCGTCATCCTCGGACTCGTTGTTGGCAAAATTCCACACGAGATTGCGACTCTCGAACGCCTGCCGGGTGTAGTGCGCGAGGTCCTGTGAGTATAGGTCGTCTCGCCGAATCGGCACAACCGCCCTGATGCCGTCCCTCCACATCTTGTCGGCCAGCGTTTTCCCCTGGAGGGTGTCGTCGGGGACCATGCGGTAGATCATATCGCCCGGAATGGCGAGCGACGGCGCCGTACTCGATGGGCTGATGACCAAGATCCCTTGGGTCTGTGCATACGGCCGTATACGGAAAACTTCCTCACTCGATGCCGGGCCGATGACGATGCGAACCCCATCTTGCGCCATGGCCTGGAGCTGGAGCAGCGCATGGTCCGGATCCGTGCGCGTGTCGCCAAATCGAAGAGCAAGCCGAACAGGGAAATCGATTTGCGCAAAGTATGCGTTGATCTCTTCGACGCCATAGCGTAGCGCGGCTTCGACCAAACGGTCCTGCATCATTCTTGGTCCCGACTGGTCGAGCAATGAGCCGATCACGATCTCATGGACATCGGTTTGCCCCTGAGTTTGAGCTTGCGCATGGGCGCTTGAGTGCGCCAGCACGGCCGACAATATGAAGCACGAGAGAACAAACGAGATGAAGCGTCTTCTGCAAGATGTCATCCCGCGGCAACCCCTTTCACACCTAAATCACGGTAGGCGTCGTAATCAAAAGCTGAGACTGACGCCCGTTCGAAACCTCGTCCTCTGGCTTTGGTCGTACTGAATGTTAAAGGACGGACCGCCGGGCGTCGAATACGACACTTGCGCTCGCCACACGGTGAGCCCACCGGAAGTTCCAAGCGACCCCGACAACCCTACGTTCTTGAACACACCAATGTTTGCGGTCGTCTGCCCCGTGATGTTGTGATCGACGCGATCGCCCAGGATCGATACGCTGTACGAGGCGCGGACCAGTTGGTTCGATATCATGAAGGGCCGCTGAGCAGTAATTGACGTTCGATCGAACGCTCCATCGCGCAGATCAGCTCGGGCGAGGAACTGCGTTCCAAACTGCTGAGTCGAAACGGAAAACTGCGTGTTGTACCGCCTGCGTAGGGGGTCGCTGTAGTCGTGCACTTCATGGCGGCCCTCGAGCGACCAACCCGGGATGGGATCCCAGCCGAGGACAGCCCTTGCAGCATGGATCGCTCCACCGTCGAGGGAGACCCCACCTTGTACTTCTACGAGACCGTCCAGCACGACCGTATTTCCCTCGAGGGCGATCTGTCGGCGGACACTGTTGTCGACGTATGTGCCGCTCAGCATCACGCCGCCGACCCGTGTCGCAGCGATGATCCCCGCCGTGGCGAGCTCGCCGGAGCTTCCCCAAAGGTATACCCACCGCGTGTTGATGCCCCGAATGTTGACGTTGCTGACTGTGAGCCCTTTGCGATCCATCGGTCTTTGGACCAGGGGGCTCCAACTCACGCTTTGGTCGCCCATCCGCACCAACCACTGCGGCCCCCCCGACCACAAGGATGTGGTCAGCTCGAGGTATGAAGATCGGACGCGCAAATCGTTCGGGACGATGGAGAGCTCGTCGCTGTTTGAGCTGTTATGCGTTGATCCGCCCGTCTGGACGACAACCTTGGCATTGTCCCAATTGCCCGGGAAAAACTCCGCATTCAAATCGAGGCTCGATTGAATCATTCGAGTCCAACCCTTGGTCACAGGGTTTCGGTCCAAGCTAAAGTCGAGGCTCATTCTGCCGTTTGTGCGAAACTCGGCCGCCGCAGGACGCCCCATAGACGCGGCGATCAAGAGCGCGAGCAAGAGCGCCGAAAGGATTTTCAACCTATCCAAGTCTCGGCCACACCTTTATCCCTATGATTCACTCCTAATGACGGAGAGCTAATCTTCCCCCGCTCATGGAGAACGATCGACACTAGTGTACCAGTTTTCCCTGCACTTGGCCGAATCCTCCAACTGACGCCCGAAAGGAGATCCGATCCCGGAGCGAAACAACGTGATTGTCGACACAGAAACACGTCCTATTGATCCTTACAATAAAGACACACAAGTTTCGAAAGGAGCGATTCGAGAGATGATGAATGCACCCCGCCAGATTATTTCAAGAGCAGCGCTTACCGGGACCACCGCTTTGGTGCTACTCGTAGCCACGCTTCTCTTCCCGCTCATCGCGGCCGCCAATCAATCGAACAACGGCACGCTCGTCGTGTCGGGAAGGGCCGAGGTGCGGGCGACCCCCGACATGGCCAGGTTTAGCGTCGGCGTCGAGACGCGGGCCGAGACCGTCGAAGAGGCCGGGCGCCTGAACGCAGAGGCAATGGAGCGCGTCCGTACGGCGCTTTACAACGCAGGAGCCGCCCCCGAGGCGCTTAAGACCACCAACTTCAACGTCTACCCCGAGTGGCACTACAACCGCGACGACGGAACCCGCACGTTGATCGGGTATCGCGTCTCACACAATTTGGAAGTGACCGTCACGGACCTCGATCGGCTCGGGGCGATGTTGGACGCGGCCATGTCCGACGGAGCGAACCAGGTTTCGGGCCCGACGTTTGGTCTCATCAATCCTGAGGAGCTCGAGGCGCAGGCGTTGGCCGAGGCGGTCCGCAGGGCCCGCGCCAAGGCTGAGGTGCTCGCCCGTGCCAGCGGCGTCTACCTGAAAGGCATCTCGCACATCAGCGAGCACGTGGCGCTCCCGCCGTCGATGCCGATCGCAGCTTCATATGCGATGTTTGACGTGGCGGAGCGTGCGGCGACGGAAATCTCCGCCGGCGAAGTGACCGTCACCGCCAACGTATCGATTACCTTCCAGATCTAAAGCGGCGGTCATCCGGCGCTTGGGAATCAAATGAATGCCTGCATGAAGGAGGGGCGCGTCACGCATCCCCTCCTTTTTTTCATGCCGCCAAGGCTTGTTTTGGCAAGGGAAATAAGTTACGCTCAGGTGAGATTTAGTTTCGAGTTACTGATATCCAAAGCGAATCTAGGTTTCCATTCCTTCGTTGGCGGTTTCCCACCAGGAACCCGACAGCCTTGAGGAGGCATTCGACGATGAGGCTTCACTTTCTTGGAACGGCCTCAGGCCTGCCATCACCCGTGCGCTACTCTCAGACGACCGTGCTCGAGCGAGCGCCCGACGACCTTTACATCCTGGACGTCGGCGACGGCGCAAGCGGGCGCATGCTGCGCCAGGGCCTCGATCACAACAGTGTCCGCGGCATCGTCATCTCCCACATGCACGGAGACCACTACTGCGGGCTGGTGCAACTCCTCAAGACGATGATGCACCTCGGTCGGCGCGCCCCGCTTATCATCTACCTGCCTTCCGAGGGGATCGTTCCGCTGCAAAACCTCCTCGACGCGAGCTACTTGATCCCCGAGCTCCTTGACTTTCCCATCCGGTGGCTCCCGATCGAATGTGATAGCGAAGTGAACTTAAACCCTGAAGAGGACGGCCAAGCGTTCAAGGTGCGAGCGTTCGCCAACAAACACCTCGATCATTACCGGGCTTGGGCCCAAAAGCGCGGACGTGAGGTGCCGTGGAAATATCAAAGCTACTCGTTCCACATCGATGCGGGTGGTCCGAGGATCGGATACGTGGGCAACCTCCACCGGAAGCTTGGCGAAGTAGATCCCGAGTTTCGCGGCGTGGAAGCGCTCATCTCAGAGCTTGCGCACTTACGGCCGCCCGAATGCTTGGACGCGCTCTCTCGCCTGCTGCCGCGCCATGCCTTCTTCTCCCACTTCAACATGGAGTGGGATGACCGTGCAAACTGGGAGAAAGGCGGATTCTCCCGGCTCGCCGAAGGCCTAGACGGCGTCAAGGTTTGGATGACCGAAGACGGCGACATCTATCGGTGGGACGATTCCGGCGGCGTCCGACTCGAAAGTCGGGAATAAAAAGCCGACAGGGCAATCTCGCATCCCTGTCGGCCGTCGGTTGGGTTATCGAATCGATTGCGCTCGCGTGCCCGAATCGCTACCGGACGATGCCTGCCTCCTGCATCTCTTGTAGGAGCGTGGCGTTTGCCTGGTCGAGCGCCTGTCGGGCAGGCATCGCCTGCATGAAGGCGGAGTCTCGAGCCTCGTTAAAGAGCGCCGTCGCCCGAGACGTGAACGGATGCGGCACGTCGGCAAAGATCTCGTCCGCTTGAGCCATGCTCGTGACGTACCAAAGGCGAGACATATCCGTGAGGGCGCCGGGCAACTCGCTCAAGAATTCGGCGCCTGCGCCCATAAAGCCCACATTCATGTAGACGTCCATCTGAAACTCGACGTCGGTCGCCAAAAACTCGATCAACCTCATGCTCTCTTCGACGTCGCTCGCTCCGACCGGGATCGAAAAGCCCCACCCGCTCACTTGCTGCATCTTGATCCGATCGACGTGGGGCGGCCATCCGACAAAGAGTTCGAGGCCTTCGATCCGGTTCTCGATTTCTCCCGGCCCGTATATGCCGAGATTGACCGTGGCCACCGTCTCTGCAGCGATGGCGTACCAGTCACCGCTGCCCGTCCATGGCGCGTACCTTTGGTAGACCCTCTCCGTGATCAACTCGACGCCCTTGATGTACTCCTCGCTGTTTAGCTGCGGAAGCCCAGTGACGCTGTCAATCCAGAATGTGTTCCAAAGCGGCCCAACGGTGAACATGCGTGTGTTTTGGCCGTTGCGCGGGTCAAAGCCGATGCGGGTCAATTCACCTTCGGAGTTAAACCGCGTCAGTTTGTCGGTGAGCTCGAGAAACTCCTCCCAGTTTAGTACCTCGTCCGGCGAGATCGAAAGTCCGGACTCGTCGAGCATCCTGCGATTCCAAACTTGTCCATAGCGGGGACCGTGCTCGATTCCGGGCACCGCGTAGGTCTTGCCTTGGTACACGAGGCTCTCCCAAGCCGGACCAAATACCGTGCTGCGCAGATTCGTCCGGTCCAGCAGTTCGTCGAGGGGGATGATGATGTTGTTCAACGCAAACTGACCGATTAGGCCCGTGCTCGTCGTCACGATGTTTGGTGGAGCGCCGGCGACGACCTGCACCATAAAGTCGTCCCACGAGCCTACTCGCCTGCGAACCTCGACCTTGATGCCTGGGTTTGCGGCCTCAAAGCGAGCTGCGCTTGCTTCGACCCCGGCAATTACTGCGTCGTGCCATGCGTTCGTGACGATCTCAAGAGTGATCTGCTCTTGCGCGGCGGCACTCCCCCCACGCTGCCGCGACGGCGATCAAAGTCATTAATAACACAATCATCGGGGTCTTTTTGTTAATCTGACTTCCCATGGTCGACAAGCCCCTTTCTCGAGGAATTGTCATGTAAAACCAGCGCTGTTTCACGTCGTCACGTCACACGTGAGGGCAACCACCTCCCCTGATTCCTCGTGGCGGACCCGGGCCGTGACCTCCTGACGGCCAAGGCCCGCCGGAAGGTGCACCGCCTCGTATGCGTCGATCAGTTTGCCTTTATCGTTGTGCCTCTGCACCGACTGCGGCGATGCCGCCACACCGTTTACGGTAAATGAGAGCAACGCTACGGCGGGCTCAATCAGGTGCGCCAGGTGGTTTGCTTTCCACCATCGACGCAGGCGCATGGTCACGCCGCCGCCGCTCGGTCCGCCTATTTCAAAGAGGTCACCCTTGCGGACAGCGACGAGCGAAGCTAAGGGGCGCACGAGGTACGTCGGATCATCTTCTCGCCACCAGCGCCACGTGGGCTCAAGTTCGCGCACGCGTTCTTGCACGCCGGGGCCGCCGCCCAAGTAGCGCGTGCGAAATCGCGTCTTTTCGTCGTGTCGGACGGCGACGACCCAGTGGCGATCGAGCGCCTCGAGCCACGCCTCCCACGTCGGCTCCTCGGCCAAAAAGAGCGTACGAAAGCCGGTTAGGTGATGGCTCCACCACCACGATTCCTCACCGTGCGCGTCCTGCAGCGAGATGAACGGGATCTGGTGACGCCAGCGAAACAGCAGAGGCACGGTGTACGCCATGTTGGAGCAACCAAAGTGAAACGTGCTGATGGCGTCATACCCGCCGCGCTCGAGCGAGTCGTCGAGCAAGGCCCGAGTGAAGGGCTCATCGTGCGAAATTTGCCAGATCATGCGGCCTTGGGCGCGCCAGAGCGGCTCGAGCCTATTCTTTCGAAAATCGTTCCAGTGAGGATTCGTACCCTTTAGGTTTGGACCAAAATCGGTTCCAGCAGGGGCGAATGGATCGCTCAAGTGGTTGTAACTTCCGATTCCAGGCAGCTCGATGTACGAGCCGTACTCCTCGTCGGAGACAAAAAAACGCACCTGAACGCCGCGCTCGTCGGCAACGTCTTGAGCCCGAGCGACCCAGCCTGCCGTCGCGTTTTTGGCGCCCCAGAGGTGAATGCCAAGGCTCCTTGCAAGTTCCACGGCTTCGACCGGGCTGCCCCAGCCGGGAGCCTCGAGTTGCACCGTAAACGCCTTCAGCCCGGATGGCAGAGAGCTCGGCCCCGTCCGAGCGTAGTGCCTTGACGCCTCTACCAGGGGCGCCATCACCGCCGACTCGAGCGCGCCAAGCGCTCTGAGGGCCTCCAGCGCCTCGTACGTGGCAAGAGGACTCGAGGGCAATCCCGGACGGTCGCCAAAGCCCCCGTCCGGATTTTGCAAAGACATCAAGTAGCGCTTGGCGCGTTCCCGATCATGGGGCTCGCCACCCAGGAGCGCCAAGGCGCAGAGCGCCGCACGTGTGTAGGCCACATCGTCGACGCCTCCGACATCAGCGTCGGGCTGGTAGGTAAAGCCGCCGTTTGGGAGCTGACACGAGTTGAGCCAGCGTGTCGTCCTTAGGCTCAACGGGTCGGTCGACGGACTGCGGCCGAGGGATTCGAGGGCGAGGAGCCCCCAATAGGTGTTCAGCACATGACCATCCCCGCCGTCAGCGGTGCGGACGCTGTTGAAACTGCCGTTGGGTCGCCTTCGCTCGAGCAGATAGTCGATCCATGCGGGGTCGACCTCATCGGGAGCGAGCCCAAAGATCTTGCGTCCGACGAAGGCGAGCGCCTCTTCCCGAAAGATCGGGTAATTGCGGATCTCGTAACGGTACCAGCCCGGTCCGGTCCAAGTGCGCACCTCGTCCGCAAAGTCTGCGACATCGTCGCCTAACCATTGCAATGCCTGGATCTGTTGAAGGAGAAAGCTGCGCAGGTCGAGCTCGCTTGCTCCCGTCTCTGCGAACGGCCCCCTAAATGGATGGTGCGTGCGCACAAACTCGATGCGAGCGTCTGAATCGGGCACGGCGCGGCCGAGCAGGTGGTAACAACCAATCACGGCAAACGTCGGGGTCAGGTGTGAGTCGGGCTGATCCTCCCAGCCGTAACCCCCATCCGGCCTTGCCAGTGACTCTAGGTATCGGAGAATCCCATCGATAACCCGCATGTGGAGGGCCTCCTAGTCGCCCGGAACTTTGCCGCCCGACTTGGCCCACTTCTCGAGCCTGCCGGTTCGTCGCAAAAACTCGAGGTCGACGGTGGGCTCGCCCGAGATGGCTCCAGCCAAGGAGTCCGCGGTGCTCTCCATCCGCACGCGCTCCTCGGGCCGCAGTCGAAACACCCATCGGGGCGAGTGGCCGGGAAACTGCTCGGTCTCGGCCTTGGCTCGAGCGAGCGCTTCGACGTCGGGCTTCCATGCGTCGGGCGACGCAAAGCCGTGGACGCGCTCCCAACTTTCGAGGTAGGCCTTCATTTGGTCTGCTTGGCGCCGCACGTTCGGATCGATCATTCCATCCGGCCCGGGCAAGAGCAAGTTTTGCTCCTCATCAGGATCGGAGTCGAGGTTGTACAACTCTTCCCATCCGTCCTCCAAGTAGCGAGCATACCGCCACGCCCCCTCTCGGAGCGCGAGCCAGCGGCTCTCCTCTCGCCCGTATTCGATGACGAGGCGCTTTCGAGACTCCTTTAGACCGCCTCCATCACGCCCGATCAGGCTGGCCCCCGGAAGCTCGCCGGCTGCGTCAGGCATCTGAGCAAGGTCGAGGGCAGTCGGCAAGATGTCGAGCAGGCTCACCGGGTCATCCACGACTCGGCCCGGCTCCGTGCGGCCAGGCAACCGCACGAGCATCGGAATGTGTGCGGATGCCTCATAGGGCAAATGCTTTCCCCATCTGCCGTGATCGCCCAACATCTCGCCGTGGTCGGCGGTAAAGATCACCAAGGTGTTTTCTACGAGTCCAAGCTCGTCCAGCGCTTGCAAGATGCGACCCACGCCCTTGTCGATCAGGCTGATTTGCCCATAATAGAGCGCCTTGACCCGTCGGCGCATGTCGGGCGTCATCCCTTCCGTGTGTGCGTCGGGCCTTCGCATGCGGGGAGGCAGTGTGCTCGGATCTCGCCCGAATCCTACGGGATCAGGCAACTCGTCGGGATCGTACATCGACGCGTAGGGCTCCGGCGCGTTCCACGGTGGGTGCGGCGCAATCCAAGAGGAAAAGCAAAAGAACGGCCGGTTCCTGTTTTGGGCCAGAAACTCGATCGTGCGATCGGCAACCCAGGTGCTTCCGTGATGCGCTTCGGGCAGGACGGACACTTGAGGGAGCTGATACAACACACTCCGGACGCCGTGCGCCCATCGGACGTGGCCGTAGCCGTTCGCCGCCAGATACTGCAGGTAATCGTCGTCCTCCCGGTAATCGGGGATCTCCTCCATCAGCTCCATCCGGTGAAACCCAAAGTGTCGGCGGACAGGCCGAAAATGCATTTTGCCAATCGCCCGAGTCGTGTAACCGGCAAGTCCAAGGAGTTGCGGAAGTGTGGGAAGGCACGGCTCAGGGAGCGGAACATTCAGCGAGTAGCGGCCGTGCGCTGCAGCAAAGCGCCCCGTCAACAGCCCGTGGCGCGCCGGTATGCAGACCGGGATCGGACTGTACCCTTGCGCAAACCGCACGCCGGTGCTCGCCAAATGATCGAGCGCCGGCGTGCGGATGTGTGGATTGCCTGCGCATCCCATAGCATCGTAGCGCATTTGATCGACCATCAAGAGGAGGATATTCGGGGTTTTCGCAATGCGCGCCGGCGGCACGGCCTTCGACCTACCTTCGAATCGTTTACTAGCTTTATCGGATTTCCGAGACAGCGACAGACATCCTCTGGATATTTCGAAATTTCTTCTGCACCTTTCCAACCCTAAGAAGTAACGGTTTTCGGGCCGACGCCCTCCCCAACTTGCTGGACTCGATCGAAGCGCCGCTCTGTCGTGATATCTGTCGTGATATGATGAATGAAGAATTGGGATCGTGGAGGCAAGACCGGATTGAACGACAGCGGCCTATACGTCGTCTGGTTAGAATTAGCCAAACCTGTGAGCGTCCCAGTTGGCGCCCTCGGCCAGCTCTCCTTTGATCCCGGTCTATACGCCTATGTGGGTAGCGCGCAGCGAAACCGCAGTGCTCGAATCCAAAGGCACCTTCGCAGAGAGAAGCCCCTTCGCTGGCACATCGACTACCTCCGCCCACATGGAGAGATCAAAGAAGTCACGTGCTACGACGGTGAGCGAAGCGACGAATGTCGCCTCGTAGAGGAGGTCATCCATAAGACCGGAGCGCACCGAAGTCATCCTGGTTTTGGCGCGAGCGATTGCAGGTGCGGCGGTCATCTCCTTTTAATTCCAGTAAAGTCTGGTATAATGAAATAGCAAACCGTCGAGTGGGAGGTCCCCGTGGACACTAAAGAACGGCTTTACGAAGCGCACGCCGAGATATGCAAGGCACTTTCTCACCCTAAGCGTCTCGAGATTTTGGACCTATTGAGAAACGGCGAGTCGGCGGTCGAAGAGATCGCCCATAAGACAGGCATGCAAAAGTCCAACCTTTCACAACACCTCTCCGTACTGCGCAAGGCTCATCTCGTCACGACGAGGCGACAAGGTCTCAACATTTTTTACGAACTGGCCAACCCTGCAATTTTGGACGCGTGCGACATACTAAAAAAGGTACTCCTTGACTCTTGGGCCGAAAGCGGGTCGCTCGCTTCCGCGATTCGTAAATGAGCGAAGCGGGCGCTCGAAAGGACGGAGCATCCACTTCGCTCGTTCTTCTTTCATGAATGGGCGATCCTTGCGGTCACACGGCATCGACGGCCGCTCGCAGGAGCTCCCCTGCTGTCTTGGCCACATCGATCAACGCATCGTTTCCCACGACCCCGAGCGCAGCAATCGGCTCGATGCTCGATACCACCGTCTCGTCTCCGTCTTCGTACACGATCACATTGCAAGGGAGCAGCAGTCCAAGCTCCGTCTCTGCCTGGAGCGCCCGGTAGGCGAGATTGGGGTTGCAGGCGCCCAAAATCACGTATTTCCTGCCAAAATCGACACCGAGCTTCTGACTGATCGTTCCCGCGACATCGATGTCGCACAGGACGCCAAACCCTTGCTCTTTCAAGCTCTCTCGCACGCGCTCAACTGCCGTCTCAAAGGGAATTGCGACCCTCTTGCGGTGTCCGTAGTCCGCATTCACAGGCATCGTCATCTGAGAAAATACGCCTCCTTGGCGATCCGTCTGGCTCATAGTTGAGCCATATAGTTCACGAGTTTATAATATCCTAAATTCAATTCTTCCGCTACGACACGTTTGTTGGTAGCTCATTTCCCTCGAAATACGAACAAGGGTTTGCCTTTATGTGCGCCGAAGACTTGGAAACAAACCAAACTTCTGATTCCAGCGTCCAGTGATTCCATGGTCCAGCCGAGCTGGAAGGAGTCGATCGATCCCGTGGTTTCAAAGTTTTTTCGCCGGTCTCACGTCGCCATGGCCCTGACCTTGCTGGCCCTATTCATCGCCTGTGGAGCCGTTTCCCCCACGGGCCGTCATGGAGCCCACGCAATCGTCAATGCAGTAGCCCATGCAGCCGAATTGCCCACGGGCCACACACCAACTCAATCCTCCGATGACGGTCAACCCAAGGGCCCAACGCAAACCGTGGAGCTCGAGACGGGGGTAGCGCATATCGCCCGCTCGCCGGTCGCAGGTAAGGCGGTCACCCTTCGCTCCAGGTTTTCGTTCACCGGCGAAGGGACGCCGGGTGTTTGGATGGCGGGATTTGCTTCCGACCCGGCCGGCAAACCGACCGCCCTTGCCGCGAGTTGGGCGTCGGTGCGCACCTTTTTCGGAGACACGTGGGCGATCCGCATCCAAAGCGACGCACACCTCATTCCGGCGGAATTGAGCCCCACGGAAGGGAGCGGCGCCTTTCAAGGCTACGAGATTGCGACGCTGCTCACGCGCCAGCCGACAGTCGGGCACACGTACGGCGTCACCTTCAGTTACAACCTGGAGACAGGCGACGCCGCGCTGCAAGTGATCGACGAGACCACGGGCGATGTGATCTTTCTCCGCAGTTTGGCCCTGAGGCCTTACGACGGACCGCTCTACCCCGGCGTTGGCAAGTTTGCACAAAGTTCCTCTGACCTCGATCTCGTCTGGATTGACCCCGACCTGCAGGCAGAAGGTGCGTTTTGGCCGCTCGGCCTTTCTTGGGCCGCATATCAATGGGAAGCGCATGCAGACATGTACCGCCCTGCGGCAGTGATCGACCGGCGCAAAGCGAGCGCACTGCGGCTCGACGTGCCGTGGAGCGAGGTTCCGGGAGCCGTGCTCTTTTGGCTGGACGACGAGGGCGCGCGCACACTCCTTGCCAGGGTCGACGGGCTAACAAAGGGATACCACATCGTACCCATCGAATTGGACGCTCGGCGCGCCGGCTCATTCGCCGTCGTCGCAGAGTACGTCGAGGGCGGCGTCGCCCGAGAGATCGGCCGCACACAGCTCAACGTCGGCGTCGCCGAAATCACGTACAGCGATGTTGCGGTCGACACTCTCGACCGCTGGTCGATCGTGATTCGGGCAGCGGCTTCCGTCAAGACGGACGGTTACATGGACCGTTTCTCCGCTCGGGTCATGGCCGACCACATCGCTGTTCATCCAGAAACAGGCGCCCTGACGACCGGCGCAGGCGTGGAATTGGCGTCCCTCACCCTCACGGGCGCGCCGGAGGGCGTCTACCACTTCCCGATCGAGGCGTATCTTTCGATCGACGAAGATCAGCCGTACCAGTCGTGGGAGGCAAAGCTCTCCATCGAGTCCGACACGCCGATCGTCGTGTACGGAGGGTCCGAGACGATTTCGCTGCTCGACCTCCCGCGTCAAATCCATGTTACAGACCTTGACGACCCGGCCACGACCAAGACCGTCTCGTGGCGCACGTACCTGCCCGCCGATTTCGCCGCGGTGCACATCTTGACCGGCAAATCGTCCGTCGACGTCGCCAAACCTTTCGCCGTCATGTTCCGGGAGAATGAGCGCTCATGGATCTACACGGCGCTCATCGAAGGACTCGAGCCGCAAACTACCTACACGGCGGTGATTCAGCATGACCACTATTACAGCTTGCCCTTCACATTCGAGACCGCGCCTCGTGACGTCCCCGTGACCGCGCAAAGTCGAAGGCCGCCCGACATATTCGTGCCGCTCGGCGAGGCGCCGCAAATCCCGCAGTTTCACATCGTGCGTCCTGCCGAGGTTTCGTACCCGTTTCATCAGGAACTGGGTCGCTCCGTTCAGCAGGTGAACATCCCGCAAGGCGCCCACTACGGCACAGAAATGAACTACATCCTTAGCCAACAGGGAACGCCAAGCGGGGTCGAAGCGATCCACATGAGCTGGATGATGTACCTGCCAGAGCACTTGACGGCAGGTAGCACGCACATCAAGATTCCAGGTGTCGCCCATCGCCACGCGCACGGCTGGGGCGGCAGGTCCGCAGACGGAACGAGCGGCTGGTCCGTCCGCATGGCGCTGCAAAATGGTCCGGACGGCAAGGTGACGCCCGAGTTTTACGTCTACCACATGGACATGGGGCACTGGGGCTCGGCGTACGATTGGCGGATCAACATCGAGCGCGGCGTCTGGACCAAGATCGAGATGTACGTGCGCGTGAACACGCCCGGCAAAAGGGACGGAGTGATCCGGGGATGGGTCGACGGCGCGCTGGCCTTTGAAAAGAGCGACCTTGGGTTCCGCGCCGAAGGCTACGATCAGTACGACATCGCCGAGATCATGTGGCACGTTTACCACGGCGGCGATCCGCCGTCATCCATCGACCAGCATATCCTCTTCCGCGACCTCGAGGTTTGGCTGGGCGAACTTTAGGGACGATTGAAGAAAGACATTTGAGGCAGCACCCTTGAGGTAGGAATCTCCGGGAGGCCTTGGGATGAGCCTCCCGGAGGCTTTGGCCAGCGGTTAAACGATGGCCAGGGCGCGAATCGGCGAGCCGTCTCGACCACGGATCTTCAGGGGCGCTGCGACGAGGTAAAACGCATCCCCGGGGATCTCGTCCAGCCGAGCGAGCCACTCGACGATCACGACCTCCGCGCGGAGGAGCACCCGGTGCACTTCAGTGACGGCCTCGTCCGACTCTCCATTTGGCGTCGGCATGTCCATGCCTAGGAGCGAGATCTTCCGGTCGGCAAGCCACGAAGCCGCCTCGAGCGTAATGCTCGGAAAATCGCTAAAATAGCGCGGCTCCGGATAGACGCGGTCCCACCCTGTGCGAATGACTACTCTTGCCCCCTCGCCCACGCGGTCGGCGTACGGCTCGAGGTCAGCGACGTCGATCAGCGCCCGAGGCGCTTTGTGCGCCATATCGATGAGCACGGCCGGTCCGACGCACTTGCCAAGATCGATCCGATCCACACCGAAGCCGTCGTCTAGAAAGTGCAACGGGGCATCGAGGTGTGTGCCGTGATGCGACGAGAGCGAGAGCCGGGTCGTGTTGTACCCTGCTTCGGCAATCGTGTGATATGGGACGACTTCGCAGGGCGCATCCCCGGGAAATGGCGGCGCCCCGTCGTAGATTTCCATTGAGATATCGATGATTCGTGTCCCGTAGGGCAAGTTCACACAAATCTCCTCCAATGGTTCGTTCCCGATATGAATCGAGGTTCTTTGTTAACTTAGATCAGACGGAGCCGCTCAAGTGCCCCACCTGCAGGCTGTACATCTCGTAATACAAGCCCCTTGCCGCGATCAGCTCGTCGTGCGTGCCCATCTCGACCACCCTGCCGCCGCGAAGCGCGACGATCAAGTCCGCATTTCGGACCATGGAAAGGCGATGCGACGTGACGAGCGTCGTCCTGCCGCGCATCAACTTCTCGAGCGTCTGTTGGATGATCCACTCCGACTCGGGCTCGACCGCCGATGTCGCCTCGTCGAGGATGAGGATGCTCGGGTCGGCGAGAAAGGCGCGAGCGATCGCAATGCGTTGGCGCTGTCCTCCGGAGAGCTTGACGCCCCGCTCGCCCACTTGCGTTTCGTATCCCCGCGGCAGACGCTGGATGAACTCATGGGCATTCGCCATTCGGGCCGCCTCCTCCACCTCGGCATCCGTGGCGTCGGAGCGGCTAAAGCGTATGTTGTCCGCAATGGTTCCGCTGAAAAGGATCGTCTCCTGCAGCACGAGGGCCATTTGCTTGCGCAGTGAGCGCTGAGCGACGTTGCGGATGTCTCGTCCGTCGATCAAGATGCGCCCGGCGGTCGGATCGTAAAATCGCGGGACGAGGTTGAGGATCGTGGTCTTTCCCGCGCCGCTCGGTCCCACGAACGCCACCGTCTGCCCTGCGGCGATTTCCAGCGAGAAATCGTGAAGCACCTGCTCATTTCCGTAAGAGAATGAGATGTTTTCAAACGTGATGTCCCCCCGGACGCGCTCCAGCACGACGCTGCCCTCCGCATCCTCCACGCTCTCGTCTGCATCGAGGAGCTCAAACACCCGACTGCCCGAAGCGACGGCCCTTTGCAGCAGCTCGTTCACGGTGGCGAGGGTATCGATCGGGCTAAATAGCTGCCACCAGTACCCGCGGTAGGCGATGAGGCCGCCGACGGTGAACGTTCCTCGAACGACGAACCAAGCCCCCATCCCGAGCATGACGACGCTGCTTAGAAATCCGATGAACTGAGCGCTTGGAAGAAAGATGTTGCGTGCGTTGATGGCACGGTACTGCTCGGCGACGTAGGCATCATTGGCCTGCTTAAACTTTTGCATCACTTGCTTTTCCTGGGCAAAAGCTTTGACGACGAGTTGACCGGCAAGATTTTCTTGCAGGAGCGCCGAGACGTCGCCAAGCCGGTCCCGCACCCGGCGGTAAAGTGACTTGACGCGGTGATTAAAGACCCGGACCAGCACCCACACGAGCAGGATGGGAAGGACCGTAAATCCGCCGACAACGGGCTGGATGGCAACGATCGCCGTCACGACGAACGCAAATCGCAAGAAAGCGGCGAGAACTTGGTCAATGCCACGTATGATCGCCTCTTGCATGGCGTCGATGTCGTTCATCGCCCGGGACAACAGGTCTCCCGTCCGGTTGGCGTGGTGGTACGCCACAGACTGCCGCTGGAGCTTGGCGTAGACGGCCTCCCTGAGGTCAGCCACAAAGCTTTGACCCACTTTTTCGAGGAGGTTGCGATGAATGGCGGAGAGCACCGTCGAGAGCAGGTGAATCCCCGTCATCACCAAGAGTGCCGGCCACAATAGGTGCAACTTGCCGCCCACCGCCACCTCGTCCGCCACAAACATCCACACGAGCGGGTGAAAGAGGCTAAGGGGCGTGGCGATGAGCATCGCCGTCAAACCGGCAGCGATCCGACCGCGATAAGGCCTCAAGTAAGGCCATACCCTGCGCAGAATCTCCATGCCTAAAACTCCCGTCGAATAAGGATAATTCTCGCGTCAATATAGACATTGGTTACCGGGGAACATTCCCCTGTTTATAGCTCGAGCCAAAGGACCGCCGTCAAATCAATCCCGTGGAGATCGAAATTCACCCCAACGACGAAAAGGAATAGACCCCAGCGACCGATAATTCCTGGCGCATGAATACACATTTAGTTCCATATCTCAACTTCGACGGCAACTGCAAAGACGCGATGATGTTCTATCAATCCGTGTTAGGAGGCAACCTCTCAATTCAAACGTTCGAGGAGGCGTTTCCCGAGACTCCACAGGAGCACAAAAACCGCGTGATGCACGCGAGCTTGGAAGCGGAAAGTATCAGGATCATGGCGAGCGACACATCGCCCGAGTACGGTCCTCCCTTCGTTCAGGGAAACAACGTACATCTCAGCATCATCGGTAACGATGAATCGACGCTTCGAGAGTGGTTTGGAAAGCTCGCGGAGGGCGGCACGGTCACCATGCCCATGGAAAAACAGTTCTGGGGTGACGTGTTCGGTATGCTCATCGACAAATTCGGCGTCAACTGGATGATCAACATCACACCTTAAGTGAGTTCCGCAAAATCCGTGTCCCCAGGGCCCACCCTCGGGTAGTGCCGGCGGTGGGCCTTTTTCTATATACTCAGCCACAACCCCAATACCGCAAAGGTGAGCGTGACGGGCACGCAAATCAACCCCACCTTGAGGTACATGAGGCCCGAGACGCGCAAACCCTTCTTACCGATGATGGAGAGCGAGAGCATGGTCGCAAGCGAACCGATCACCGTCAAGTTGGGACCGATGTTCGTCCCGATCAAAGCCGCGTAGAGGCTCGCAAGGCCGAGTTCGCCTGTGCTCACTGGGGCGGCGAGGCTTTCGACCGCGATCAAGATCATGGGGAGATTGTTGACCAAATTGGAGCCGAGCGCCGCGGCGGACGCTACAGCGAAGAGTTCCCAAAAGGACTGGCCGGACGCCCACGTCGCCACGAGGCCGGCCGCCCACTCCGACAGACCTGCATTGGCGACGCCCCGCAAGATCAAAAACAGTGAGAACACGAACGGCAAAAGGTCCCACGAGACGCTCCTCGCAAGTTCACGGGCGCCAAGCCTCGCCCACCCTACATGGTAAAAGGCTAGAAGCGCCCCGCCTACGCAAGCGACGATCCAAAGCTCGATTTCCCAAAACGGCGCCACCGCAAGCGCAAACAAAACCGCGAGCAGCGCCCACGTCGTCACCACGAACGTCAGCCGCCCTCCCGCCTCGGGCAGCCTTTCATCCCACGGCTCGTCGGCGCTTCCGGACTGGACGGAGGCGTCTGCGTCCGAAGTGCTAAGTTGGGCTGCAGAATTGCTCTCAGTGGCGACCCCGTACTCAATGAGCGCGCCTTCCCCCAAGGCGTAACGCTTTGGGATCGAAGTCCTGTAAAGCCAGAGGAGCAGCAATAGATTGGCGGCGACGGCCAAGACGCCCGGCAAAAGCATTGCTTGTGCGTACTCCCAAAACGGGATGTCGAGCCGTCCAAAGACGATCAAGTTGGTCAGGTTGCTGACGGGCAGAAAAAGCGATGCGGTGTTGGCTACATACGTGGTCGCAAAGACAAATGGAAGCGGCGGGAGCCTTAGAGCCCGCACGAGGCTATACACGACCGGCGCCAGGATCACCGCGGTCGTATCCAGCGAGAGCCACATAGTGACCAGGACGCCGATGCCGTATATCGCTACAAAGAGCAGCCGGCCCTTGCCCCCGGCCGCGTTGCCGGTCCAAAGTGCGAGCCGAGCAAAGACGCCCGCTCTGTCGGTGAGCGCCGCCACGACCAAAATGCCGAGGAGAAAGAGCAGGACGCCGCCTGTCTCCCGCCCAAGGATGAGAATGTCGTGCCAGCCGACGATGCCACAGGCAAGCGAAACAATCGCCCCGCCGAGCGCAAACCATGCCTCGGACACCCCAAAGGGCCGCCAAAAAATGAGCAACAGCGTGACAAGAAAGATTGCGAGCGCTACATAGAGCACATGCGTTTCACCCGACGTTCTCCGCCCGCACACCCATGAATTGACTGTTGTAGAGGTCTGCGTAAAAACCGTTCGCGCGCAACAGTTCGTCGTGGCGGCCTTGTTCGACGATGCGGCCTTCGTTCATGACCAGGATCAGGTCCGCCCCGCGAATCGTCGAGAGCCGGTGTGCGATCACAAAACTTGTACGGCCGCTCATCAACTCCTCCATCGCCTGCTGCAATTGCAGCTCGGTCCGGGTGTCCACGCTGCTCGTCGCTTCGTCGAGGATCAGCATGGGCGGATTGGCCAGAAACGCCCTGGCAATGGTGAGCAATTGCTTTTGCCCTTGTGAAAGGTTGGATGCCTCTTCATTTAATACCGTATCGTACCCGTCGGGCAGCGTGCGAATGAAGTGGTCTGCGTACGCCGCCTTCGCTGCGGCCACGATTTCGATCTCGGAGGCATCCGGCCTCGAGTAGGCGATGTTTTCACCGATCGTTCCATTAAAGAGCCACGTGTCCTGAAGCACCATGCCGAATTTCTCGCGCAACTCGCCTCTGGACATGTCGCGAATGTCGACGCCGTCGATCAAGATCCGTCCTTTGTCGATCTCATAAAACCGCATCAGCAAGTTGACTAGGGTCGTCTTACCCGCTCCCGTCGGGCCTACGATGGCAACAATCTGGCCGGGCTTGACGTCGAGACTCAGCCCTTGATAGAGCGGCACGTCGGGCGAGTAGCCAAAGTGGACGTCCTCAAAGCGGACGTGCCCACGGGTGGGCGCGGCCGGACGGTCGAGCTTGGGATCTGGGGTCATTTCTTCTTCGGCTAGGAGCTCAAAGACGCGCTCGGCCGAGGCGATCGTCGACTGGATGACGTTGGCGATCGTGGCCAGTTGCACGATCGGTTGGTTAAAGAGGCGGGCGTATTGAATGAACGCCTGCACGTCGCCGATCATGATCCAGGATCGGGTGACGAAAAGTCCGCCAACGACGCTGACCAAGAGATAGCCGATGTTGTTGATGAAGTGCATCATCGGCATGATCAGGCCCGATACGAACTGCGCCTTCCAACCTGCGTCGTAAAGCCTATCGTTGATCTCGGCAAACTGCTTGATCGAAGCTTTCTCACGGCCAAACGCCTTGACGACCGAGTGGCCTGTAAACATCTCCTCGACGTGGCCATTTAGCTCACCCAAAGCCTTTTGCTGCGCCTTGAAGTACGCCTGCGAGCGCTTGGCGACCACAGCCGTGACGAGCGTCGCGAGCGGCAGCGTAAACAGGACGATCAAGGTGAGCCAAACGTTGATGCTGAGCATCATCACGAGCACGCCTACGAACGTAATGACGGAGGTGATCGACTGCGTAATGCTCTGCTGGAGCGTGCTTGCAATGTTGTCGACGTCGTTTGCCACCCGGCTCAAGATCTCGCCGTGCGAATGACTGTCAAAAAACCGCAAGGGCAGCCGAGAGAGCTTCTTGTTCACCTGTTGCCTTAGGTCGAAAGCGATTCCTTGAGAGACGCCGGCCATGATGTAGTGCATGACGTAGCTGAAACATGCACTGAATGTGTATAGCACGATGAGGACACCGAGGATCCTCCCGACGGCCGCGAAGTCGACGCCCGCTCCGGGCGTTCCCCGCAGCTTTTCCATGAAGCCGTTGAATATGATCGTCGTCGCGTCGCCGAGGAGCTTGGGGCTCACAATGCTAAAGAGCGTGCTCGCCCCCGCCAGGAGCGTAACGAATGCGAGCATCCCTGCGTGCGGCCTCAGGTACCCGAGGAGTCTCCTGAAGGTGCCCTTGAAGTCCTTTGCTCTTTCGACCGGCATCATCATGCCGTGTGGGCCGCCGCGCCCCGGACCGAAGGGCATGCCGCCTCGATGTTGCTCCTGCCTCTCCTTGCTCATGCGATCGCCTCCTCGGAAAGCTGCGACGCAACGATTTCCCGGTATATTGTGCAATTGGCTAGGAGCTCGCGGTGCGTGCCAATCCCCGCGACCCGGCCCGAGTCGAGCACAATGATCTGGTCTGCGTCCATGATCGTACTCACTCGCTGTGCCACGATGATCACCGTCGCATCCGAGGTCTCGCGCTCGAGCGCCATACGGACTTTGGCGTCCGTCTTGAAGTCCAAGGCGGAGAAGTTGTCGTCAAACAGGTAGATGCTCGGCCTGCGCACAAGCGCCCTGGCGATCGTAAGTCGCTGTTTTTGGCCCCCGGACAAGTTGGCGCCGCCCTGTGCGATGAAGGCGTCGTAACCGTCTTCGAGCTCCTCGATGAACGGCGCGGCCTGTGCCGATTCCGCAGCATGGCGGAGCTCGTCTTCCGTCGCATCGGGCCTGCCGTAGCGGAGGTTTTCCCGTATGGAGCCGCTAAACAGCAGCGCCGACTGCGGTACGTAACCTATGCGCTCGCGCACGGACTCTTGCGTCATATGCCGCACGTCGACCCCGTCAATCTTGACGCTCCCCGAGGTCACGTCGTAAAAACGCAACAGCAATCGGGCAAGTGTCGATTTGCCCGATCCGATCCCGCCGATCACGGCGGTCACCTCACCTGGGCGCGCCACGAAGGAGACGTCTTCGAGCGCTGCCGCCTCGGCGCCGGGGTAGTAAAACGTGACGCGGTCAAACGTCACGACCCCCGTCGGCTCCGGCGGCTCGATCGGCTGCTCGGGCTCCTTGATCTCCGGACTCATGTCGAGCACTTCCGCGATCCGTGCAGCCGAGACAGCCGCACGTGGGATAAACGTCAGCATCATCGAGAGCAACATGAGGGCGAACATGATCTGCATGGCGTACTGGATGAACGCCATCATGCTCCCCACCTGCATAAACCCTTGATCGATCCGAATACCGCCAAACCAGACGATCGCTATCGTCGTCAGGTTGAACGTGATGCCCATCGCAGGCTCCATCGCCGCCATGATGCGGTTGACCCGAATCGAGGTTTGCGTCAGCTCTCGATTGGCGTCGTCGAACCGCTGCTCTTCGTATTCGGTCCTGTTGAACGCCCGCACCACCCGAATCCCGGTGAGCCCCTCGCGCGTCACGAGATTGAGCCTGTCGAGCTTTTGCTGCACTTGCCTAAAGAGGGGCATTCCTTTTGATGAGATCAGGGCGATGATGCCGGCAAGCACCGGAATCGTGGCGACGAGGAGCAGCGCCAACCGGGCATCCTGCAGCGTCGCCATGACGATGCCTCCGATTGCCATCATCGGCGCGCGAATCATGAGGCGAAGCGAGAGGAAGACGAGTTGCTGCACTTGCTGCACGTCGTTGGTCGTGCGGGTAATCAACGTCGCGGTGCCCACTTTGTCAAACTCGTGGAGCGAAAAGTTGGTGACGTGTGTGAAGAGGCGGTGGCGCAAATCTCGGGCAAATCCCACGGCCGCGCGGGAGGAGAGCCGCGCCGCTACGAATGCGGCGGCCATGCCGAGCGCAGCCACGCCGAGCATCACGGCGCCCACGGAGAGAATGTGGCCCGTGTCGCCGTACACGATCCCCTGGTCGACGATGCTCGCCATCAGCCTGGGCAGGAAGATCTCGGCAAGGGCTTGCAAAAAGACGAGCACTGCGGCCGTGATGGCCATCCAGCGGTACGGTTTGAGGAGTGGCAGCAGCTTCCTCACCGACGGTGCACCTCCGTAGGCGATGTCTCGAGCTGACCTGCTAAGTTAGTCGATTCGTCGCGATCGTCGCTTGGCAGGTCGACGTCGCGCTGCGCCGCGTCGTGGATGCGGGCGTTCGCCCGCTCGAGGGCGCGCAGAAGCGTGCGCAAAAAGCGCTCGACATCATCGATCTCGGCCTCGGGCAGCTCTTGAAGGACAATCGCCCATACCTGCCCGGCCCGCTCGCCCATGCGTTCAAAACTGCGTTCCGCCTCTTGGGTCACATGCAAGCGGATGACGCGCTGGTCGGTCGGATCGGAGCGCTTTTCGACATAACCCTCCTGCGCCAAGTGGTCGACCATGGTCGACGTGTGGCTCTTGGACGAGCCCACTCTCCTTGCAAGTTCGGTCAACGTGATGCCGGGCTTTTCTTCGATGCGGCGCAGGAGCAGATAGGAAAGGAGCGGCATGTCGTGCTCGCTCATATAACTGCGAAAGAGCGATCGCATGTGGCGATTGACGTGCCGCCAAAGCTGGGAGATCTCCACGGGCGTGACGGGCACCGGGCTCGCCCTCCTAATATTGTTCGGCGCAGAACGTTCGGCGTAGAACGTTCGGTTTAGAACCAATATTACGCGGGAAGTTTGCTCGTGTCAACTGGGGCGGCGGCGCACGGGAATCGGTCCTCTGGTCAGGATCCGAGTTTCGGCAAGACGTACATCCGCATGATGGAGTGCAGTTTAGCGGCGTAGTCGGGATCCGTCGCGTAGCCGGCTTGCTGGAGCCTCGTCGCAAATTCGAAACGCATCGGGCGACATGGCTTGACCCCCTACTCCTCGTAGATCATTTTGACCGTCATCCCGCCGTCCACGATGAGATTGGAGCCCGTTATGAATCCAGACTCAGGATCGGCGAGAAAGAGGACCGCCCTCGCCACGTCTTCAGGCGTTCCGACCCGCCCGGCCGGGTGCTGTGCATGGTCTCTTGGAGTGAGCTCCGCCTGTCGCCTCGTGCGCTTTTTCTTCCACCCCGATGTGTCGATCCATCCGGGGCTGACGGCGTTCACCCGAATCCGATAACGACCGAGACTGATCGCAAGGGCGTGGGTCAATGCCAGCAAGCCGCCTTTGGACGCTGCGTAACTCTCGGTGTTTGGCTCAGACATGAACGCCCGAGTCGACGCGATGTTTACGATCGCTCCACCCGTGGCCTTCATGTAGCGGAGCCCGTATTTGGCCGTGAGCGCGGCGCTGCGCAAATTGACGTTGATCACCCGGTCGAAGTCGGCGATTTCGAGTTCGTCGATGGGCGTTGTAACGCCTATGCCCGCGTTGTTGACGATGACGTGAACGCCGCCAAACTCCTCGGCGACCTTGGCAAACAGCGCCTCCAGGTCGCGAGGAACGGCCACGTCAGTCGCAACGAACGCGGCTCGGATCCCTTCCGCCCCCAATTCATCCAGTGTTTCAGCGCCGGCCTCCTCATCACAATCGGCGATGACGACGCTTGCTCCCCGCCCTCCAAAAGCCTGGCATACCGCCTTGCCAATTCCTTGTGCGCCCCCGGTTACCACGACCGACGTTCCCTCAAATTGCATCGTGCTTCGACCTCCACTTGCCGCTCGTTCTTCTTGGTCACACTACCGATTTTTCCAGACGTGTCTAAAAACGGCCTCCTTCTTCTAGCGAAACAATGCAGGGTAAGAGGAGATTGACATCGAAAACCAAGCTCGTAGCGCGGGTCGACTGAGTGTAACCGTGAATATCATGACCGCGAGCAGCTTTTTGAGTTTCCTGATGCGCCATCGGCGTGCATGTTATTCACGGGCAGGAGGCATCGATGTTGGTAGACAACGAGGTCAAGGAGATCGCTTCGCAGTTTCGCTTTCAAGGAGCGTACATAGGGGCGGAGCGTTGCGACAACGGACACATCAACGATACGTTTATCGTTGCCACCTCGGATCCCCGCGGCGAGATCCGACGTTATGTATTGCAGCGGATCAACGGACACGTCTTTCGCTCGCCGGAGGACGTGATGAACAACATTCAACTCGTCACGGAGCACCTCCGGCGCAAAGTGATCGAGAGCGGTGGAGACCCCGAGCGGGAGATCGTCAACTTGGTCGCCACCCACGACGATACGTTCCTCTATAAGTCGAGCGCCGGGGATTACTGGCGCTCATATCTCTTTGTCGAGGGCGCCCGCACGTACGATTCCGTCGAAGACCCAAGGCACTTCATGGGGGCGGGCGAGGCGTTCGGCAGATTTCAAAGCCTGCTCAGCGACTTCCCCGCAGACACGCTTGTCGAGACGATTCCCAAATTTCACGACACGCCTTCGCGGCTCCAAGACCTCATCAAAGCCGTGGAAAAAGACGCTGTCAACAGGGCGAAGGACGTGCAGGGCGACATTGCGTTTGCCCTTGAGCGTACCGACGACACGTCGGTCGTCGTCGATCTATTGGAGCAAGGCGAGATACCCTTGCGCGTCACGCACAACGACACCAAGCTAAACAACGTCTTGATCGACGATGTAACGGGCCAGGGCATCTGCGTGCTCGACCTCGATACGGTCATGCCCGGGTCGACGTTGTACGACTTCGGCGATGCAATCCGCTTTGGCGCGAGCGCCGCAGCCGAAGACGAGCGAGACCTCAACAAGGTCCGCATCGACCTCGAGCTCTATCGGCAGTTCACGCGGGGTTACCTCTCAAGCGCCCACGACTTTTTGACAGACCGTGAACTCGAGCTCTTGCCATTCTCCGCCAAGCTGATCGCGCTCGAGCTTGGCATGCGGTTTTTGACTGACCATCTAAATGGCGACGTGTATTTCCGCATTCACCGGCCAAATCACAATTTGGACCGGGCGCGGGCGCAGTTTCGCCTCGCCGCGGCCATCGAGCAAGACATGGAGCAAATGCTTCGGATCGTCGAAGAGGAGTGCGCCCGCATCCCGTCTGAAGAGGCGCTCCGCCCACGCCGAGCGTTGCTCTAGGCGCATGCCAGGCGAAGCGCCGCCCGCGAGGCGCACCCGCTACTAACGGATCGCCGAATCCGTCTCGGGCTCCTTTTTGAATCTCGCCGACATGAAAGTGAGCAAGAGCGCCAACGCAACGATGACAAGGAACAGTGTGACGGGAACGTGAATGCCCGCCGCGCTCAAGATCGTGCGCGAGTTTGAGACCAAGATCATCGCACCCACGGCAAGGCCCAAGGTCTGAGTGGGCAATATCCGAACGGCCCACGCCGCAAGGGGCGCCGCAAAGATTCCGCCAAGGCAAATCGCTGCGACCCACATGAGATTGATCGCTTGCCAACCGAGAGCAAGCACAAACCCGACTGTGGCCGAAAGGGCTACTAGAAATTCGCTGGCATCCACGGAGCCGACCACCTTACGGGCATCGCTGCCACGCCGGGCGATCAGAGTCGAGGTCGCCACCGGACCCCATCCCCCGCCTCCCGCCGCATCGAGAAATCCAGCCACAAGGCCGAGGGGCGCGAGGATTCGGCGCGTAGGAACGCCGACGCGGCCAGTGCGCGCCCGCTCCGGCCGCAGAAACCGGACCAACACGACGACACCCAGCACGAGCAAGAACGCTGAGACCCCAGGGCGCGCCCACTCAATCGGCAGGGCGGCAAGAAAGAAAGCTCCTACGAACGCCCCCAAAGCGCCGGGTATGGCAAGTCGCCATATGATCCCCGGATCGACATTGCCAAATCTCCAGTGCGCGATGCCTGAGACCAATGTGGTGACGACTTCGCCGGCGTGCACCGAGGCTGAGACAACCGCCGGCGCTAAACCCAGCGCTAGCAGCATCGATGTCGATGTTACCCCGTAGCCCATGCCCAAAGCGCCGTCGATCAATTGGGCCACAAACCCGGCAACTGCTAGGATCAAGAGTTGATTCATCGCGTTCAACGTCCTCCAACATGGCTGGAGAAGCCATATACCGAGTAATCCTATCTGTTTACTCGTATTATATCGCAGCTTGCTCCCGACCGGAATCAATAATGTCCTGCGCGTCTAACTGCTGACCATGATATGAGCGCGCAAGTACCCGGTGCCTAGGAACGGAGGACTATTGAGGCGCAGCGAACAACGTTGCCCGCTACGCCGCTGACGCATGCTAGACGGATTTTCTAAGCGTCGTCACGATCGTCCCATGCCTGGGAGAAAACAAAAACACGAGGAAGAAGAGGAGGACGCTGACGAGCACGATCGCTGCCCCCGAAGCGATGTTGAGGTAGTACGAGGCGTACAGCCCCAAGACGGCCGACATCCCACCCCATGCAATGCTGAGGAGCATCATCGACGAAACTCGATTCGTCGTGATTCGCGCCGTTGCCGGAGGGGCGATCAGGAGCGACGTCACCAGCAAGACGCCGACGGCCTGCATCGCTGCGACGATCGAGAGCGAGAGAAGAATCATGAGGGCGTAGTGGAGCGCGCCGACCGGAAAGCCGCTCGCAGCCGCATACGTGGGGTCAAACGCGATCACGGTCCACTTCCGGTGGAGAAAGAGCACCGAAACGGCGACCACAAGACCGACGCCGGCGATTTGCCACAGGTCGCCGTTCGTCACGGCGAGCACGTTTCCAAAGAGTAGATTGGTGAGATCTGCGCTGTACGAACGAACGGCGCTCACGATCGCAACCCCGAGCGCAAAGGCGCCCGCGAGCACGATGCCGATCGCCGTGTCTTCTTTGATGCGCTTGTGGCGACTGACAAAGCCGACGCCAAGCGACGTGGCGATCCCGGCGGCAAGGCCGCCCGCAAAGACGCTCCCGTTCATCAAATACGCAACGGCGACGCCCGGCAAAACGGCGTGCGAGAGCGCCCCGCCGAGGTAGGCCATGCCCCGGAGCACGACGTAGACGCCGATGATGGCCGAGACGCTTGCCGCGAGCACGGCCGCAAGAAGCGCCCTGCGGAAGAATTCAAATGATAGAGGTTCCATGATCCATTCCATCATACCCTGTGGGCGAGGCCGTGCCCGTCCAGCACTGAGCGCGTCTCCCCGTCCTCCTCCCACTTGACCACTTGCTCCATGTAGGTTTGTTGCAGCACCGCCGGGTTGAATACCTCGTCGGTTTTGCCATGCGCGACGACTTCCTTATTTAGAAAGAGCATTTCAGGAAACCGCCGGCGCGCCAGCTCGAGATCGTGCAAGGAGACGATGACGGTGCGCCCCTGCTTCACAAGCTTGGTGAACAGATCGAGGAGCAACTCCTGGGTGCCCGCATCGACTTCGTTGAACGGCTCGTCCAATAGGAACAAAGGCGCGTCCCCCGCAAGCGCCCGGGCGATGAAGAGGCGCTGCTGCTGCCCACCTGAAAGCTCGTCGAGCGGCGCGTGCCGGCGCTCCCACATTCCAACTTGTCGCAGCGCTGATTCGACGGCGAGGCGATCGCTCGCCCGCGGCCACAGGCCCCAACCGATGTGATTCTCCCGGCCCATCATGACGACGTCGATCGCCCGCAGTGGAAAGCGCCAGTCGACCGCTTCCCGCTGAGGGATGTAGGCGATTTGGCGGCGCGCCCTGTGGGGCTCCTTGCCAAAGACGCTCACCTCGCCTTTCGTGGGGCCGATGAGCCCCAAGATCGCCTTGAACAGCGTCGTCTTTCCCGCCCCATTCGGGCCAAGGACGGCCAGGTAGCTTCCTGGCGCAATCGCAAGAGTCACGTTTTTTAGCGCGGGCTTTTGGCCTTCATAAGCAACCGTGACATTGCTCAGCCGAACGATCGACTTATCGGTTTCCACGATGGAAAGCCCTTCTTTCGTCACTTCAAGGCATCGACGATGCTGTTTACGTTGAACCTCATGTAATCGAGGTAGGTGGACGCCGGCCCGTCCGAACCCGAGAGTGAATCGGTATAAAGCGACACGACGCGCACCCCGCCACCCGCGTCCCTGGCAACTGCTTCAGCCAATCGTGGATTGAAGGTCGTCTCGGTAAAGATCGCGGCGACGCCAAGCTCCTGGACCGCCCGCACCAATTGTGCGAGTTGGCGGGCCGAAGGTTCGGCCTCGGGATTGAATCCAGGGATCACGGATCCGATCACTTCAAACCCGTATTGTCGTGCAAAATAACTAAAGCTGTCGTGATTCGTCACGAGCTTTCGCCGCTCCACGGGAATCTCGTTTACACGAGCCCGAATCCACCGATCGAGGCTTCCGAGCTCCTCGAGGTAGGCGGCGGCATTCGCTCGATACACGCTCGAGCCCTCGGGGTCGAGCGCCACGAGGGCCGCTTCGATCCGCTCAATATAGTGCCGCACGAGGTTTGGATCATACCAAAAGTGCGGATCGCCGCCATGCGAGTGGCCGTCGTGCGAGTGATCGTCGTGTGTGTGACCGTCGTGCGCATGACCGTCGTGAGCGTGATCGTCGTGTGCGTGACCGTCGTGAGCGTGGGTATCATGTGGCGCATCAATTCCCTCGGTCACGACGAAGACGGGCGCCTTGCGTCCTGCGACCATGCGATCGGCCCACGCATCGAGGCCTGCCCCGTGGACAAATATGCCGTCCGCCTGGGTCAGAGCGACCAAGTCGGCCGGGACAGCCTGGTGGGCATGGGGGTCCATACCCGGCCGGAGCAGCGACCAAACTTCCGCCCGATCCCCCGCCACCTGGCGTATGAAGTCTTGTACAATCGTCGTGGTCGTCACGATCTTGAGAGGCTGGGCCGCCTGGACGACGCCGCCCCCGACGAAAACGATCAAGGCGGCCGCCCACAGGAGCCACCCTGATCGCAGGCGATGCTTGGCAAACACCAACAAACGCAACAGATCCGACACCTCCGTGCATCGATCGAAAATGTGATACTTAGTATCACGTTCATTCAACAAAAAAATCAGGGATGGCGATCACTTGTCATTGCACGCCGAACAGATGCCGTAAATATCAAAAGTGTGATTCCTCGGTTTGAAGCCCCGTTCTTTGGCGATGGCCTTTGCAAGGCTACCCACTTCGCAATCGTCGATTTCCACGATTGTGTCGCAACTCGTGCAGATCAAGTGGTGGTGGTGGTCGTCAGAGTGGTCGGCGACGTACACGACCTGTCCTTCATCGAGGCGCACCTGTTCGAGCAGGCCGTGGCTGCAGAGTAACTGCAAGGTCCGAAAGACCGTGGCCCGACCTACGCCGCGCGCTTCGCGGTCGACGGCATCGAGGATTTCGCTCGCCGTGAAGGGGCGTCCCATCCGCTCGATTACCCCGATCACCTGCGTCCTCGAGGTCCCAAGCCGCACCCCGCGCTGCTCGGCGAGCCGGACGAGATCGACCTCACGATGCTCCGACATTCTTTGACGCTCCCTGCGTGATACTTGGTATCATCCCGATTCATCGTACGACGCGCCGGCGCACGGTGTCAAGAGGCAATTGCGCTGATTGCGACGCCCCGCCAAATCGAGGGATTGCAGGCGATCGTTTTGACATAGCGGGAGATGTAGCGGGATGCACTCATTTTCCGGACTAAGTGGAGGGAGCGCCCCGGCGGGATCGCCTGCCACCGCCGGATAATGAAGCCGTTGGTACCTCCTATGCAATCGACGTGCGCGGCAATCCGGGAAGCTACCCATTATGCCCTGCCCTAGTTTCGTCGGCCCGACCAAGTGCATGAAATCCTCGAAGGCAGCAGTGTTGCCCTGTTGGGCAGCAAGTGGGGGTACATGCCGTCGGATTTTCCGAAAAGTGTTCTCAAGTCGCGCCCAATGCCCCAGGGCGCCACAATGTGCAAACCTCGGCGCTTTCTAGCAGGCCATTCATTTGACGGTGACACGTCGGTCGAGACCGAACCCTTCTGCTGCTGACGTAGCGATCATTTCCCGGACAAAAAGGAGAGGCTATCCCGGCGGGACCGCCTGTGCTACGACGCGCGGGTTACCTCATATCAAAACCTTAGGTCACCGGTCCAAACAGAAGGTCCCATGGAGAAACCAGCGGAACTAAAACTTCGTGCGACCGAACACAACGACCGAACGCAACGCCTGATCGCACGAACCTACGTCAACACATCGAATCTGAGGGTGAGTACTCGGTGGCTACAACGCCGATCCGTTCTAAGGAACTCGAATACGTGTACTTTCTGCAGGCCTTCTCGACAAAAGACCACACCCTGATGCCTGTGGCGATCGACGGCAAAGTCCTCGAGGAGTACGCCGAGGAAGGCGCGACGCTGTATCGTACCCGAACGGCCGGTCAGGTGAGGACGGCCGAGTGGAAACTTGATTTTGGCATTCTCGACGATGAGGGCGTCATCAACGTGACGCTTGGCGACCTCTTCCGCCTGCCCAAGAAAGAGCGAGAAAGGCTGGCCCAATACGTCGCAGGCCAGCCGCTGAATGCTCGGTTTTTGAAATTGCGAATGGGAGGCGGCGCCTGCACGGACGAGGGCGAGATCGAATCGTGGGACGGTCGCATGCGCCGCGCCTAGGCTATAAAACCGCCACCGCCCCGCGCACCAACGCTTGCAGCGCCGGTCGATTCACCTCATCGCCTTCGCGCAGGTGGATCGACCGCGCCGTCTTCGCGGCCACGCTACCAGAACGTCGAACGAGCGCCCCACATTTCGACACGTCAACCGCATACTTTAGCGTAAAGGAAACTGCCTCGATTGACCGAACTGCCTGAGCACCAATAGGTCGCGGGCGATGGCGGAGCGGAGTCATTCACGACGCCCTGTTCACGTATACGAACACAGCCTGGAGCAGCAATTTCAGGGGAGGTCGCGAATTCAGTGAATCAAGAACTGTCCAAGCGGAAAATCCATTGGTACAGGTCTCCCATAAAGCGTGAGAAGTTAGCGGAGCTCAACCAGCGCAGCGATTTGAAGGGGTTTCTGCAGACCGGCGGCCACTTGGCGGTGCTTTGCCTCACAGGCGGAGCCGCTTGGTACGCTGCGGCCAATTCCATGTGGGCGTGGATGGCGCTCTTTTTGTTTTTGCACGGGACGTGCTATGCTTTTTTGCTAAACGGTTTTCATGAGCTTTGTCACGGCACCGTCTTTCGCACCAAGCGGCTAAACACGATTTTCCTTTACATTTTCAGCTTTCTCGGTTGGTACAATCCCGTCTTCTTTTGGACCAGCCATCAGGAGCATCACAAGTTTACCTTGCACCCGCCGGACGATCTGGAAGTCGTCTTGCCGCAGTCGGTGACGCTCAAGGATTTTCTAAAGAGTGCGGTGATAAATCCTTGGGGTTTTTGGGGCCGTCTCAAGGGCGTTTACCGCCTCAGCCGCGGCGTTTTGAAAGGCGAATGGGAAAACGCCCTCTTTCCGCCCTCGGAGCCCGAACGGCGGCAAGCGCTCTTTAACTGGGCGCGCATCTTACTCGTAGGCCACGCGCTCTTGACCGTCGTCTCGCTCGCCCTCGGCCTTTGGATGCTCCCGGTCTTGATCACGCTGGCGCCCTTTTACGGTGGGTGGCTGCTCTTTCTTTGCAACAACACCCAGCACATCGGGTTGCAGGACAACGTGCCCGACTTTCGCCTCTGCACCCGCACGATCACCTTGAACCCCATCGTGCGCTTTCTGTACTGGCATATGAACTACCACACCGAACACCACATGTACGCCGCCGTCCCTTGCTACAACCTGGGGCGAC
>CAYRIY010000015.1:0-47921 GCA_964424335.1 uncultured Clostridia bacterium
TACTCCGCCCTCCAAACCCTTGCCTTGTAGATGGCGGAGTTGTCCCTGCGGCGCACTTCGTCTGGTAAAAAGAGGTGCACGGTGTCGGTCGTCCACGTGTAAAGGGAGCCGGACTTCGGCCAGACTGCGACCACTTGGCCGTTTGGCAGGTCGCCAACTCCTTTGACGCCCGAGCGCCGCAGGAGCGCATCGGCCCCAAAGTAGCTATCGATCCACGCATCCTTTGCTTTGTCGTACTGATACACGCTCGACCCGGTCGTCACCCAAAGGCGGCCTGCTTCGCCGTACACCGGAGCGAGATCGTGCCCGCCCCGGGTGGGCAGCGGACGTTCGATGACCTTTTTCAACACGGGCGCGTCCGGCGTGCCAAGCACCTCAAGTGCGACAAGGTGATCGTCCCCCACGGCCCAGAGCAGATTGTTTGCGGGGTCCCACAACACTCCGTGCGCACCTTTCAGCGGAAACTCGAAGTACTGCGAAGCGTCGGGCCCCTGCGATGAGGCGTATACTCGCACCCACCCACCCGTGCTGGCGGCCACCGCAATGTTGCCGTTTGGAAGCAGCTCCGCAGAGTGCGGGTTGCCGCCGACGACCTGCGCCCACTTGAGTTCGTTGCCCGCGGGATACGGAACGATGGCCGCAAGGCCCTTGGAGTCCGTGACCACCATCCACTGCCCGCCGAATACGTCATTCTCGCGCAGTTTGACGCCCGAAGGGTTTCCCCAGGCGCCGAGGAATGCGCCAAATCCGTTCGAAGCTTCAGGGCGCCACGACCACTTGAGCGCTTCGGGAGCGTTCCAATCCTTGACCTGTGGATCGAGCACCAGGATCCTTTGAGACAACTGGTCGGTCACAGCCACCCAAGCAGTTTCCGCCGAAAGATCGTTTCGCAATTTCGTCTCCGCCCCTTCCAATCGTACGGCGACCTCAGGCGTCGTCGCCAGCGCAAATCGAAGGAACCAATAGCCGGTACGGTCGGGAAGCGAAAGTTCAAAGGGGATCGAATCATCCCCGACGCTCCCGGCCCACAATGTTTGCCAATCCCCGGCCGGTTCCTCGGCGAACGCCAGCCGCTCACCGTCCCACGTAAGTTCAACAAACTCGTAGGTCGCCTCGACCCACACGTCCGGCACAGGCGTCTTGAAGTAGAGCTCGCCCCGATACGTCCCGGCTGCGCGATCGACCTCATCGAGGCGGATCTCTGCGTCGATCTGCCCCACGATCAACCGGTCGTCGTGGAGGACGACGCTGTGCCCTCCTTCCACGTACGCGACGACGAGGCGGACCGGACCTGGGGGAATGCCAGCAAGAGGCACCCGCATCTCCCCGCCGTGGCCTTGCGCCAGTGTTACTTCCAGCGATTCGGCGAACCGGTTCGCTGGATGCACCTCTGAATGCGCCTCTCGATTCACCTCTGGATACGCCTCATGGAGGAGCCTCACCTGATACTTGCCCGGCAGCGGCACAGGCGAATCGATGCGGACGGCGACGGCGCCTCCCAAAGGAATGTGCCGCGTCGGCACGATCCCTCCGCTTGCCGTCTCCTCACCGGATACGATGGTGTCGCCCACGGGTTGAAAGCCCGCTGTGACCTCAAGCGACACGAGTTCACCCGCATCGGGTGGAATATTCGAGGCAATTGGCGTCAAGTCTCCCGAGGCCCTCGTAGAAAAAGCGTCCGAAGCCAAGCGCGTCCGGCTGCCGTCCTTCTCCATCCGGTAGAGGGCCGCATGGACGGCGCCTGCATCCGGGTGAAAACTCACCACGGCCTCGTACGACTCGCCCGCACGCGGGGAAAGTGTGTTCAGCGGGAGCGCCTCGATCTCGTCCGCCGTGCGCGTGGAATCGTAAAACCGCAGCGTCCAGGCTGGGATCCATCCCCGGCGCTCGCGTTCCCATGCAAGGCGCAGGACGGAGAGCTCTGGATCGTCCCGGAGTGCGAGCCCCAATATGTCGAAGTCCACCGGCTGCTCGCCCCAGGTCCAGCGAGCTGATACCGTGAATGGCTCTGCTGTCGCCGGAGCGGTGCCCGCGGCCGCCAGTGCGTTGCCCGCTGCCGCCGGAGCGGCGCCCACTGCGATCGCAATCACAAGGAGCGCGCAGATCGCTCGTGATCCCGACTTGTGCCGCCAAGCGCTAGCGAACCGGTTCGCCAACTGTGCTCCGCCACCATTCGCCAAGGTCACGAGGGTCAACCGGCTCCTCTTCCGCGCGGGATCTGGCTTCAAACATGAACGGACCCGGAAATCCCGCTTCGGCAAGCGCATCGATTACTTGGCGCCACTCGATGACGCCCTTGCCCGGAACCCAGTGTCGTTCGTCCACACCGTCGTAATCGGAGATGTGCACCGCCTTGATGCGGCTTCCCACGGCCCTTATAAACGCTTGCGGCGTCTCCTGGAGCAAGTGATTTGTATCGCAGCAGACTGCGACGTCCGGAATGCCGCCCACGAGCCGGAGGATTTCCGCGCTCGTATTTCCGAGGCACGTCCTTGGAAGACACTCCGCACACAGCAGCACACCGAGCGCCGCCGCTCCCTTGCCCAGCTCGTACAGCCCTTCGCGGCAGGCCTCGATGCGCTCTTCCCGCGCCGAGGGCGGGATCGGCTCAAAACTTGGGTGAATGATTGCGGTGACGGGACGCCATTCCGCCGCCTCCTGCAACAAGCGGAGGTGATTGGCCACGATGGCCTTTCTTTTCGTCGGGTCCGGCTCTGAGACGTCCCATTCCCAGTTGAACGGGAGGTGAACCGAGTGCACGGTCATGCCGAGCGCCTTGGCCCATCCGACGAACTCCTGTTTTGACTCAGGATGGGGGTCGTCCGCACGAAGGACGATCTCAAGATGCGTGATTCCAGCAGCTCTGGCCTTTTCAAGCCCAGCTTGGTCGAGCGAGCGAAACAGGGCGGTCGATGTCCCCAAGCTCCATTGCCCTGGGGCCGAATGAGAACTCAATGCGACGAACACTCCTTCGCGCTTCATTTCAGGCGCTACTCGATCGCATGTCGCAGGAACGCACGATCGAGTAGCGCCTTCTGCACTCAAGTTCTACGTCCGAATGAATTACTCTCTTCCTTGTTGGCGCATCTCCGACTCGAGCACGCGCTGCGCCTCGTCGAGCAAGGGCTGCGCTGCCCCTTGCCCGGCAAAGACTTGATTTCTGGCCGATGCAAAGAGCGAGTCGGACCGACCGAGGAAAGGATCGGGCTTGGGAGCGTCGATGTGATCGGCGGCGGCAAGGCTGTTGACATACCAAAGCGCCGCCGGATTTGTCTCAATCTGGCCAAGCTGTCGATAGAAGTCCACCGAAGAGCCGAGGAATCCGGATCCGTGGTAGATGGCGAGCTGCGTCTCAACATCCGTCGCCAGGAACTTGATCAACTGATAGCTCAGCTCCGGATTGGGAGCGCCTTCGGGAATGGCAAGTGCCCAGCCGTTCACCTGTTGGATGCGCCTGCGACCATCGTGCGGCATCCAAGCGGCGATGATCGGCATCGTCTCATTGCGGCTGCGAATCTCGCCGGGCGCATAGGCTCCTAGCACCGTCGCGGCCACGTTGCCGTCGGCGATCCCGTACCACCCGGTTGCCCCTTGAAAACCTGGGTACCGGCCAAAGACGCGATCTGCGGTGTACTGGAGCGCCGCGACGATGTTAGGATGGTTGATCCGCGGGATTTCGCCGAGCGGGAAGTAGTCTTCGGCGCCCCACGAGGCCGCCATGGTAAACAGCCTCGAGTTTTGGCCGTTAAGAGGATCAAAACCGACCCGCATCACTTTGCCGTCAGCGTCATAGCGGACGAACTTGTCGGCGTAATCGAAGAACTCCTGCCACGTGAGCACCTCGTGCGGATTGATCGAGACGCCGGCCTCCGCAACCATGTCGGCATTCCAAACCATGGCAAGGCGCGGGCCATGCTCGAGACCAGGAACGCCCCAAATCGATCCGTTCCACGTGAAGTTGGTCCACATCTCCGGGATGATCTGGGCCCGCAAGTCGTCGTCGATAAAGGAGTCGAGCGGCATCACCACGCCGCTTTCACCGTAACCGCCCACGGAAAGTCCCACGGTCGCCACGTCGGGAGGCGATCCGCCTGCGACGCGGACCACGAGATCACTGCCGGTCACGATCGTGACGTCGACCTCGATGCCCGGATTTGCGGCTTCAAAGCGATCGACGCCGTCGTTGATCGCCTGGATGACCGCGGGCCCCCACGAGTTGACGCCGAGTTCGAGTTTTATCGGCTCTGCTGCCAGGGCCGAGTGCGATCCCAACGCTATGAGAAGCGCCAGGCCGACTAAGAACATGCGGATTTGAGAGATCTGTCTTGCTCTCTTGCTCAAGTGTACACCCTCCTAGAATTTAGAAGCTCGATTCGTTGGCATTTCATTGTAGTTTATTCAAGATACCGTACCTTCCGAATCCAGGCTGAACGGCGGCACCTCCTTCCCGGTCGTGTCGAAGTCGTCCTCGGTTTGCCCCAGCTCAGAGACTGCGTCGATCACGGCGTGGACCACCGCAACTTGAATGGCACGGACGAACGATGTCACCAGCCTCTGACCCGGAGGGTCGGCGATCGTCGTGGGAAGGAGGATGTGCGCCAACCCGGCGAGGGGCGAACGGGGACGGCTTGTGATCACGATGACGACAGCGCCCTGATCCCGCCCCGCGATCACGGCGCTCTCCAACACCGGGTTGACCCCCCGGTGCGAGATGACGATCATGACGGTGCCTTCCCTAAAGTGCGCGTGGGAGGCCTTGAGCCGCTGATCGTCCTGAAAGGCCACCGCCATGTGTCCCACGACGGCGAGCGACTGGGCGGCCAACTCAGCCACCAAACCGGAGGCCTCGCCTCCAAGGATAAACACCTGTGCCGCATGCCTGATTGCGTCGGCCGCTCGATCGAGGTTGGGGCCGATCATCGACTCCGTCTGGGTGAGCTCGCGAAACAGCTTTGCAAAGACGGACGAATGCGGGCGATTCTGTGCGGCAAGTTTGCTCGACTCTTGGACCCACCGAAGACGAAAATCGCGAAAGCCGCTCAATCCGATCTTCTTACACATTTGGACCACCGCGGACTGGCTCACGTTGGACCTGGAAGCAAGGTCGCTCAAGGTAAGGTCCGAAAACCGGTGCCCCTCTCGGATCAAAAACTCCGCTACCCGCTGCTCGGACGGGCGAAGCCGCGGGGACGCCTCTGCGAGGCGAGTGCGAAGATTTTCACCTGAGCCCGTCTCGCCAATGGCTGCCAATCGCTCCTCTTGCAACGAGAAAACAACCCCTCAAAATCCGTTTGGCATGCATCCCCACTTGCCGCCCTTCGAATTGTCGCCTGCTCATGACGTTGCCGGGCTGATAAGGTCGGGCGGCCAAGTGGGTGACTCCTCGCGGTTCGTAAAGTAACTTTTCCTGTCTTCAATTCCAGAAATGTAACTTTGACAAGTCGTTCGACTTGTCGTAGGCGACTCCTTCACGCTTTCGGGAGATTTCGCGGCAAATTCATAACCGAGGCATTGCTTCGGGTCGATTTCGCGTGCTAGAATAGAACACACGTTCGCCCTGTGAGTAGGAGGAAGATACCATGGAGGGTAAAACGAAGTTCGCGTTTGTCGTGGAGTACGTACGCGACATCGAAATAGCCAAGCGGTTTTACGTTGACGTGCTTGGACTTGAGATTTTGCGCGAGCATCCGCAGTTCGTACAATTTGAGTCCTTTGCGATTGCCTCGGACGAACCGATCGGCAAAGACGGGACTCGGGAAGTGTACTGGCTGGTAGACAATGCGGATGAGGCGTACGAACGACTCTCCGCAAAGGCAGAGGTGTGCTTGCCGCTAACGACATACCCATTCGGCAAAGTGTTTGGCATCAAGGATCCGGACGGTCATCCAAGATACGTGTATGAGCGGTCGTAGCCGAGTCGGTCAAGCGAAAGGGTGGAACGATCCCGCGGCCTCGGCGCAGCGAAATCGCGGGATCGCACAATCTCGGGATCACACTTATCACAAGATCGCGGTCAATCCACCGTCTACCTTGTACTCCGATCCTGTCACAAACGAGGAACGAGGACTCGCGAGGAAGAGGATCACTTCGGCTACCTCTTCAGGCGTTCCCACCCGATCAATGGGATGGAGGTGTCCCCAGTCCGCGAGCGTTTTCTCGGTGTCGCCGGTCAAAAGGTCCGCCGACCACCGCAGCATGGGCGTGTCGATGGATCCGGGGCAAACGGCGTTGACGCGAATATTCTCCTTGGCGAAGTCGACGGCCATATTGCGCGTGAGGGCGAGAACGGCGCCTTTTGATGCGGTGTACGCCGCGACATTCGGCTGGCTTGCGAGTCCTTGCACCGACGCGGTATTGACGATACTGCCGCCGCCGACCTGACGCATGTGCGGGATGACATACTTCGAGCAGAGGTAGACGCTCTTGAGGTTGACGGCAAGGACCAGGTCCCATTCTTCTTCGGGCGTGTCGACCACGGTGCCGTACCGCTGGATTCCGGCATTGTTGCACAAGACGTCGATTCGTTTAAACTCCTGGGCGACGGCGTCCACCATCTCCCGCACTTGTTGCGAGTTTGAAACGTCGACCGGAAAAGCCCTAGCCGTTCCACCCGCAGCTTGGATGCCGCGAGCGACAGCCTCGGCTGCGTCGCGATCTACATCGACCACCGCCACGGCTGCGCCCTCCCTGGCAAGCGCCCGGGCGGTCGCCTCACCGATGCCCTTGCCGGCTCCTGTCACGATCGCTGCCTTTCCTTTTAACTCCATGTTCCTACTCCTTTCCTTCAAACTTCGGGCACGGCGTCGTCATCCGGATCTGCCCACGATTTGTTCGGCAATATCGGAAACCAATCGGGCCGCCCCGGGTCGCGGTCGTAGGGGTAGCCTCCAAGGCTCTTGTACAACTCGCTGTACTGAGCGAGTTTCTCTCGGTCGAGCTTGACACCGAGGCCGGGACCGTCAGGAACGCGAATCGCGCCGTTCCTGTAACGCATGGGGCCTCCCTCGATGATGTCGTCCGTCAGATGGTGGTAATGGGCGTCGGCGCTAAACGTCAGGTTGGGGACGACGGCGCCCAGGTGAAGCATTGTGGCGAGTTGAATGCCGAGTTCGCCGCTCGAGTGCACCGCCGTGCTCAATTGAAAGGTCTCGCATACGCCCGCTGCCTTGACGCACGCGCGAATGCCGCCCCAAAAGGTGGTATCGAGCAAGATGACGTCGACGGCCGGGTCGAGGACGTTCGCCGCGAGCTCTTCGAAGTTGACGACAACGGTATTGGTGGCCAAAGGCACCGGAGAGAAAGAGCGGACGCGCCTCATGCCGTTTAACCCGTAGGTTGGGTCCTCTAAGTAGTCGTTGGGCAGATCCGCGATTTTTTGGGCAAAGCGAATCCCCTGCTCCACGCTGAGCGCAGCGTTGGGGTCGTACCGGAATGTGTCGCCCGGGAGCGCCTCTGCGAGGGCCTTGTAACACTCGAGCTCGTACTCGGGTGGGAACACGCCCCCTTTCAACTTGTGGGACGTAAACTGTCCGCGGGCTTTGAGCGCCTTTGCTTCGGCCACCAATTGATCGACGGTGCGAACCTCGCCCTCGCCGGTATGTGGATTGGGATAGCGAAAGAAGAGGTAACTCGCAAACGGCACCTCGTCTCGGAGCTTGCCGCCGAGCAAATCGTACACGGGCACGCCCAGGCTTTGCCCGATCAAATCCAAACACGCAAACTCGAGCGCCGCATGGAGCTGGGTGCGGTTGTTGTAAAGGCTCGCCGTGGGATTGCAGATTTTAAAGCGCAAGGCTTCCAGTTGAAAGGGGTCATGGCCGACCAAGTACTCCTTTAAGTGCCCAAACGCGCGCTCTGCGCTCTCGCCCCCGCCTCCCATCTCGCCAAGGCCGATCAAACCGTTGTCTGCCTCGACTTCGACGATGGTCCGCACAAAGCGGCCCCAGTGGGCGCCGTTTGAGTGTCTAAGGGGCGCTTCGAGGGGGACCGTCACGGTCGTTGCCCGCACATCAATGATCTTCATGGTCGATGAACACCCCGCATTCCGTTTTGAATCTTGTATCGACGACCGGACCTCGGTCGCTTCATGTTCGATCGGCTACGCAGAGCGCGATCTTTTGGTTTTGCCGGCGACCCACGTTGACAAACATGTAGATGCGCGTTTCATCGCACACGATACAGGGATCGTTGATGCGGCGATTTTCCGGCCCCGCCGCCGCATGATCCATCAGCTTGCCGACAAAGGTGACGGCGCGGAAGCTCGGATCGACCTCATGAACGTACAGGTTTGAAATCGGGTCGAACTGCGGCACTTCCTCTACGTTGGCAAAGTCGATGATGAAGGTCCGGCCATTCCACGGGAATATCGAGCCCGGGCCCATCTGGTCCGTCCCGGGAGGCGGCTCGATCAGTGCGTCCCGGCGCACCGACCAGCGCACGCCGTCGCTCGAACGGGCGTAATAGACCTTCCGAGTCCCCTTGTGGTTTCCCATGATCAACATCACGTAGTGGGGCGCTTCACCGGGCGGCTCGTGGCGAAATACCCTGGCGTATGATGCCTCGGTGACGCCAGGTTCGAACATATCGGTTTGCACCGCGACCCCGCCGTACTCGAAGTGAATTCCATCTGACGAATGAGCGTACCGAGTGACCGAGTTTTCCCCGTGGAAATAGAGAAATAGGCGGCCTCTTTCCGGGTTCCAAATGGCGTGCGGGCTGCTCACGTGGCTTACACGATAATGGGGAGGCCAATCCGGACCGATGATGGGATTGTGCTCGTATTCGATCCAAGGGCCCTCGGGCCGGTCGGCGTACGCAAGGCAGATGCCGCCGGGCGCATCGTGGGGGGCGTAATACATGTAGTACCGAGCAAGGCGGTTCGTCCAATGAGGGCTTGTCTCCACGACGCTCGGGTGGATCACGTCGGGATGCGGACGATAACGCAGACCTTCGTAATCCAACACAATGCCCGCATATTCAAAACGTGGCAAGAGCCCGTGCAACACCGTCAAAAACCTCCACTGCCAATGAGTGGCGAGCAAGTGATTTGATCACCTTTTGACTTGGCGTCATTTGGGAGTTATTTGGTGGCGTTTTCGGAATTCCTGCCAAACACGGAAGGGTTCGTGGTGGGCGAAGTGGACAAAGAAAGCGAGCAAACGACCGCACGGGCAAGTAACGCCCTGCCCTAACCTGCCCTAAATTGAAGCGATGCGCCGCTCCGCAAGGGCGCAGTAATCGGGGTCGATGTCGTAGCCGACGTACCGTCTGCCGTTTTGTATGGCCGAAATACACGTGGTTCCCGATCCGCAGAAAGGGTCGAGGACGACGTCGTCGGCATATGAAAAGAGCCGGATGACCCGGTCGGCCAACGCCACCGGAAACGGCGCCGGGTGCCCCACCTTTTTGGCCGACTCAGGCGGGATGTCCCAGATCGAGAGCGTCGCGGACATAAACTCTTCCTTGTCTTGAAACGTCGACTCGCCCTTGTCGGGCCTGCCAAATTCGTCCTTGACGAAGACGATCAGGTACTCGTGCAGGTCGCGCAGTCTGGGGGACTTTGCCGACATCCACGAACCCCAAGCGCAGCTCCCGCTCATACCCTTTCCCTTTTGCCAGATCACTTCGCCGGCGGGGAGAAACCCGACCTCCATGTGGACTGCGTAAAAGTAGGCATGCATCGGGATGTAGGGCTTTCTGCCAAGGTTGGCGATGTTGACGACGTATCGTCCGCCCGGCACGAGCGTGCGGTACACCTCGGCGCCCACGCGCCCGATGAGTCGGAGGTACTCGTTGAGGTCGAGGTCGTCGTCGTACGTCTTTCCCGCATTGTACGGCGGTGACGTGAACGCAAGGCCGACGCTCTCGTTCGGCACGTGCTTCATGTCTTCGGAAGAGTGGCAGTAGATGCGGTCGGCCCACTCGTCAACCGGACGCGCCTCGATGCGTCGCTTTGGATCGATCGCGCCGGACTCGAGGTCCTGACCCAAGATCGGTCGAAAGGGACTTGCCGCCCCGTTCTTGTACATGTTGCGGTTGTAAAAGTCCGCCGAGTCGTGGCTCTCCCGGCGGGACATGCCAAATTCGTAGGTCTTGGTGTTGCGGGCCATGGGCTTCGCTCCAGGTTTTCTTTTCTTGCTGCTCTAAGGGCGCGTTCCTTATGGCTCCCTTTGCGGTTACGCTCCAAAACCGTCGGGATGCTCCCGCATCCACGCCCACGCCGTCTCGATGATGGATTCGAGCGACTCGAATGCGGGCTTCCAACCAAGCAGTTTTTTCGCCTGGTCGGAGCTGGCCACGAGCACGGCAGGATCTCCTGGGCGCCTCTCTCCGTCGCGAATAGGGATCGGACGGCCCACGACACGCTCCGCCGTCTCGATCACCTGCCGGACGCTAAATCCTTGCCCGTTACCGAGGTTGAATACGCCGGAGCCGCCTTCGCTCGCGAGGCGCTCCAACGCCAGCACGTGGGCATCGGCCAAGTCGCTTACGTGGACGTAATCCCGCACGCACGTGCCGTCCTCGGTCGGGTAGTCGGAGCCGAAGACCGTGATCGCATCACGCTTTCCAAGCGCGGCCTCAAGCACGATCGGAATCAGGTGGGTCTCAGGATTGTGATCCTCCCCCAACGCGCCGTCCGGGTCGGCGCCTGCCGCATTGAAGTAGCGGAGCGCGATGTATTCGAGGGAAGAAGCGCTCGCATAATCGGCGAGCATGCGTTCGAACACGAGCTTGGTGCGTCCGTAAACGCTGGTGGGCTCCAAGGGATGCGCTTCGGTGATCGGAGTCTCCACAGGCTCGCCGTACACCGCGGCGGTTGACGAAAAGATCAGTCGCGCGACGCCGCACTCACGGCACGCCTCGAGGAGCGCGAGCCCGCCGCCCACGTTGTTTTCGTAGTATTTGGCGGGGTCTGTCATGGATTCGCCGACGAGGCTTTTCGCCGCAAAGTGCATGACGGCTTCGATCTCCCAGCGCGCCATCGCATGGGCGAGCCGGCTTGCATCGCGCACGTCGCCCTCGATGAGCGGAACGTCTCGAACAGCCTCGCGATGCCCCGTGCTCAGGTCGTCGTAGACGATCGGCTCGTGCCCCGCGGCGACGAGCGCTTTTACCGCATGGCTTCCGATGTACCCCGCGCCGCCGGTAACCAGGACTCTCAAGGCTGCTCATCCTCCAGAGCGCTGATATCGATCAGGCCTGCGCCGTCCGCAGGCGAAAAAACAAAGACATCCGGTTGCAAGCCGGTTGCTTTAGGGTACTCGTCAACGATGCGTTCCGCAAGGGCCTGGGCGGCTGCGGCGTCGACCAGGGCCACAGCGCACCCGCCAAACCCGGCGCCCGTCATGCGAGCGCCGTAAACGCCCGGCGTCGAGCGAGCGATCTCAACCACGGTATCGAGTTCCTTGCAACTCACTTCGAAGTCGTCACGCAAGCTGTCGTGGGACTCGTTCATCAGGCGGCCAAACGCCGCCAGATCATCGGCCTTCAAGGCCTTGAGCGTCTCGAGCACCCGGTCACACTCGGTCACCACATGACGGCATCGCTTGCGTGCGGTGGGCTCCAACCGCTCCTCATGCAGGCGAAAATCGCGCACCGAAACATCCCGGAGCGCTCGCACGCCGGGGATCGCCTCGCCCAAGAGCCGAGCGCCCTCCTCGCACTCCCGCCTCCTTGCGTTGTACTCGGAGTCGACCAGGCCGCGGCGCTTGTTGGTGTTCACGACCATCACTACAGCATTTCCGAGCCTCAGGGGAACGTGCTCGTACTCGAGCGATCTGCAGTCTAAGAAAAGTCCATGTTCCGCCTTGCCGCACGATGACACAAACTGATCCATGATGCCGCACGCGACGCCCACAAACTCGTTTTCCGCCCTCTGCCCGAGGACGGCCCGGCGCTCCGCCGAAATGCTGAGGCCGTTCAGGTTTGAAAGGAGGGTCAAGGCGGCCACCTCAAAGGCCGCGGAGGAGCTGAGCCCCGCCCCTTGCGGAACGTCGCCCAAGATCACGGCGTCGACGCCCTTTAGCGCACACCCTTCCCGCTGCAAGACGTCGACGACGCCGCGGAAGTAGTTGCTCCACGGGGTTGCCTCGTCCTTTTCGACTCGCTCGAGCGCAAACTCGCTCGTCTCCCGATACTCGAGGGAATAAAGGCGGACCGTGCGGTCGTCCCTATTTCGTCCGACGATCACAATCTCCCGGTCGATCGCCATCGGAAAGACAAAGCCATCGTTGTAATCGGTGTGCTCTCCGATCAAATTGACGCGGCCGGGCGCCCGAGCAAACACGAGCTCGCGAGCGCTGACCGCCGGATCAAAGGCCTCACGAAAACCCAATAGCGCGGCGCGGGCCTTTTCCTGCGTGGAAGCCGAACGGCCCTGAATCTGCGGCATCTAGGTCCCTCCTTTGAGAATCTGATTAGCTGCCGTCCCCACTTGCCGCCCCGCGGATTTTCATTCGCTCGTGGCTTGACCGGGCCGACAAGGTCGGGCGGCCAAGTGGGTGACGCCCTATAAAATCCGCTTGGCGGCCCGGAGCCGCTCCGCCTGATCCTCCGGCGCCATGTCGGTGATGAACGTGCCGGCGCCGCTCTCGCAGCCGGCGAGGTATTTCAGTTTGTCCTCGCTGCGGTTGAGGGGGTAAAACTCGATGTGAAAGTGGGCTCCTTCTTGGGGCGCGGCGCCGGTTGGGGCCTGGTGCATCACCATCATGTACGGCAACGGAAAGCCAAAAAGGTTGTCGTAGGCCGTGACTTGAGCCTTAAGGATCGCCGCGAGGCTCCGCCTTTCGGAATCCGTAAAGCTGAGCAACGACTCTCGGTGGGCCTTGGGCGCGATGTGCGCCTCAAAGGGGTAGCGGGCAAAGAACGGGACGTAAGCTACGAAGTCGTCGTTTTCACAAACGATGCGGCTGCGGCCGGAGCCCGCCCTCAATTCTTCCGCGACGATGTCGCAAAGCAGGCAGCGTCCGGTCTTTTCCCGGTGGATGGCCGCCTGTTCCAACTCCTTGCGGGGAATCGGCGGGACAAAGGGGAACGCATAAATCTGGCCGTGTGGATGATGCAACGTGACGCCGACGGCGTCTCCCCTGTTTTCAAAGATGAAGACGTACTCGATGCCGTCCAGGGATCCAAGCTCCCGATACCGATCGGTCCAGACGCGCACCAGCCGCTCGATGTGGCTCTCCGGCATATCGACAAGCGTCTTATCGTGTTCCTGAGAGTAAAGGACGACTTCGCAGATGCCGCTTGCCGGCGCGACCGGGTAGAGCTCGCTTCCTTCGATATCCGGCGGGGGAGCCGGGCTTCGAAACGAGGGAAAGCGGTTTTCAAAGACGACGATCTCGTACTCGGACGACGGCACCTCCGTCGGAAATGAGCCCGGCTTTGTCGGGCACAGAGGGCAATACTCTTTCGGCGGCTTATACGTGCGCTGCTGGCGGTGGGTGGCCGTGACGACCCACTCCCCAAGCAGGGGGTTCCAGCGCATTTCCGACACTAGCGGTCTCCCCCTTTGCCCGAGCCGGGGCCGCTTTTGCCCACGCGCGTGTCGGCGGCGGGGCGCGCATCGGTCCCTTTTTCTACTACTTGATCCGCTGTTTGATCTTGGAACACTTCGGGGAAATGCCGATCAAAGGCGTAATAGAGGATGTAGCGACCGTCGGCCTTGGTGACGCGGCGCTTTTGCAGTTCCAAGACGAAAGCCTCCCCCGGAAATGATCGAGCGTGGGTCGATGAATGCGGCCCGGCGCTCCTTAGGCGCCGGTCGACGCCTGGTTGGCGATCGCGCCGTTGGTCGACGCGGGCTCGATCTGTGTCATTTGCCGCTGCGCCATCACCAGACGGTAGTAGATGCCCTTTTTCGCCAGCAACTCGTCATGGGAGCCGATCTCGGCGATGCGCCCCTTATCCAGCACCACCAGCCGGTTGACGTTGCGCAAAGTCGAGAGCCGGTGAGCGATGGCAAAGGTCGTGCGATCTTTCATCAGCCGGCCCAGCGCCTCTTGGATCTGGTACTCCGTCTCCGTGTCCATCGAGGCGGTCGCCTCGTCCAAGATCAAGATCTTGGGGTCATGCAAGATCGCTCGGGCGATCGCGATCCGCTGCCGCTCCCCGCCCGACAAGCGCTGGCCGCGCTCGCCGACGAGCGTGTCGTACCCGTCGTTGAAGCGAGTGATGAAATCGTGAGCGTTCGCGATTTTTGCCGCCCGGATGATCTGCTCCGGCGTGGCGTCGGGCTTGGCGTAGGCGATGTTCTGCGCGATGGTTCCCGAAAAGAGGAACGTCTCCTGCAACACGACGCCAAGTTGCGAGCGGAGCGTCTGCTGCGCCATGTCGCGGATGTCGATGCCATCGATCAAGATGCGGCCGCGGTCGACATCGTAAAATCGAGCGACCAGGTTGATCAACGTCGACTTGCCGGCGCCCGAATGTCCGACGAGGCCGATCGCCTCGCCGGGCTCCACTTCGAGGTTGATCTTCTCGAGCACCGGTTCGTACGCCTTGTATCCAAAGGTGACGTTTTCGAGAACGACCCGGCCGGTGATCTTGTGATGCACCGCCTTCTCGCTGTCGCGCACGTTGGGGTCGAGGTCGATCACCTCAAAGATTCGCTCCGCCGCCGTCATCGCCTCGGTAAACCACCGGGGAAAGAAGCTGACGTAACGAAGCGGACCGTAAAGCATCGCAGCGTACTGGCTAAATTGTAGCAGCTCACCAAAGCCCATCCGCTCGCCGAGCACCAACTGACCGCCGTAATAGAGCACGACGAAGTTGCCCAAAGTCAGGAGGTAGCCGACGAGGGGAAAGAGCGTGTTGAACGTCTTTTCGTTTTGCTCGGTAATCTTGGCGAAGTGTTGCGTGAACGTGACGAATCGCTTGGCTTCCCGCTCTTCTTGCCCGAAGGCCTTGACCACGCGCACGCCGCTCAAGACGTCCTGCAGCATGGAGTTGACCTTGTCCCAGCTCCGCCACTGCCTCCGGTACATGGTCCGGATGCGCCTCCACACCTTGCGCACGATGTAGATGACAAGCGGCGTGGGAAGGAGCACGAGCAAGGCGAGCTGCCAACTGTAGGCAAATAGGATGATCGCGATGCCGATAAAGGTCAGGAGCTCGTTCGCCCCCGAGAAGAGGTGGTGGTCGATGAAGCGGCTCACGCGCTCCGTGTCGCCCGTGACCCTGTTCATCAGGTCACCGGTCTTGCGTTGAGCCATGTCCTTTAGCGACAGGGCCTGGAGCTTCTCGTACACCATTGCGCGCAAGTCTTTGGAAAGCCCCGACGAGAGCTTTGCCATCACACGGCCCCGGATCAGGCCGAAGCCTTGAGTCAAAAGCTGCGCAATGCCGATCAGCGCGACAAAGAGCATGAGCGAACCAACGGTGCCGCCCGGACGGAGGACGTCGTCGACCAGCATCCGGTTGAGTTGGGGCAAGACGAGTCGCAGCCCGGTGATGGTCCATAGGAGCGCCATGGCAGCGAAAAGCAAGCTGCCGTAGGGCCTTGCGACGCGAAACAGCCTCGCGATGACCTGGATCTTGTTGACACACCTCGGGCAAACATTCGTCCCCTCTGGCAACGGCCGTCCGCACGTGGGACACTTGCGCTCTTCCGGCAAGGTCAGCGGGCCGTGATCTTCACCCTCTATCCGCTCGTTGAGGTACCTTGCGAGCGCGCTATACCGGGGAAGTTGCGCAACCGAAAAGCGAGCGAGCGGGTAGGCGACGCCGTCGATTTTGGCCTCGAGCACGCCATTTCCCACCATGCCCCGAGCCTCGAAAGATTCGACCTCGCCGATGGAGACAGACCGGATGACCTTGTCGTCTTCTCCGTAGACCTTTAGCGAATCGCCGGAGTACTCCACAAAGCCGCTTTGAAACTTCCCGTCATCGGAAATGTCGGCTGGAAGGCGAACTGCGGCGTTCGAACCTGGTTGTTGCAACGTACGACCTTCAGATTGCATGGCGGCGTCACCCCCTTTGGCACCGAATCAATTTACAACAAATCATCAATGTACTTGCGGCTCGCCGGGTCGAGCGCCGTGTAATCGGGTATCTCAAACCGATTTCCATCGATGTCGACGATCATGACATGCACCTCAGAGAGAAGCAACAGGCTGTGCTGCAAGTCCCGCACCGTAAACCGCCTTGGGCCGGAGTCCGTGTCGACTTCCCAATAGGCGTAGCCAAACTCCTCTTTCATGCTCTTGATCCTCGTGATGGTCGGCGTAAAGTACCGCCGCTCGAGCTCGGCCTTAAACGCCTCCACGGCCTCGGGCGGAAACGCATCCATGTCCTTGATCACGCCAATCTCTTTCCCGTCCATATCCCTGACCGAAAGGTACCGATCGCCCAGCGTAAACGGGAACGTCCGAAAGAGCGAGACGCGCTCGTACGTTTGATCGCCCTTGACCAGGCGCAGGAAGCCTCCGGGCGTCTTATCGAAAACCGAATTGTCGGGGGTCAGAAACTCGATGTCGACATACGTCGCAAGGCCGTCCCCGTTTGGACGCGGCGCTCGTTGCTCCGACACGTGATCACCTCATGCCTAACGATGTGAAACGAAGAAGCGTCACTCGTTGGCGACCCCGCGGATCGCCAAGGCCTCCTCCTGCTTGCTGCGAAGCTTGTGGTACGTGCCCTTCAAGGCGTCGAGCTCCTCGTGGGTGCCGATCTCCGCTACCTCGCCGTCTTCGATGACCACCAAGCGGTCTGCGTTGCGCAGCGTCGACAGGCGGTGTGCGATGGAGAACGTCGTCCTCCCCTTGACCAGCCGTTCGAGGGCCTCCTGCACCAATCGCTCGGTCTCGGTGTCGACTGAGGCCGTCGCCTCGTCCAAGATCAAGATCCTTGGATTGTGCAAGATCGCCCGGGCAATGGAGATGCGCTGGCGCTCGCCTCCCGAAAGGTCGTGGCCTCGCCCGCCGATGACGGTCTCATAACCGTCCGGCAATTTCATGATGAAGTCGTGCGCGTTGGCCGCTTTCGCAGCGCGGATGATTTCATCTTGGGACGAGCCGGGCTTTGCGTACGCGATATTCTCCGCGATCGTCCCGTGAAAGAGGTACGTATCCTGGAGCACCATGCCGATTTGGCTGCGGAGATCCGCGATGGCCACATCGCGCACATCGACGCCGTCGATCGTGATCGTGCCCTTGTCCACGTCGTAAAGCCGTGAAATCAGGTTGGCGATGGTGCTCTTGCCTGCGCCCGACTTGCCGACGATGCCGATGACCTCTCCGGCTTTTGCATGAAAGCTGACCCCTTTTAGCACCGGATTGTTGGGCTCGTAGCTAAAGACCACATCCTTTAGCTCCACGTCGCCGCGAATCGGCTGAAGCCGTACGGGGTTAGGCTTTTCGAGCACATCGGGCACGGCGTCGAGCAATTCAAAGATGCGCTGGGCCGAGTTGATGCAATTGGTCCACCAGTCCACGATGTGCGTCATGAATTCCAAGGGTCCGTAAAGCATCCCCAGGTAGAGCGTAAACGTGATCAACGTACCGAGCGTAATGCGGTCCTCGAGCACGTCCCATCCGCCCACGCTCCACACGATCAGCCCGCCGATGTTCATGACGAGCGTCATCACCGGCCAGAGGGCCGACGAGAAGTACCCCGTCTGCACCGAGACGCTGTAAACCTCGTGGCTGCGCCGGTCAAACCTGCCGATCTCCTGCTCCTCACGGCCGAACGCCTTGACGACTCGCACGCCCGTCAAAGCATCGTTGACGACCGAAGTCATTGAACGCAGTTTGCGGTGGCGCCTCGAGTAGAGCGTCCAAAGCTTTGGAAACGCCCATTTCATAAGGAAGAGCAAAATCGGCATCGGCACCAAGAGCAGCAGCGCCAGCCGCCAGTTGAGCACGAGCATTGCAGATAGGATGCCGATGATCTGGAGCAGGTTGACCACAAAGAACGGGAACCCGTCGTGAAAGAAATACTGCAGGTTTTGGGCGTCACTGTTTACACGCACCATGAGTCCGCCGGTCTGCTTGTTGGTGAAAAACCCGAGGGAAAGCCGTTGCATGGCTTCGAAAATGCGGGTCTTGAGCCCGGCGATCACCCGAGCCGTCATGGCGGCATTGATGCGGGCGTGCATGATGTTGAGGCCGATGGCGGCAAGCTGCAGCGCCGCCATGAGCGCGACGACTTCGACGACCCGCCCCTCAAATCGCCCGCCCGGCGTCAGTACGTCGTCAAAGAGCACTCGGCCGTTCATGTACGGCCCGACGAGGTTGAAGGCCGCGCCCGCCAGCATCAGTGCAATGATCGCAAACGCGTGAAGTTGGTAGCCCCGGAAAAACGAAAACACTCTGAGCGACAGCGCGCGTTTGTCCAAGCAGTGGGGGCAGATCTGTCGCTTTGGGTCCGGAAAGAGCCGGCCGCACTTGGGGCAAGATTGTACGTGCTGGTCGTCTCGGAAATCCTCATCGGTGAGCTCTTCGCCTGTGGCGAGCTTGCCAAGCACTTTTGCCGCAATGTTCATCTTGCGGGCACAGGCGTTCGTGTAGCGACAGAGGACCTCCAACTCGCCGTCGACCTTGGCGGTGAGGGCGCCGTTTCCGACGTAACTTTGTGCGGTAATCTCCTCTAGGCTGCCAAGCGAGAATCGTCTGCGGCGATCGCCCTCGATGACCAGCAACGTCTCGCGGTCGGCGACGAGCCACACCTCGGTAAATCCGCCGCTAAGAGCGAGATCGACCGCAACGGATAGTTGCACGTTATCAGATCCGATCCCGTGCTCCCCCGCGGCGGTCGCTATGTTTTGTGGCAGCTTATCCAAGCGATCCACTCAATAAGCACCCATTTCAATTCGCTCGTTATATTCTACCACCATACGCCACTCAACGCGAGCCCATTTTGGTTTGATATACTCTTGCTGATACGCACAAGCTGATATGGGAGTTAAAGCCAGGAACTCGGGCACGCGCCCACAGAATTATAACCCCATCCGGGAAAACTGAAAAGTCTTCCTTTCCCGTCAGGAGTGAATTGTCGTTGCGTGTATCCACCGGCATCGATGTCCTGCTCGAGAGCGGAGCCGCCGCGCTCAAAGGCGCGAGCGTCGGCCTCATCACCAACCACACCGGCGTCACCCGCCACCTGGCAAGCGCCATCGATCCGCTGCGGGAGGCCGGAGTGGATTTGCGCGCCCTATTCGGACCGGAGCACGGCGTGCGAGGCGATGCTCAAGACGGGCAGACGATCGGACATACGGTCGACCCTCGTAGCGGCATTCCGGTCTACAGCCTCTACGGCGAGACCAAGCGACCGACACCCCAAATGCTCGAAGGGCTGGACGCCCTCGTCTACGACATACAAGATGTCGGCGTTCGCTTTTACACCTACATCTACACCATGGCGTACTGCCTCGAAGCCGCCGGCAAACTCGGCCTCAAGTTCATCGTCCTCGATCGCCCCGATCCGATCACCGGGACAAAGGTCGAAGGCGCTCCAATAGAGCCCGAGATCACATCTTTCGTGGGCGACTACGGCCTCCCCTTCCGGTACGGGCTCACCATTGGCGAGCTGGCCCGATGCCTCAACGACACCCAAGGCTGGGGCGCCGACCTCGAAGTGATCGCCATGCGCGGCTGGCGCCGGGACCTTTGGTTTGACGAGACGGGCATTCCCTGGGTTATGCCCTCTCCCAACCTCCCGACGCTCGAGACAGCCGTCGTCTACCCGGGCACCGTTCTTTTTGAAGGCACGAACGTCTCCGAGGGCCGCGGCACGACACGTCCATTCGAGATCATCGGCGCGCCGTGGATCGACGCGGCCGGTTGCACCAAGATCGCCTCGGAAAACCTGGCCGCAGCCGGAGTCGAGGGAGCGCTCTTGCGCGAGACGCATTTCGTTCCGACACATAGCAAACACCAGGGTGAGGCGTGTCACGGCTTTCAAATCCACGTCCTCGACCGCGACCGCTTCGAACCCGTGCGCGCCGGCGTCACGTTATTAAAGACGATTCACGACCTCTATCCCGACCAGTTCGCCTGGCGGTCCTCACAAAAAGAGTACTGGTTCATCGACCTGCTCTCCGGCACGAGGGCGCTCCGGGACATGATCGACAAAGGATGTGCGCTCGCCGACGTCGTAGATCGGATGACCCAAGGCACCGAGGCGTTCGCAAAGGCGCGGGAACGTTATTTCCTTTACCCGTAGGGGGCGTCATTATTGGATAACCGTTTGACCACCGAAACCCGCAATCCAAGGTCGCTCGAGATCGACGCCATGGAGCCGCTCGAGATCGTACGCCTCATGAACGACGAGGATCGCAAGGTCGTCGAAGCCGTTTCAAAGGCGGCGCCCGAAATAGCAAGGGGCATCGACATGATGACGGAGACCCTTCGCAGCGGCCGTAAAGTGTACTACGTCGGCGCCGGTACCAGCGGACGTCTGGGATTGCTGGACGCCGTCGAGCTCCTTCCGACGTTCGGCGTCGGGGAGGAGAGCGTCCGCACGATCCTCGCAGGCGGTGAAGCAGCGATCTACAAGGCCGTGGAGGGTGCAGAGGACGACGAAGAGCAGGGCCAGCGGGAAGTGGAGCGCCAGGTTGAAAAGGGCGACCTCGTCCTTGGGATCGCGGCGAGCGGCGGCACACCCTTTGTACTGGGAAGCCTCAAGGCGGCAAGGCGTGTCGGCGCCTCGAGCATCGGCATTACCTGCAACGCCGATAGCGCCGTCGAAAAACTTGCGGACTTGACGATCACCGTGGTCGTCGGCCCGGAGGTGATCGCCGGCTCGACCCGTCTCAAGGCGGGCACGGCGCAAAAGATGGTCCTCAACATGCTCTCCACAGGCGCCATGGTACGCTGGGGCAAAGTGTATCAAAACCTCATGGTCGACCTGCAGGCCACCAACCGCAAGCTGCGAGAGCGCTCCCGCCGCATCGTCGTCGAAGTCACCGGCGCGACCGATGACCAGGCGCTCGACGCATTGACACGAGCCGACGGCGAACTAAAGACGGCCATCGTCATGTTGAAAATGGGCGTCCCGGCCGGAAAGGCGCGCCGACTCCTGGAGGCGTCGAAGGGGTCGATTCGCCAAGCGCTTCAAAATTTCTCACATGATTGACAGGTCCGCGCTTCTTGCTAAACTTTGGGGGTGGAAGATTTCGCAAGATCCAGGAAAAGGAGAAGTGCGTATGTTCAAACCCGGATTGACCATCTGGTACAACGTGAAGGACCTCGAGCGGACGCTGAAGTTCTACACGGAAGGGCTCGGATTCTCCGTCGACTACAAGGACGAGGAGAGCCGGATGGCCATCATCACGACGAACACGAAGGATTGCACCATCGGGTTCATGGAGGCGGAGGAAGTCGTTCCTGTCACGTCATCGACCGTGTTCGAGGTCGAGGATGTGGAATTGGCGGTCAGGACGTTGTCGGCCCGGGGGGTCACCTTCACGGGCGAGATTCAGACGATTCCCGAATTCGTAAAGCTGGCGGCGTTCCAAGATCCGGACGGCCATTGCTTCGAACTGTCGCAGACGCTGACCGCGTCCTGAAGCATTCTGCGGCGAAAAAAAGATCGACCGGGAAATCCGCCTGACCCGATATGGCGGAGATGACCGGCCGGCATGCGCAACGTCAGCGGCTCGGATCCGGACCCACTTGGCCGCCCGACCTCGTCGGCCCGGCGAAGCCACGAGCGGACTAGTATACGCGAGGGCGGCAAGTGGGCACGGCAGCCAATCGGATTGCCTATCGACGCCTTCTAACACAACTCAAAGACAGGGAAGTCAAGTGATCCTCGGAAAATGAGGCATTTATTGTCGTCATTTTTACCGACTGTAATTCGCGCGATTTCTGTCGGCTCAAGCTCATCGGCGATCCATACGTAGCCAAAAATGACAACAGATTCCTTGTTTTCGGGGATATGGAGCGTTTCAATAGCGCCACTTCTCATTTGTGATGTATGTACGCCGACGGGGTTGTACTTTACCCTTTCAAAAACGCTTCTGAACATCGTTTCCTTCCACACCCCGTCCTCGGATGCACGTGCCGGATACCCCGCGTCATGCCTCACCTGGATCTCCCATGCCGCTGCGATGCTCGCCTGGGCGACCATGATCACTAAAACCGGCAGCCACACCCACGATACTCTTCTTAGCAATTTGAGCGCCTCCCCCGATTATGCTTTTGCACGCTGCGCACCCCATCTGCGATGAGGGCGTGTTTCCAACCTTTCACTATTATTGAGTACCGGAAAACTTCCTTTATGGCAAGGCAAAATCAGTCGAGCTGGAGGAGCGCATTGGCCCCGAGTAGGCGTGGCGCCCTTGCTCCAAAAACATCAGTTAGCGAACCGGTTCGCCGGTCTAGCTGGTGGAAAAGATTCATATGGCGCTCGGAGAACAACGGCGCCTCCCCAACCAACCTGGCGCGTCGGCACGATCCCGCCCTCCGTTTCCGTTCTCAACCCAGTATAGGAGCGCCCCGGAGCGATCGTATTCCCGACTTGGCGACCACGCGCCCGCGAACCGGTTCGCTATCTTGCTCGATGTGTGACACCCACAACGCGGCAATTCGAGTGTGGCGCGCTCGACGTGGTTTCCGACCGATGTGGTTTCAGATCGATGTGGTTTCTGATCGGCCGCATGTCTCGGGAACCCACGATCATGTGGGCTGGTCATCGACTCCGTCTGGGTGAGCTCGCGAAACAGTGTTGGGGAACCGGTGCAGAATCAACCGGACCGCCCTGTCGTAGAAGATGTAATTCCACGCCCAATTGGTCAACACAAAGAGCCGGTTGCGAAATCCGATCAGCCTGATCAGGTGGACGATCAACCAGGCTACCCAGGCCAGAAATCCGCGCATCGTCCTCCCCCAGATGCGGGCCACACCCCTGTTGCGGCCGATGGTCACCATCGTGCCGGGATCGTTGTAAACAAAGCGCAGGGGGGGTTCGCCCCTGATGGCCCGAGCAATGTTTCGCGCCGCCAACGTTCCTTGCTGAATCGCCGCCGGCGCCACTTGAGGGACCGGATTGCCTTGCTCGTCTGTGGCGTAGGCCATGTCCCCGACGACAAAGACCTCCGGATGATCCTCGAGGTTGAGCTGCGGCGTGACCACGATCCGACCGCCTCTTCCCTGGGGCGCCCCGATCGCATCCGCCAAACCTCCGGCTCGGATGCCCGCCGTCCAGACGAGCGTGTGCGCGGGGATCGACTCATCGTCGCCCAAGGCGACCGCCTCGTCCGTCGCTCCTTTGACGACCGTGCCAAGGCGCGCTTCGATCCCTTTTTCTTCGAGCGCCTGTAGGGCGTAGGCGCCAAACGATGGCGGCAGCGCCGGCAAGAGGCGATCGGCGGCCTCGACCAAGATCACCCTTGCCTCGGAGAAATCGATTTCGGGAAAGTCTTTGACAAGCACCCACCAGACGAGTTCAGCCAACGTCGCCGCGAATTCGACGCCCGTGGCGCCGCCTCCGACGACGACAAAGGTAAGGAGCGCCCGCCGCCGATCCGGATCGCGCTCTCTTGCGGCCTCTTCGCAAAGGTATAAGATGCGCGAGCGGAGTTCGACCGCCTCGATCAAATCCTTCATTCCGAAGGCGCGCTGAGCGACCGACTCGATGCCGAAGTGATTGGTGACGCTCCCCCCGGCGAGGATGAGGTAATCATACGCGAGCCTCTCCCCGTCGACCTCCGCCTCGCGGGCATTTAGGTCGACGCCTTTTACTTCGCCCAGATAAAATCTGATGTTCTTCCGCCCTCGGAAGATGCTTCGAATCGGGTAGGCAATCTGCTCCGGCTCGAGCTCGGCGGCCGCGACCTGGTAGAGCAGCGGGACAAACGTGTGGTAATTGTTCCGGTCGACCAGGGTCACGTCGATTCCCGGCTCTTTCGCCAGCTCCTTAGCCGCCCAGAGCCCCCCAAAACCGGCGCCTACGATCACGACCCTAGGGTTTTGCTTATCCTTGGAACCCGTCACTCGTTGCTCCTCCCCCTCGCTTGCAAGCAACAATCACTCGTTAGCGTTCACAACGGTCGCAACAACATACAGTCTGTAACGGTACGCCATCGCGGATGCCACATTGCTTATCGAACATGTATTTGGTAAAACTGTGGCACAAGAAGGGGTCGGGGCGGCAATCTCAGTGGCTCTGCGTGGTCGAAGGCGAGGGACGATCAACCTCAGACCCCACGATGACAAGGGCCATGCCGCTTGCAAGCGAAAGGCTCGCCGGCTTATGGGTAAACTCGTTGCTCACAAAACGCGTATCGCCGATCACGAGATCGGCGCCGGAAACCTCCCAACGCAAACCCTGCAAGACGAGGCTGCGACAGGTGGTGGTAAGCGGCAAAATGGAGAGTGAATGCCCGGGAGGGGCCTCGAGGGCGAGATGATCCAGGAGCAGGTAGACACTTTGGCGCCCGTCAGTGACGACGCCGGTCGCTCCCGCCCGGTGTATGAGGTAGAGCAAATGAGCGTTGGCTAGGGAGTGATCCAAGCGACTGCCGATCCCACCGGCGATCAGGATATAGTTTGCGCCTCGGGCAAGCGCCCACTCGACGGCGAGCTGCGAGTCTGTCTTATCCTTGTCCTCAGGAAACGTGAGGGTCGGCGCCTTGGCCAACCGACTCCTCACGCCTGGGTCGATCGAATCCATGTCGCCCAGGAGCACAGTAGGCTCCATGCCAAGGTCCAAGGCATGCTTCGCGCCGGAGTCCGCCAAAATGACGTACTCCCAAGGACCGCCAAGGAGGCGGCGCTCGCCGCCTCCCTTTACGAGGTCGCCGCCGGCAAAGATGATGGCCCGCCTGAGACTTTTTGGGTCGGCGCTCAAGCTGTTTCAGCTCCCCTTCGAGGAATCGGCGGCTCTGCATCGAGAAGTTCGAGGATCTCGGCCTTTTGAGCGACAAAGTCGGGGTCGACCACGCTCCTTGGCCAAGAGAGCGACACATCAAGTTCCGCGATCACCCGAGCCGGCCTCGGGCTGAGCACGACGACGCGATCGGCCAGGATGAGCGCCTCCTCGACATCGTGGGTGATCAACAACACGGTGCTCCCGAGCTCGCCCCTTAGTTCGGCGAGCCACGACTGCATCGAGCGGCGCGTGTACGCGTCGAGTGCGCCAAAGGGTTCATCGAGAGCGACGATCTCGCGCCGGGCGGCAAACGTTCGCAGCAGCGCCGCTCGCTGTCGCATTCCACCCGAGAGCTGCGTGGGATACGCCTCTTCAAAGCCTTCGAGGCCAAAGAGGCGAAAGAGCGGTCGCACGATTTCCTTCGCTTCCTTCCTCGAGGCCCCTTTCACCTCGAGCGGCAAGATCACGTTGTCAATCACGCGCCGCCACGGAAAGAGAAGATCCTCTTGGGGCATGTAGGCGACCGCTCCCGTCAGACTGGTCGGCTCCTCCCCATCGATCTCGACCGTGCCTTCATCAGGCTCTGCAAGGCCGCAGATGATTTCAAAGAGCGTACTCTTGCCGCAGCCGCTCGGTCCAATGACGGCGAGGAGTTCCCCGCCACGCACGGAGAGGTCGACGCCCGCCAGCACCTCGAGCCGGCGAGCGCCATGGGAGAAGCTCTTGTGAATGTTCCTAGCCGAGAGCTTCGGTGGGCGATTCATGGTCCATTCCCTCAATCCTCGCCCAAACTCGGCAAGAACTCGTTCGTAAAGCTGGCATCCGCGTCGAATGCACTTTCGATCAGGCCGTTCGCGTACATCCAGTCGCCAAATCGCTGCCAAACTTCACGCTTTTGCACGCCAAACGCCGGGGCATCCGCAATGTAGCGGGGGCTCAGCCACTTCTGGCTCTCGATGACGAGCTCCGGATCGTTCTCAGGGGCGTACCTCAGCAGCACGCGGGCCGCCTCCTCCGGGTTGGCTGCGGCAAACTCGTACCCCTTGACCGTCGCCCGGACAAAGCCGCGTACGAGCTCGGGATCCCGCTCGATCAGCGACTCCGAGGTAATCAAGATCGGCGTGTAATAGTCGGGCACGCTGTCGAAGTAATCCTCCATCATGACGATGTCGAGATCGATGCCGCGCAGTTCGGCCTCAATGCCTTGCCAGCCGTAGTAGATCCACGTGAAGTCGATGTCCCGCTCGAGCGCCGTCATGACGTCCATACTCCCCGGAATCCCGACAAACCGCACATTGTCGACGTCGGCCCCGTCGGCCGCCATCATCCCGCTCAGAATGGCGCGCTCGATGGGTAGGCCCCACCCACCAAACCGTTTCCCAGCAAAGTCTGCTGCGCGCTCGATCCCTCGACCGATCGAAGCAAATCCAGACGTGTTGTGTTGTAAGATGGCGGCGATGGACACCGCGGGGACGCCTTCGGTGCGGGCGCTCGTCAAGAACTCCTGAAAGCTCACGCCAAACTGTGCCCGGCCCGCGGCCACAAGGGCGATCACGTTGGTGTCGACGCCCGGCGTGACGACGCTGAGGTCGATGCCTTCTTCCTCGTACCACCCTTTGTCGAGGGCGACGTAGATTCCCGTGTGGTTTGTATTTGGCGTCCAGTCGAGCTGCAAGACAGCTCGCTTCGCCGCCCCGTGGCCGAGCGTTGACGCGGCCAACACGAGCAGCAAAGCAACTAGAACAACCAACCGCATTCGAGAAGCAATCCGATATGTCAAGGTCAATCCCCTTTCTTAACGCTTAACGATCGTGGTTCAGGCTCCGCTCGCCGCGAGCCGTGATGTGGCGCTCCCATGGAAGCAGCAGTCGTCGCAAGGCGCCGACGAGTAAGAACGCTGCAATCGAACAGAGCGTTACGACGAGAATTCCCGCAAACACGTGCTCCGTACGAAACGAGCGAGCGGAGCGGACGATGTACATGCCTAGGCCTCGATCCGAGCCTATCCACTCGGCAATTACCGCGCCCATCACGCCGTAGGTCGCAGCCACGCGCAGGCCCGTGAAAAAGCTCGCCATGGCAGAGGGCGCCTTGACCAGCCGAAACTGTTGAAATGGGCCGGCGCCCATCGCCTTGACGAGTTTGATCTTTTTGGGGTCGGCGCCGTCAAGTCCGTCGACCACCGCGACCGCCACCGGAAAGAAGCAGGCAATCGCGACGATCAGCAACTTGGGGAAGATGCCGTACCCGAACCAAATCACGAGAAGCGGCGCTAGGACGATCGCAGGGACCGTTTGAGAGGCGACCAAGAGCGGGTAGAGGACCGCCCGAGCGAAGCTCGAGAAGTGAACGAGCCCGCCGATCACAATTCCGGCGCTCACGGCCATTGCCAGTCCAAGCCCCGCCTCCAAGAGTGTCCACGGCGTGTGCTCGAGAAATAGGGGCGCCGCCCCCTCCACGAGCGCGCCCACGACTTGAGACGGCCGGGGAAGCAGGTACTTGGGAACGTCGAAATATCGCGCCGATAGCTCCCAAAGGGCGATTAGGCCCGTGACGAATACGATCGCGGGCCAGCCTTCCCACAGCCCGGCGCGCCGGCTCCTGTCCGAGCGACCCAGCGTGGCGCCGGTCGAGCTCGGCGGCGACGCTTCCTTTCGCACCTGCAATCCCCAGGACATCAGTGGCCCTTGCTCCTGTACTTGGCGACCTTCTCCTCGGCGGGGTCCAGATCTTCGGAGGAGTACAGCTTGATGAGCGTCATGCCTTTGCCGCCGTGCTTTATAATCGCCTCGTGCGCCGCTTTGGCCGCTTCCCACAACTGGTCGAGCGGTCCTTCGACCACCGTCTCCATCGGGCACACCGTATACTTCAGCCCGGTCTTATCAATCGCCGCGATCGCCTCGTCAACGACGCGGTACGTCTCTTCCTTTGAGCCGCCGCCTCGAGGCAGACACTGAATTGCCATCGCTGATTTCATCTTGATTGCCACTCCCTTACATCTTGGTTGGCGCCCCCCACCATGCCGGCGCGAACCCGCGCTCGGCAAGCCCAAGGAGAACAAAAAAGCCGTCTCCTTCGGCGGAAAGCCGGAGACGGCCATAAAGCGAGAGTGGCTTATTCCCTGCGCCGGCATTACCCGGATCAGGTTCAAAGGGTCGACGGTTGACGTTACCGTCCTCTCAGCCGGGCCTACCCAGCTCCCCTGTTTTAGTTTGTGGAGTTTGCGCTTCCAGTCTATCCCAACAAAATTCCAAATGTCAAGCCGGCGCCCTCAAGGGTTGATCAAGACCTCTTCCCCGTCCGGAGCCAGGTACGCCTGGAACACCTTCGCCATTTCGAGCGCCATCGTCAAGTCGGCCCGATCGAGTGGGCGCCCCTCGAGCACGCACTGGGCGAAATGTCGCACTTCCTGTGCGTACCCGAGCGTGAAGAGATTCTTGTTGTACAGTTGTCCCAGTGAAAACTCAGGAGTCCACACAAGCGGCGCCTGGTCGTCGGGGACGAGGAAACTGGGCGCGCGTCCGTATGCGCCGCGGGAGCCCGGACGGTAGTAGGTCAGGTTTACCCCGTTGTCGACCACGAGATTGGCGCCTTCCCCGATTACCTCGACGCGCTCTAAGGGGCTTGTGCCGCTTTGGCCCGACGTGAGGTGCAGTGTGCCGATGCCGCCATTCACAAACTGTATCAGCGTAATCGTGGCGCCGCGCCTCGATTCTCGCATGAATCGAATTGAGCGAAACGGTCCGCCGAGGTAGTAGAGGATGGACATCGGGTGGACGATGTGGTCCAAAAATCCGATCATCCGCCGGCCGTCCGAGCGCTGCTCATACGGGGGCAGCCCTTGCGGGTACCTGCCGTAACAAGACGTAAACGCTCCAAACTCCGGCCGCGCCATGATCTCCTTGGCCTTGGCGATCGCCGGGAAAAAAATCTTTTTGTACCCGACCATCACAAGTTTGCCCGCCTGATCCGAAAGGCGCATGAGCTCCTCGATCCGTTCCGGCCGGCCTGACTGGGGCTTTTCCATCCACACGTGGACGCCCGCGTTGAGGGCGTCCACGGCGATGTTCGTACTTTGCGGCTCGCCCTCCGAATCGTAGCTCGTCACGATAAAGACGGCGTCGAGGCGCTCCTTTTCCAGCAACTCTCGGTGGTCTGCGTAGGCTCGCTCCGCGCCGAACTGGCGAGCATACGCCTTTGCCCGTTCGATGTCGAAGTCGCACACGGCGACTAAGTCAATGGGCGCATACTGAAAGGTGGGCAGGACGTTGCGGAACGAGTGCCCGCCGCATCCGATGTAACCGACCTTGATCCGCTGCTCATACTCGTGCCTGTACTTGACGTTTTGATCCACTGATGAGCCTCCGTTTCGCCTTTATGACATAAGAGATCGGATGACTTGGATCACGAGTCGTTGGATAAGAGTCTACGACGCTTCTGCCGCCGCCCGCACGGCCACGCCCTTGGAGATTTAGCCTGCAGAAAAGGGTTACAGTCCTTCGCCCACGGTCTGGCGGTCCGGGGACGAGTAGACGATCACCATCTCGACAGGCGTGGAGCCGGTGTTGACCGCATGGTGCCAAGCGTTTTGGGGGATGCGAAGCATGTCCCCGGCCCTGAGATGAACCGTCTCGTCGCCCAGACTGTGGTCGCACTCGCCTTTCATGACGAAAATGTACTCCTCACAGTTTGGGTGGTAATGGCGCGGGTTTTGCTTCCCCGCCTCGATGGTGACGACGCCAAAGGTCATCTGTGCCTCGGGGTCGATCTTGCTGTTGCAAAGCCAGGTGATCTCCCCCCAATCAAAGGGCGCTTTGGGGCCTTGTGACGTGTTGGTGATGGTAGGCAAGATTCATTTCCTCCCTGCATATCGGCAAAAGCCTTTCGCAAGTCCTCTGATATCTTATGTACTTGCTCAAGGGCGCCGAAATTCCTTCATCGACGCGGCAAGTTTGTCGCGCGCACGCCACATCACGGGAGCCCGAGCTTCAGCGCTCGGGCACGTCACCGGGGCAGCGGAGGCCGGTTTGCCAAGTCAGTGACGCCTTCGAGCTCAAGTAAGCGACGTTTGGAGGCAACGCCGCCTGCGCCGCTGTACCCTCCGATCGTGCCATCGCTTGCGATCACCCGATGGCATGGGACGATGATGCCTATGGGATTGTTGCCGAGCGCGGTCCCGACCGCACGCGCCGCCCCGGGCTTTCCGATCCGTTCGGCAACTTCTTTGTAGCTCAGGACCATTCCATAAGGGATTTGGCACGTCGCCTCGAGCACCGAGCGCTGAAAGGAAGAGAGCCTAGACAGGTCGATCTCGACGTCAAATGCGCTCCGCTCGCCGGCAAAGTACTCGTCGAGCTGACGGACGACAGGCCTAAGCGAGCCGCGGTCAAAGATCGGAACGCCCAAGCTCTCGATCTCACGGTGAAAATCCCGCTCATCGTCCCCGTACGAGAGCACGACGAGTCGGCCCCCTATGGCCGCCACAAAGATGGAGCCCAGGGGTGATTTTGATTGGGTCCAAATAACCTCGCGCATCAGTACCCTCTATTTTGGGCAAAAATGGCACTGCCAGTGAAAAAATTCTCCTAAGGAGGCCTCCGGCCTGCAACGCCGAAACCTTTCGAGACCACTTATTCAAATGCTATTTTTCGTTTCACACGGGAACGGAGGACCTAGAGAAGAGTGTCGCAACATTCGCAGGAGAAGAGCTTTGCCGGCAGCCCGGCATCGCAGGGCGCCAAGCGAACGCTCGAGCCTTTGACGATCGTCATATTTGGGGCCAGCGGCGACCTTACCGACCGCAAACTGATGCCGGCCCTTTACCACCTTGCAGAGGGCGGCCAACTGCCCGAGGATTACCTCATCGTCGGGGTAGCTCGGCGGGATTGGTCAAACGAGTTTTTGCGCGAGCAAATGTACAACGCGGTCAGGGAAGGGGTCGCTCCTCAGCCCATCGACGAAGACCTCTGGCAGGATTTTGCCAAGCGCCTCTTTTACGTGCGCGGCGACGCCAAGGACCCGGATACCTTTGACAGACTAAACCAAGCGCTTGCCTCCATCGACGAGCAGTTCGGCGGGGCGCCGATGACCCACAACCGCATCTACTACCTCGCAACGCTCCCGAGCCTCTACCCCGAGCTGATCCAAAGCCTCGGCGAGCTCGAAAAGAGCCGCAAAGGCCAAGGCTGGGGCCGCATCATCATCGAAAAGCCCTTTGGCCGGGACCTCGATTCGGCAGTAGAGCTCAACAACTTGGTACGGCGCTATTTCGACGAATCGCAAGTGTTTCGCATCGACCATTACCTCGGCAAAGAGACCGTGCAAAACATATTGGTCTTTCGATTTGCCAACGGGATCTTCGAGCCTGTCTGGAACCGCCGCTACATCGACAACATCCAGATCACGGTGAGCGAGAGCATCGGCGTCGGCCACCGGGGCGCGTACTACGAAGAGGCGGGCGCCATGCGGGACATGGTGCAAAACCACCTCCTGCAACTGCTTGCATTGACGGCGATGGAGCCGCCGGCATCATTTGCCGCAGACGCCGTCCGCAGCGAAAAGGTAAAAGTCCTTCAATCGATTCCGATCGCCGGTCCTGATAAACTCGTCCAGCAAACGGTGCGAGCGCAGTACGGACCCGGCGTGGTCGACGGAGAAGCGGTGGCGGGATACTTGAGCGAACCCAACGTCTCGCCCAATTCAAAGACCGAGACGTTTGCCGCGCTCAAGCTCGACATCGACAACTGGCGTTGGGCCGGCGTCCCGTTCTTTCTTCAGACGGGCAAGCGGCTTCAGCGGCGCACATCGCAGATCACCATCTTTTTCAAGCGCCCGCCGTACCTGCCGTTTCAGCGGACGGCCGTCCCCGACCTGAAACCCAACTGCCTCATCCTCCACATCCAGCCGGAGCAGGGCGTCACGCTCTCACTCGGCGCCAAGGTGCCAGGGCCGCACATTCGCATCCGCAACGTCGACATGGAGTTCATGTACGAGCGCACGTTCAAGGAGCGGTCGCCCGACGCGTACGAGCACCTCTTGCTCGAGTCGATGGTGGGAGACGCCACCATGTTCACCCGTGGCGACGAGGTCGAGGCCGCGTGGAAACTCGTCACAGCGATTCAAAACGCATGGGAAGAAAAAGATGCCCCGATGGAGATGTATCGCGCCGGCTCGAGCGGGCCCAGAGCAAAGAACGGGCTCCTCGGCGATCCCGGACGATACTGGTGGGGAGACGAGCCCGGCGCTTAGCGCCGGGCTTTTTTATCGCATAGGCGCAAAACGATCAGTCGGTCCGCTCAAACTGCACGATGGCTACGCCGGAGATCCCGCGCAGTTCACTCTCCACCTCGCGGCGCGTCGCAATATCCGCCCAAACGCCCTTGAGGCTCACTTTGCCGTTTTTCACGGTCACGGAATCCAAGCGCTCCGGCCGCAGGTGGGCGTGACGTTTGAGCACGTGCGTCACCGCTCCCTCGAGGAGCGCGTCCTGCACCTTTCGCCCGTAGATCGTGAGAAACACATTGTGGGCCCACTCCCATACGGCGTTGACGAGAAATCCGCCGATCACGACGCCAAAGGAGAGAATGGCAACCAAAAACCCGGCGTCGCTCCCAGAAAAGATCAACGACAGACAGACGACCGCTCCGCCGATGGTTGCGAAGACGCCGTTCAACCCGAGCCTAAATGAGGCGATCTCCTTGTACCAGTCGATCCGGGCCGACACCCGCCGCAACCACGCGAGGACGATGCCGACGACACCTGTCCCCACCCAGTAGGGCCATACGGTCCCAAAGTCGAGGATCGCCGGGGCGGGGGTCATACTTGGCATCTGTGACGAACCGGCCATTGTCAGCAACCTATTGAGATAGACAATAACAAACACGGGAACCCACACGAACAGCCCTGCCAAAAACCCGGAAATCAAAATGTAGGCGACGCTTCCGTGACCTACGATTACGTCTTTTGCGTCCATGCGGACGAGCCGGCCGTCGCCCTGGCCGACCTCAGCCCGCACAGGCGGCATACTCATGGCTACGACACACCCCATTCACCAAGAAAGAATGATCTGGCTTTAGACTAACATTACGCTTTGACCTGCGATTCCCTTGTGTACGTCGACGCAAGGCAGCTCACCAGCCCCGCGGCTCGCCTTTCGTGACGTCGACATCGTCAGCGACCGGGCGAAGCGGCCCCGAGAGCATAACACGTCCGTCCGACGGCGGCCTGAGGCCAAACTTCGCATATAGCGCTATCGCCGCTCCGTTGTCGCGATCACGGTTTTCAACCTCAATCCGCGGTTATCTTGAGCACGTAGGCGTGGTCGCACGGCCTGTTTTCGGGAAGCTCGACCACGAGCCCGCTGCTGCGACGGCTCCACGCCACCTTGGAGGAACTGCCAAGGAGCTCGACATTCGTGATTGCCTTTGGCAAGAGCGCGAGGTCGTTTGCAAGTGACTTGATGGTGACACGCCTGTTTTCCGGCCACTCCAGCACGGCGGCGTAAAGGATCTCTCGAAGCTTGCCACTCTGGGTTTCCACACGAGTCGTAAACCGAATGTCCCTGCTCGTGAAGGCGCCTCGCTTTGTATCGGTAAAGGAGCCCTCAGGCACGTGTGTCGGCCCTTCCCCGAACACCTTCCACGGCCGAGCGCCGTAGATCGCCTCACCGTTCACCTGCAACCATTCCCCGACTCCGAGCAAGATCTCCTCTTCCGGTTCGGGAATCGTGCCGTCCGCACGAGGTCCGATATTCAAAAGCAAGGCCCCGTTTTTGCTCACAACGTCGACGAGATCCCGGACGATGTCGCCGACATGTTTATAGTCGTGACCCTCGCGATACCCCCACGAGTTTTTTGAGACCGAGGTGTCGTTTTGCCAAACGAGCGGTCGAATGTCGGCGAGTTGGCCCCTTTCGATGTCGAGGACGGCTGTTTGGGCCGGAAAGGCCTCGTGCTTGTAGTTGATCACGGCGCCTCGTTGCCACGCGTGCGCCTTGTTGTAGTAATAGGCTGCAAAACGGCGCAAGTACGGCTCGAACGCCGGCTGCTCGATCCACCAATCAAACCACACGAGCTGCGGCTCGTATTTGTCCACCAACTCGCACGTGCGAGCGAGCCAGTCGTCAAGAAAAGCCTCATTCGGCTGCGTCGTTCGGGGCTGGGCGGGTCCGTACAAGCCCGCGTACCGAGGATCCAACACATCGGAGGAAAACTTGGTCCCCTCGTGATAGAACCACCAGTTTTCAGCGCGGTGGCTTGAGAGTCCAAAGACCAGCCACTGCTTGCGGACCGCCTCGGCGAGTTCTGCGATGATGTCTCGCCGCGGACCCATTTTCACGGCGTTCCAGTCGGTAAATGAGCAGTCGTACATGGGAAACCCGTCGTGGTGCTCTGCCACCGGCACCACAAACTTGGCCCCGGACCGCCGAAACAGCGACGCCCACTGGTCCGGGTCAAACTTCTCCGCCGTAAACTTTTCGATGAAATCTTTGTAGCCGAACTGATCGTGAGGCCCGTACTTCTCCAAGTGATGGCGGTACGCTTCGTGGCCCTTCATGTACATGTTGCGCGGGTACCACTCGTTGCCGAAAGCAGGCACGGAGTAGACCCCCCAGTGGATGAAGATGCCAAATCGGGCCTCTTCGTACCAGCTCGGAATTTGATACGTCCGGAGCGAATCCCAACGGTCGACAAACGGTCCTTGTTCAATTCCGTGATCGATGCGACGCTTTGCCTCGCCAATCAAATCCATGTGGATCACGCCCTCCTGTAACCGGACACGAAGGACCCGGTAACGATCGACACGATGTTTGACGAGAGATTCCGTCGGCGCTTGTAGGGATCCTGCCCCTCTCATAGGTCACAACGTCCGAATCAGCGTAGTTTTACTCACTTTTGCTATATTTGACAAATATTCCATGAATTCGCCGAACGGCGAGATTGTCGCAAGTAGCAGGATCGGAGGAGGGGTTCTCCCCCTCCTCCGAGGTTGAGGCGGGCGGTCTCGGTTCTATCTTCGTTCCGATACGATGGCGTTCCACCGGCGAGCCGCGTCTTCGAGAAGGGACTGAGCGCTCCCCTCGCCCTGGATATATTGCGTGATCGCATTCTGCAGCAAGGGAAAGACCTCCTGAAAGTGAGCCGACGAATAGGACCAGACCCCTACGCCGTACTGGTTCGTATGATCGGCGTAAATGGGTAACCAGGGTGCATCCGTACTGCTTAGGAGTTCCTCAAGTCCGGCCCGGGTCGGCGGCAGGAATCCAAACTCGCGATTGTAGCCGGCGAGCATGTCGGGGCGAAAGTGGAACTTGACCAGTTCCCATGCCAAATCCGGGTGCTCCGTATGAGCCGAAATGCCAATTGGCGCCCCAAACACCGGCACCATGGTCCGATATCGCTCCAGCGGCCTAGGCGCCACCGCAAGCGCATCGAGCATATCCGGGGCCCGGTCACGTGCATTGGCAAAGACCGTCGCATTGGTATACGGGTGGATCGCCACCTTGCCAGTGAGTAGATCTTGAATGGCAAGACCAGGCGGAGCATACTCGCGGAAGAGATCGCCCCAGAATTCGAGGGCTTCGACTCCTGCCGCGGTTGCGAACCCAGCGGTGCCGTCTTCGTTTAATATTGCGCCGCCTGCCTGGTGGATGTATGCGTCAAATCCTCCCTGATGATTGGACGCTTGCACAGTACCTGCCTGCTCCAAGACGGTTCGGTCGCTATTCCAACGGGTCAGCCGCTGGACCGAAGTCCGATAATCCTCCCACGATGTTGGCGGATTGTCTGCATCCAATCCGGAATCCAAGAAGAGGTATCGGTTGTACACCATCGTCCGTGTCGCTAGCCCCAATGGCAGCCCGTAGGTTTGTCCTTGAAATGCGGCCAAGTTTAGACTCGTTCCCAAGAAATCAGACGCAAGGTCCCATTGGTCAAGCAGATGGTCTAGGGGGGAGACGATGCCGTTTGCCAAGAACAAAGCATTGTTTGACGTCAAAACGTCTGGCCCCGTGCCCGCCGCCGCAGCGACCGTTACCTTGTCAAAGTAATCACTAAAGGACGGAAAGCTGAGGACGAGTTCTACCCCGGGGTACGCCGATTCGAACGCCGGCTTGAATTCGAATTCGTACCATGCTTGGGTGCGTTCGTTTGTATTCGGGTTCCAAAGTTCCAGCGTTACCGGCTGTGCGTACGCGGCTCCGGCGATAAGTGAAACCAGAACGCCGAAAAGCACGGTCAGCCTAGCTTTCGTGACAAATGTACCGAGGATCGTCTGATTCAATTGGATGCCCCTTTCAAAACGAAGTTCTCTATACAGAACTATTCTTGGTACAGAACCAAAAATTCGATTTCCAATTGCCTTTTCCTGCGGAAACATGGAATATTTGAGACAAAGACATTTCCGAGCACGGCAACGCCGATTGACCGCCGTGCTTCGTCTAGCGAACCAGGTGGTGACATGCTTGAAAAGCCGCATGGAATCAATGCAGAAACCGGCCTATTACACCGTCCCTGCCGTATCGAGAGCCGCGGCGATTCTTAAGCATCTCCTTAACGATAGGGAGCGTGCATTGCGACTCTCCGAGGTGAGCGAGATGCTTGGAGTGTCGAAAAGCGTTGCGCATGGGCTTCTGAACACGTTGAAAGACGAAGGGCTGCTCGACCAGTGGAGCGATGGTTCATTTGGCCTCAGCGCATTGCTTCGCCAAACTCGTGCCACTCGGGCGACCGACTACTTTGCAAACGCACAACGGATCTTGAGTCAAATGCGCGACCAATGTGGCGAGACTTGTCAGAGTGCGATCCTTGTCGAAAAGCAGGCGTTGTCGATACTCGTTGTAGAGAGTCCGCACGAGCTCCGGCTTGGTGTGCGTGTAGGACAACTGCGCCCGTTATATTGCAGTGGGGTAGGAAAAGCGCTTCTAGCATGGATGTCCCCTGAAGAACAGCACGAATACGTTGCGACAACGCCTCTTCATCGTTACACGGAGTCAACCATCGTAGATCCAGATATGCTTCTCAGCCATTTGAGCCATATTAGGAGTCAAGGGTATGCGATCGACGATGAGGAGCACCAGGTTGGGGGGCGATGCATCGCCGCACCCGTTTTTGGAAATGACCAAATCATGATTGCTGCCATCAGTATTTCGGCGCCTGCTGCGAGGTTTACTCGGAGTCTGATCCCACGCTACGCTGAGCTCGTCACCCGAGCTGCCCAAGAACTATCCGCTCTCAAGCTTGACCCACCCACACCGTTTTCGACACGTTTGTAACATCACCCCAGCTCTCACCGATCCGACACACTCTAACATAAAGCGAGGCGCGCAAAAAAGCCTATCGTACGCTCGTTGCGTACGATAGGCTTTTAATTCCTTCCCGCCTAGATCTCGTCGCTCACCGTTTCGACGAGCGCCATCATCTTCTCAAGACCGATCTGGGCGACCTCTTTGGGGTCCTGTTTCCAAAGCGACTCGTTAAAGAGCTCGAGCGAGACTGCGCCCTTATACCCGTTGCGCACCAGGTAGCGAAGTTGGAAGGCGAGCGGCAGGATGCCGTCGCCCGGCATGACGCGGTCGCGGTCACCCTGCTCCTCCCTGGGCTTTTCGTCGGTCGCATCGTTAAAGTGGTAGACAGCGATGCGGTCGACCGGCACCAGTTCGATGTCGTCGACCGACGAACCGCCCCTAAAGATGTGGAACGGGTCGAGGACGATCGTGCCATCAGGGTCGTTCGCCCGCTCGACGATCTCGAGCGCGCCGCGGAGCGTGTGGATGCCGGCGACAAAGCCCAAAAACTCAAAGGCCGGCAAGGCGCCCTCTTCCCTGCCGATGTCGAGGAGCTTGCGGTAGCGGCTTGCGGTCCTTTCGACGTCGACAGGTTTGACGCTGGGCGGGCCGGTGATCACGCGCGGCGCCCCAACCTCTGCGGCTTGAGCGAATTTCCGCCTGGCTTGATCGATCACCTGGACAAATCCTTCGTCATCGCAGTCAAACGCTCCCGGCAAGTGGATCGTCGTCGGGACCTCGAGCCCGTGATCGTCGAGGGCGGCGCGCACATCGCGCAGCGTCCCTCCGTCCCGGACAAAGGCGTCGAGGTCGTCGTGCCAAAGCTCGATGGCGTCGTAACCGACTTCCCCGGCGATCCTGATCTTTGTGAGCAGGGGCGCAGGCCTGATGGTGCTCGTGTTGAGAGCAAGCGAGAACGAACGACTCATGATCTTTCCCCTAAATCACGCTGCGCAAATGCCTCAGCGAGTTGATGATCCCTTGCTTTTGGGCTTCTTCCGTGTAGCCGTACACGTGATCCTCGAGCTCGATGCTGATGATCCCGTCGTAGCCGTTGATCCTCAGTTGAGCGGCGACCTTGGTCCAGTTGACTTCGCCCGCGCCCGGGATCGTGTACCGCCAGTTTCCGCCGGACCAACCCACTTGCACTCCGAAGGTGGGCCCGTAGTGGCCGTACAGGTACTCGCCCTCGCGCAAGATCTCCGTATCCTTGCCGTGGCAGTGGCGCACCCGATCGCCAAACTCCGCCAAGACCCTGAGGTAATCGATGCCCATCCGCACGTAGTGCGACGGGTCGTAACAGATCCCAAGCGCCTGCGAGGGAATCGCCTCGAAAATGGCTCGGTACATTTCCGGCGTGCAGCCAAGCGTGGGATAGTGAGGCGCAGGTCCCGGATAGGGCTCCAGAGCGATCGAAATGCCGCGCGCTTCGGCGTACGCCACGACCTCGGGGAACGACTCCTTGAAAATGTCAAACGCATCGCGCCGCGACAGCTCTCGATCGGGCGGGATGAGGCAGGTGAAGACCGTCTTTAATCCAAGCTCCGCCATCTTGTCGAGCTCATCTTTTGCACGGGCGAGCGCTTCGGCGCGCTTTGCTTCGTCACGGGTCAAGATGCCCGCGAGCGGCCCCATGATGTCGACCGAACCGACTTCCAGGCCGGCCTTTTCTACGATGGCTTTCGCCTGGGCGTCCGGCCCTCCGAGGTCGATCGCATCGAGCCCGATCTCTTTTGCCCACGATGCGATCGCTTCCATGCCGAGCGCGCCGATCTTTCCAGGAATACGCATTCCGACTTTCACGTGTCTATCGCTCCTTAGCTTCGGAAAATCTCACAAAGTAAGACAAAGGTACGGCAACCAGGTGCGACTCATATGTCTTAGAGGCACAGGTTCAAGGTTGCCCCACGGATTCCTCCGCCTTCTGCTTCCATTTCCAATAGTTCGGGGAGAGCGTGATCGCTCCGCTCGGCTGGGGCACGAGCCTTCCCTCGCTGCCTCGGGGATCGCCTCGCCGCTCATTGATGTCGGCCAGGCGCCTGCGCCAAATGTCGATCCGCTCTTGCATGCCGGGATCGTCCGCTAAGTTGCGGCACTCCATAGGGTCGTCCACCAAGTTGAAAAACTGCTCCCGGCCCGTGTGGTGAAACCAGATGTACTTCTCCCGGCCGTCGGTAACGTACTGCATGCCTTGTTCCTTTGTATAGCAGTACGTGTGCTCGCCTTGCACAAAGGAACGCCAGCCTTCCCGCTCGCCTTTGCAAAGCCCGATCAGACTCTCGCCGTCAACGGAGTCGGGCACCGGGACGCCGGCGGCGTCAAGGAGCGTCGGCATGATGTCCCGCAGCTCGATGGGCGCGTCGATCACCTGTCCGCCCTCGATGTTCCAGTCCCGGGGAAAAGCCACGATGAACGGGACTTTTGCGGAGCCTTCGTACGCGTACGTCTTTCGCCAGTGGTGATGATCGCCCAGCATGTCGCCGTGGTCCGACGTAAAGATGATCACCGTATTTTGAAGAGCCGCATGGTCGATCCGATTAAACTCGTACAAGAAGCGACCGATTTGGTGATCGATGAACGTGATGCTTCCATAATACGCAGCTCTCGCCCGGCGGGTCTCGCGAGCGCTTCGACGGGTAAAGGGAGCGTTGACTGCGTCCACGCGCTTATCGAAGGGAGCGGCCCAATCGCCGACGACGGGATCTGGAATGTCAGGGTGGTCGACGTACATGTCCCAATACGCTTGAGGCGGATCGTAGGGCGAGTGCGGGCGGGCAAACGAAAGCCACAAGAAGAACGGCTTGGTCGGGTCGCGGCGGAAGATAAAGTCGATCCCTTCACTCGCGGTCCAGTACGTCGGGTGGAGGTGTTCGGGCAAATGGCTCGGCCTTGCCATCCAACTGTTCCAATCGATGCTGTGGTCCCGGTAGCCGTACGGGCCGTCTTTAAACTTTTCAAACCAAAGGTGATAGTCGCTTACGAAGTTTCCAATCCGCCGCCCGCTCTCGTCGAGGACCATGTTGTGAAATCCGTACAGTTTGCGCTGCGGGTGGTGGTGCATCTTGCCGACCGCCTGGGTGTGATAACCCGCTTTGGCCAGCTCGCCGGGGAGTGTGGCCGGATACTCGAGCGCGTCGCTGCCGGCCATGGTCAACCGGCCATGATTCCACTGATCCATGCCGGTCAGGATCGCGGCCCGAGCCGGCGTGCACGACGGCACCGATGAATACGCTGCCGAAAAGCGGACGCCGCGCTCGGCGAGCTCGTCCAGGTAGGGGGTTTCGAGCGCCGGATGCCCGGCGCAGCCCAGGCAGTCGCCCCGCTGCTGGTCGGTCGTAATGAGAAGCAAGTTGGGACGCATCGACTTAGCCCTCCTAGGCGCCTGATCAATTACCATCCGCGAACCATGTAAGCCTGGCATGTTCCGCTTTCGCCAGAGTTAAAGGAGTCCAGACTCCCGTCGAGTGAACGTGGGTATCCGGGATCGCTACGTCCATGACGATGACGTCGTCCCGCTCGGTACCGTCGAGCCCAGGATAGGAGTACCACCTTGGGACACCACACCGAGTATTCTTTCCAATTAAATGATCACCTTCATGTTTTTCCCTGTGTTTGTTAAGACGGCTTAGTTTGTTCGGGAAAGAACTGAATCCTTAGGTGAGATTTCGATGCTTGAGATCTGTGCAGCGAGGTGCGGAAAGGGAATCTCGGCAGTTCTTGGGTAACAGCTTCAGGCCGACCGCACAAGATCCTTTGCCACAAGGTGTGCGACGTCGTTCACGGCGATCGCCATGGGCGCGCCGTCTTGCCAGCGGATGAGCGTCACGCTCGCATTCTCCAAATTGACGGGGCGCACCGCCGCCCCGTTCTCCTCCAGGTGCTGCAGATAGGCACGAATAAGGCCCCCGTGGCAGACCGCGATCAGCCGCTTCCCCGCCCCTTCGGCGAGGAGCTCTCCAATCCCCTTGGCCGCCCGCGCTTTCAGTTGGTCGGCGGTCTCCCGACCTACTTCAGGAGCGTCAAAGTCTGGGTAGCGGTTTCGGGCGTCGGCCGAGAGCAAGCCCTCGAGCTTGCCCTGGTTTCGTTCACGCAAGATGGTACGCAATTGAACTTCAAGTCCCAGAGCTCGGGAAATGTGCTCCGCGGTCTCCCGAGCCCTGGAAAGGTCACTGCTGTACAAAAGGTCCCATTCACCCTGGGCGAGGCGCTCGGCGACGGCTTGGGCCTGCCGACGGCCAAGGTCCGTCAATGCGGGATCGAGTTGGCCTTGTATGCGCTTCTCGTAATTCCACTCGCTCTCGCCATGACGCACGAGACACAAATCCGTCGACATAGTAAGATCAAGCTCCTATCCTAGCCACTTGGTGAGGGCGACAAGGAGCGCCACCCACACACCCCGCATGTTTCGGTAAAACACAAGGAGGAGCCCCAGGCTGAGCCCACCCGAAAGCGCAATCTGGACCATGATGTCCATTTGCGTGTACTGATTGAGCAAGAGCAAAAAGAGGATCGCGAAACCGGAGATGAACGCGTACGCCGTCACGATGGCTCCCACAAAGTCGCCCTCCGACGTCCGCTCAAACGCAGCCCCGCACTCGGGGCAAGCGGGGTTCATCCGACTCTTGGCAGCCCAAATCGGACCTTTGCTGCACGCGGGGCATCGCAGCCGGATGCCGTCCCAAATAGCGGCGCCCAACTCTCGGGCGGCACTTTTTGCATTGAATCCTCCCTCAAATCGCACGGATGGGCGTCCATCACTTGCGGTCGGGGAGACGGCGCGCTGGGTGTTTGGCATCTTGCTTCACTTCTTTTCGGATTGTTTGAAGTGCCCTTTATTAATGACACGGCGCACGAATGGCGCGCGACGCGTCAATTAGGAGTATATCATACCGGCCACAAGACCTGGATCGGTCTCAAACCAAGCGCGCGGCTTTGCGATTATGACAAGTCCAAGGATTTTCGAAGGATTGTCTCCCAAATGCCCCGAAACGAATGAACCAATGACTGAACGTATTCACTTGAACATTTCATTTTGGTTCGGTCAGTCAAATTTCCGAGTCATGGAGGTCTTGAACGTGAAACTTTCCTTCTTGCCCGTCGCGCTGCTCACACTGATCACCATGCTTGTCTTGCCCTCAGGATCTGCCGCAGGTGCGGATCAAGCCCTGCCCGCCGGCACGCCGATGCTCGGAGCGTCACCCCTGGACGCTCTTGCCGCCTCAATTTCACCCGGACCCTCCCAAACTTCCAAGATCATTGAAAACCTGGAGGGCCCGTTTTCGAGAGCGCTGCAAGTCGAGATCAAAGTTCAACCGGCCAATCCGTGGAACATTCAACTCGTCGCGCGCACGACGGAGCCCATCGCCGCAGGCGACGTGCTGCACATGACTTTTTACATGCGCACGCTCGCCGCCACCGACGGTGTGGGGCGAACCGAGTTCATCTTTGAGCGATCGTCATCACCGTGGGAGAAGTGGGCATCATTTCCGGCCCAAACTACTATTGAAGGAGGGTGGCAGCGGTTTGACGTGCCCTTTACAGTCGGCGACAGTTACCCGGCAGGCGGCGCGGCCGTCACGATGCGGCTTGGCTACACGCCTCAGACGATTCAAATCGCGGACGTCCAATTGACAAACTACCGAAATCAGGTCACAATCGACCAGCTTCAGCGGACGGCGCTCGGTTACCCCGGACAAGCGCTCGACGCTCCGTGGCGGCAAGCGGCACACGAGCGCATCACTGAGTTTCGCACATCCGACCTCGAGGTTTATGTCGTCGACCGCGACGGGCAACCCATCTCAGGGGCTGATGTGGCGGTCCAAATGCAAAGACACGCCTTCCCATTTGGAACCGCCGTCTATGCACAAAGGATCAACAACCCCTTGGAACGACGCTACCGAGATGAGATCACCAAGCTGTTCAACGCCGCCGTGATCGGAAACGCCCTCAAATGGACCGAATGGGAACGCTGGGGACAGATCGAGGCGCCCCGGGCGCTCGAGTGGCTGCGCGACCATGACATCATCGTGCGCGGGCATACACTCGTTTGGCCTTCATGGAAATTCCTTCCTGAGGACGTCCAGCGACTCAAGGACGATCCGGAGGCGCTCCAAAGCCGTATCATCGAACACATTACGAGCGTCGTCGGCCGCTTCAAGGGCCAACTGGTCAACTGGGACGTGGTTAACGAGCCGTACGCAAACCACGATCTACAGGATCTCCTGGGCCTCGATGCGATGGTCGAGTGGTTTCAGGCGGCTCACGCGGCCGATCCCGACGCCGGGCTCTTTGTGAACGACTACAACATCTTGGCAGGTGGGGGACTCGATCATGCGCACCAGAACGCGTACTTTGAGTTGATCGAGTATCTCTTGGAACACGGAGCTCCGATCAGCGGCATTGGCATGCAAAGTCACTTCAACATGACCGTAACCCCGCCGGAACGGCTGCTCGAGATCCTCGATCGCTTTTCGACGTTTGGTCTTCCGATTTGGATCACCGAGTTTGACCATCAAATCAATGCAACCGACTCCGAGGAGCAGCTCCGCTTTCAGGCCGACTACCTCCGGGACTTCTACACGACGGCTTTCAGCCATCCTTCCGTCGAAGGCATCATCATGTGGAGTTTCCAAGACGCGGACTGGGACGGCTGGTTGCACAACGCACCGATCTACAATAAGGATGGAACGCTAAAGCCGTCGGGCCAAATGTACATGGATCTCGTCTTTGACGAATGGTGGACCGAAGTTCGCGGCAAGACCGACACAAGTGGCCGGTACAGCGCTCGAGCGTTTTTGGGTGACTACAAGATCGAAGTGCGCTTTGGCGATCGAACCGCGGAGGTAGAGACCAAGGTCGAACGAGGCGGGACCCAAGTCACAATCAAACTCGGGGAGTAACGAGCGGAGCCTGTGCGCCTCTCGCCTACGTTTGGGGAGGCGCACAACTCTCCCGAACGATCAACTGGTGGGGGATGCGAATCCCTACCGATGTGACCCCGTGTCTTGCGACCATCTGGAGGGCTTCCACTGCCATAGTTCCGATCGACCGGCGAGAGTAGCCGATCGTAGTCAGCTTCGGGGACGACTGCACCGCCTTGTCCAAGTCGTCGAACCCAACGACGGACAGGTCCTGGGGTACTCGCAGACCACGCTCGCGCGCCTCGTCAATGACCCGAACCGCGAGGTCGTCCGGCGACGCAAACACGGCGGTCGGCATCGGAGTTTCCGAAAAGAGCCGTGCAGCCAGCCCACCATAACCGAGGTGTGGTTCGTTGATGATACGGCCCCCCGAGCTGATCCCGTAATCGCTGAGCGCTTGACGAAACCCGTCGATGCGGTCTGCCATGTAGCCGGTATCATCGTACAAGGTAACGAGCGATATGTTGCGATGGCCCAGCTCGACGAGGTGCGTCACCACGTCGTAGGCTGCCTGTCGGTGATCGACGCTCACCCAACTTAAGCGCGTCTCAAGCTTTGGCATGCGCATCACAGAGACGCATGGCACCTGCTCATCCAACAATCGGAGGAGCGAAGGATGCCGCTCGCCGGTCCCCAGGGCGATGACGCCGCCGACCTCCCCTTTGCCGATCGCGGTGTTGAGTGGAAAGAGGTCTGTATTATTTGGCGCCACAAAAACGTTGACGCCCAAATTTGACAAGCTCTGCTCGATGTGCTCAAAGAACTCCCGATAAAGGGCGTTTACGGTGAAACCTCCGTCGCCCATCTTTTCCGGATAGAGCACGAACACCCTTTTGAGCTGGTCGAGCGACCGGCGAACTCCGGCAACCCGATAGCCGAGACGCTCTGCAGCCTCCCTCACGCGCCGCTTGGTCTCTTCGCGAAACGCTCCCTTATTGTTGAGAATCTCGGAAGCGGTACCCACCGAAACGCCCGCTTCCTTCGCTACGTCCTTGATCGTCGCTTTCAGTTTCCGCCAGCCCCCGTACAAAGTGGTTGCTTGGAGTTTCAGTGAACTCGTTCAAGATTCCTTTTGTCGCAGATTGCGATTCCTATTTTCCTACCGTATTGGAAGGGAAACTCATTTCCTTGCCGAAGTGCACGGAGCCGAAACGGTTCATTGAACCAATCATTGAACACAAAAGAGGAGGTCCTAACCGCTGTGAAAATCGCACTCAAACGAATCGGGATTCCACTCCTGGGGCTGTTGTTGTTGGCCCTTTGGAGCCCTGAGACACACGCCGCCGATAAAATCGTCTTCGGTTTCAAAGGAAACCAGGCAGAACTCGTCCTTGCCCAGGAACTCGTCGAGGAGTTCAACCAAAGCCAAAATGAAATCATTGTCGAAGTGCTCGACATGACCGCCCGTGGAGGCGCCTGGCACGAACACTTGAGCGTCCTGTTCGCTTCAGGCGAGGCGCCCGACGTGATCCGCATGGAGTATCAGCGCGGATTTCCATTCGCAAAGGAAGGTCTTTTGCGTCCCATTGACGATCTGATAGCATCCGATCCGAATTTCGTCGAGTCGGACTTCTTTCCGGTGAGCTTGGAGGCGCACCGTGTGGACGGACGCCAGTACGGGGTTCCGAGAGAGGCGCAACCATTCACCCTGTTTGTCAATCGAACGGCCGTGAGCGAGGCCGGACTTGGATTTCCCGACCACGACTGGGACATCCGTGAGTTCGAAGACATTGTAAGGCGCACGGTGCGCACGGATCACTCCGGCAAGACGCTGCACTACGGCTGGCAGCTCACGGTGACCGAGACACGGCTGCCTCCATTTATCCACGCCTTTGGCGGTCGCATCCTCAACGAAGACCGCACCGCGTTTGTTTTAGACGCTCCTGAGGTTATCGATGCACTTCAGTTCATGCAAGACCTCTCGGTAAACCACGGGGCAATCGGAGGCAACTTCCAGCAAGGGACGGCCACGTTCGAGTTGAGCGGCCCATGGGCGGTTCCAGGATACCGCAACGCCATTCAAGATTCGTTTGAGTGGGACATTCTGCCCGTTCCCCAAGGCCCGGGAGGACGCGGCACAACGCTGGGTTCCGACGCATACTACATCTCAAACCAGTCCCGAAATCCGGAACTGGCCTGGCGGTTTATCACGTTCATCACCAGTGCGGAGTCCCTCGCTCGGCTAAGTGAGACCGGCGCCTTGGTCCCCTCCCGCAGAGACGTTGCGTTTGACCTCGTCTTTGGCACGCCCGTCGGACCGCCCCAAAACCTCGGAGCATACTTGACGGGACTCGAGTTCGCTCAGCCGTCCCCGATGTTCTCCCGCTGGTTCGATTTTGCCCGCACGATCAACCCGGTTTGGTCGTCGGTGATTCAGGGGAATGCCGACCCAAGAACTGCGATGACGGAAATCTTACCCGAACTCAACGCCCTACTCAGCGAGTAATCCAAGTGCGCCGCAAGGCGGACGAAGTACATGCGTGGGATTGCAAAGCGTGCGAATGCCTTTGGCCTTCGCACGCTTTTCTTCTGCGCTAACCTCCGGGAATGCCAAACTTAACCACGACGTGCCAAGCCTGCCTTAAAAGACGCAGTGCCTCGTCATAGGTCCCCCATCGTCGCCACGATTCAGGTTCGCGACTGAGAGAAGCAGAGGCGGCGCCGATTGCCGCGGCATCGAGACTCTCCTTTCCCGCAATGTCCGCGACCCAGCGGGCAAACGCGGGCATCGACGGACCGCGAAAGTCATCGGGCACCATATCAACGGGCACGACAAACCCCGGATGCCACTGGAGCGGAATGCCGTATCGCACACTGATCTCATGCAGGTGCATCCCTGTCTTGGTGCCCCGATACGAAGGGTCCGCGACGAGCCTATCAATATCCCAACCGAGCTCGATGGGACCGTGAACCTGCGCTTCGATATACTCGTCGAGGTTTCTTTTCACCGGCAAACGGGCGGGGTCGTCCGGGGCGGTAGGAAATTCGCACGCCAAGTAGTCTAGGAAGCCGGCGACCGAGAGCCCGTCGGAACCAAGCGCCGAGCCCGTTTCTTCGATATCTTGGAGGAGCGCCGCCATGATGGAGTCGACGGAATCGATCGTGCCCACGATGTCGGGCATCGTGTGGCTGTCCCCGTATGTGAAGCTGCAGCGAGCGGTCGCCTCGGGACGCATGACAAAGTAACACGAGCCAAAGCGCGGTGAGGGTCCGTCGGCATAGCAGAAAACCTGCAGCGACCCGTACTTCGGCCGATCAGCAGGTGTCACCCCTTGTACGTGGTACGCGCCGCGAAAAAGCTGTTTTTCCCAAAGATCCCGGTCGCCGCCAGCAAACGCGGTCGGGCTGCCATTCGATATTCCCGTCTCAAACTGACTCCGGTACACCCCATCGACCAGCATGCTTTCGGCCACGGAGAGTCCATTGTTCGTCAATCGATCAGGATGAAAGTGCAGGACGACTCGCGCATGCTCTTGTAGGCTTCTCATCGCGGCAGCGAGTAGATCAGTCGATCGATTTGACCGGCGAAGAATCTGCGCTAACTTGGACCGGGCGTCCGGCCGCTGATTCTTCGCTTCATCTCGAATAGCAGTCAACGCGGCGAGCTGGCTCGTCGCCCACGGCTGTCGGCCTGAGTCGGTGGGGTACTTCACGTTATCCCTCGCTCCAACCCCGATAAAGATTCGGCGATTTCATTTCGTAAGGCATTGGTTTAGCAGTTATGATCGGAATCCTCTGATCCGCAATTCCTAACCTCTCCTTGACAGGGATTCAGGGGACTTTTATACTCGGATCAAACTTTGATACATTTCTATAACGCCGACAAGAATCAGTGTTTCACACTTTTTGAACTAGCTCAGAGTTGAAAGGCAGGAGATCGATGTGAACAGACCCAACATTTTGCTCAT
>CAYRIY010000016.1:0-28916 GCA_964424335.1 uncultured Clostridia bacterium
TCTGCTTAAAAGTGCAGTCTTTATACGGAAAATCGCGAGAAGTAGCAAAGGATCAGTATTTTAGTCGAAGAATAGGACCTTGAACTCAATAGATTCGGATGTTAATGCTTCGCCTGATGTATTTATTCGGCGCGCAGGATTGGGCGAGGCGAGGCCCTTGATACCTACCGATACGCTGGCTGTTTCTATCGCAGCAAACGAATCCGCACGCATCGGGCGGCCCGTCCACGTTGATGGCATTTTCTGATTAGGCCAATCACGTCTCCAAGTATGAAGAAAATCGATGCCGGATGGATCCCGGACTATCGTGTGTCGCTATGCTCGAATGCCATCAATACGAAGGGAGCAATGACAATGACGCATGCTCGTCGAGGGTTAACTAAATTGCAGGTTGCGATCGCTCTGATCTTCAGTTGCTTAACAGGTCTAGCGACGGCGCAAGAGACGGTGACGATTACGTTCATGGACTGGTGGGGCGGGGTGCGCGCCGAAGGATACGCGAAGATCATCGAGGCGTTTGAGAGGGAGTATCCTCACATAAAGGTAGAGTACATCCGAGGCGACAATCGCGGAGAGCAAGCGCTGACCATGATTGCGGGTGGAACCCCTCCTGATGTCCTCGCCATCGACCAGCAAGTCGTGTCGCGGCTCTTTGCATTAGGTATGGCTCTTCCACTGGATGACTTGTTGCTTCGTGACGGGGTCGACCGAGGAGCCTTTCTCCCCGGAGCGTTGGAAGGCGTTTCGTTTGATGGAGTCCTATACGGCTTTCCCAAGGTTTACAATCCAACGCACATGTTCGCCAATGTGGCGTACTTGAACGAGTCGGGGTTGGCATTGCCGCAGTTGGGATGGACAATTGACGAATTCGAACAGTACATGCAGAAGTTGACCATCGTCGAGTCGGACGGAACGACCTCCCGGTATGGCATGGATCAACCGACATATTCGATCAATGGTTGGCTGTTCATCCACGGTGGGGCGTACGTCGATCGAGAGACAGGTGGGTCGACGATCACCGACCTGAAGTTTATAAAGGCGGCGGAATGGTTGGCTGAGATGCAGCAACGCGGGTACTTCGGCTCTTTTGAAGGGTCTTGGTCCAGGGATTTCGCAAATGGGCGAGTCGCCTTCGCGGATGATGGGTGGATGACTTCAGTCCCGGAGCTGATGAGCCTGGAGCCGAATTTTGAGGTTTACACGTCCTACTTGCCCCGCGGCGACGAATCGACGCCCACGTTCCTGACGATTCACCCACACATCATCCTGCGACAAAGCAAGCACCCCAATGAGGCCTGGGAATTCCTCAAGTTCATGAACCTCTCTGAGGAGGCCAACTACATTCGGGCTGTCTACGGACACGCCCCTGGAACGATTCTCGGGACACAATACGTCGTGGACCTTGCTGAAATCCCCGTCAGTCAGCGTCGCGATTACGTCTTCGATACCTATCTCAATCCGACCAATCGAATTGTGGGGCTCCCGGCCACGACGCCAGGCTTTGCTGAAGCCGCGAATCAGTACATCTGGCCGGCGATCCGAAGGGCCCTAAACGGCGAAACGGACGTCAGTCGTGCGCTCAATGAAATTGCCGAAAGCGTAGAAAAGACATTGGCGGATACCCGCATGCAGTAGTTCGCGCCCATTCCGGTGAAATGACCTCGGTAAAGGGCGACGGACCCTGGTCCGCCTCATTAATTGGGAGGTCTTTTTCATCATGGAGCGCATGGTACGCTCGTCCGGTTCCGTTGAGGAGGCGACAACACACTTCGTCCGCGTAGTTGGCGACTGGATCCGCGACTGTGTCGGCGAGCTCAGTCAGCGATTGCCGAACGACGTCCACGATCAGGGGACATTTACGGTCCCTTGGGAGGCGTATGTCCGAATCACCGGCGACGAGACGCCTATTCGATTCATGTCTGATCTGCGCGATAAGATCCGTCGGCGCTTTACGGAGAAGGAGACCTGGCGCCACGGTTACTGGGCGACCCAAGAGGTGCACCACGGGACGGAGCACTTTGAGCTTTTCTTGACCACCTTGTGGAGGTTACGCCCGGAGGATCGTGAGACGATCCTCCAGCTTGAGGACGCGATCGAGCACCTTGGAAACTGGGCTGATGGCGTGCCACCGTGGTTTGATTGGCAAAGCGGGCTTTTCCGCTCGATGTATTTGGGAACTCGAGTCGTGCGCGTCGAGGCCGAGCTCGCGGTCAACGTGCCCGATCACCTGCGCTGCGTAAATCTCGCGATGACGGGATATCGCGCGACAGGACGGGCTCGTTACCTCGCACTGGCGGAGCGTCACGGCGCGATCTGGGCTGACGCGATCATCTCCAGTGACGAATTGCCCGTTGCACTGAGGCCGGACGGGCCGATCTACTCGTTGAGACCGGACGAAGATGACGGGTATCGCGCATTTGCCGGAGAGGCCCCGAGTCTGCACGAGGCGGTCGACAGGGCGGAAAACCTCTTGGCGGCCGGGGGCTTTACCGCCATGCTCGATCTGTGGAAAGAAACTGGACGGGAAAACTACCGCAAAGCGATGGAACGCCAATTGGATCACCTGTCGACCCAGATCAGCGATCCTGATGCCGGGTCGGCCGTGGACGCGATCATGCGTTACCGCCGAGCCACGGGCTCTACGAAATATGATGACGTGTTAGTTACGTTGGTCGAGCGGTTGGGCGATCCATTTGCGGTGAAATCGGTAGGATTGGAGGTTAGCATCGATCGCAAGAGGCGCTCCTCGGGCATCGGGAAGCGATCCGATGCTCCGCTTTGGCTCGAGAACGGCGGACCGAGGCGGTTTAACCCAATCCTGCTCGCCGCGGTCGCGGAGATATCCAGCAGTGAAGCGCTTGCCGTTCGAGCGCTCGACTTGGCCGGCGCCTATTTTGAGCTGGCGCGCGCCGTCTTTCCGCACGGGCACGAACATGGTTGCTCAGCTCGATCCGTAAGCGCGGTAGCGCGCGGCCATGGGCGAGAGAACAACGCAGGTGTGGTCACGTCAGTGCTTGAGCCGCTCTGGAGTCATTTCGGTCAAGTCCCACATGCAGTGTGACGAAGCGCAGTTCGGCGATCACGTATACCCTTCGATTTGCGTGTCTGCCCACGGGTGGTCTTGAACGAGCAGCCCTGCATCGGGGTTTGTGGGCATTTCGAGGCGGGGAAACGCACGCCAGTCGTCTCCGTCAATACCCCCGGTCTCACCACCTCGCATCAAGTGGTCGATGAGCGCTCGCTTCATCGACGCCTCAATCTCTTTGGTCAAGGGGCCGCCGGCTTTGTTGCGCGTCTCGAGCGGATCCCGGACCCGGTCGAAGAGAAAGTCCCTGCCGTCCGCCGCGCTGTACACGTACTTCCATTCCTCACTGACCGCCATGTACGTCGCCTCGCCGAGTCGAGCGTGTTGCGCAAAGACGAGCGTCCGGTCCGTTCGGCCTGTGGCTACATTCGCCATGTCGACGCCGTCGGCGGGGTGCGTCGCAAGCTCGGTGCTCGCGGCGGCGAGCACCGTCGGCGCTACGTCCACCAAGCTGACGGGCCGGGTGCATACGGCACCTGGAGCAAACCTCCCCGGCTGGCGGATCAGCATGGGGACCCGAACGCTTGCATCGTGCATGCTCCGCTTGCCGAAGGAGTTGTAGTCGCCGAGCAGTTCGCCGTGGTCCGAGGTGCAGATGATCAGCGTGTTGTCGAGTTGATCCGTCGTTTCTAGCGCGTCCAAAATCCTTCCGACCTGGAAGTCGATGAACGAGATGCAGGCGTAGTAGTACGCCTTGAGGCACCGCACGAGGTTTTGGTCGATGCCTTGGTCGCGGTATTTGTATCGATTTTGCCGCTGATTGACGTAGGTGAGGAGGCTCTCCCAGTCGGCCGGGACGTTGGGCAGCGGCATGTCAAAGGCCCGGTACAATTTGTGCCAGGGATTAGGCGGCGCAAAAGGCGGATGCGGGTGGATAAAGCCCGCGTAGAGAAACCACGGCTGTTTTCCGCCCTGCTCCTTGATGAACGCGACCGCTCGGTCTCCCACCCACTGGGTCGGGTGCAGCTCGGCCGGCATCTGAGCGGGCTGAGGCACGTAGTACATCTCACCCCGGATCCCGTGGGGGTCGCAGACGTGCGAAAAGCCCTGTTCGTGCAGGTGCGTTAGGTAGTCGTCCTCGTCGGGCGACGGCACGATCTCTTCCTGGGTCTCTCGGCTTTCAAAGCCGCGCAAGGCGAGCCGATCAGGAGTAAAGTGGCACTTGCCGATCCCGTGTGTGCGGTACCCGGCCCTGGTAAGGGCGCCCATAAACGACTCCCGGTCGTCTTGCGGCATGCGCCCATTCTCATAGCAACCCGTGTGGTGCGGGTACTGACCGTAGATCATCGAACACCTCGCGGGCACGCACACGGGCGAGGGCGAGAACGCGTTGGTGAAAGCCGTTCCCTCGCGGACGATCCGGTCAAAGTTAGGTGTTCGGATGACGGGGTTGCCGAGCGCGCTGATCGTGTCGGCGCGCTGCTGGTCCGTAAAGATGAGGAGCACGTTGGGTTTGGTTGTCATGCCGTCGCCTCCGTAACCGCGTCTCGCCTCTAGTGTTGATGCGTTCATTGATACGTTGTGAGGTCCACGGTTACCTGGTCCCGGTGGAGCCGCAGCGCGTATTCCCAGTTACATACTTACAAAGCCACGGCGTAATTGCGATTACGCTCGCGTGAATTGTAGGAAAGTGGACGTTTCCGTACAAAAAGGGATATACATCCGATCCATGGCGTGACGGGGCGAGGCCTGGGTTTGGACGAAGGCGCGGCGGCTGCTCGGGTGGCCGGCGAGAGAAATCCGGGGTGATGCGCGTGCCGAACAAGCCCAACGTCGTATTTATCCTGATCGACGATCTTGGTTGGCGAGATCTTGGCTGTTACGGAAGTTCGTTCTACGAAACCCCGAACATCGATGCTTTGGCTCGAAACGGCATGTTGTTTACAGACGCCTATGCTGCCTCGCCCGTGTGCTCACCTACACGGGCGAGCATCATGTCAGGCAAATACCCGGGCCGTGTCGGCGTCACAAACTATATCGGCGGCAATGCCCGCGGGAGACTCATCGATGCGCCGTATGTCGACCATCTGCCATCGAGCGAAGTGAGCCTTGCCGCCTCACTCAAACGAGCAGGGTACACGACGTGGCATGTGGGCAAATGGCATCTTGGAGGCCCGGAGCATTACCCCGAACGGCACGGCTTTGACCTCAACATTGCGGGTTGCTCCTGGGGCATGCCGCTCAAAGGCTACTTTAGCCCCTGGGGGATCGAGACGTTGAGCGACGGCGCTCCCGGGGAGTACTTGACGGACCGCCTTACCGACGAAGCCGTCCGCCTCATCCGTGAGCACCAAGGGGGGCCGTTTTTTCTCAACCTGTGGCACTATGCGGTTCACACGCCCTTGCAGGCAAAGAAAGAGGACGTCGACTACTTCACCGACAAGGCGAAGAGGCTTGGCCTCGATCGAGTAGACGCTCTCGATGTCGGTGAGCGCTTCCCTTGTGAGCACAAGCGCAAACTTCACGTCGAGCGGCGCCTGTTCCAATCCAACCCGGTCTACGCTGCGATGGTGAAATCGGTGGACGACAGCGTTGGCCGCATCGTGCGGGCGCTCGAGGAGACCGGTCGACTCGAGGATACGATGGTGATCTTCACATCCGACAACGGCGGACTCTCGACCTCGGAAGGATCTCCGACCTGCAACTTTCCGCTTGCGGAAGGCAAAGGCTGGATGTACGAAGGGGGGCTGCGCGTGCCCTTGATCGTGTCGTGGCCGGCCGAGGTCAGACCTGGAAGTGTCAATCGGGACCCCGTATCGAGCCCCGACTTTTATCCGACGATCATGGAGGCTGTGGGATCTGCGCCCCCTCCCGAGCAGCGCCTGGACGGGGTGAGCCTCATGTCGGCCTTGCGCGGAGGCGGCGTTGACCGATCAACGAGCCCGTTTCCAGGGCTCTACTGGCACTTTCCACATTACGGCAATCAGGGCGGAACGCCCGGTTCGTCCCTTCGCTTGGGTGATTACAAGCTCATCGAGTTTTACGAAGACGGACGACTGGAACTGTACGCCCTCCACCAAGACCTTTCGGAAGTCCGCAACCTCGCCCTCCAAGAGCCGGCCCGCTGCCGCGCGATGCATCAAGCGCTCGCTCGGTGGCGAAGCGATGTGTCCGCGAAAACCCCAGCGCCAAACCCCGATTGGAATCCTCTCCTTCCATAACTTGCATACCCAAGCCCAGCTAGACGCGCCAGGAGTCCGACCTGTCGATCCCAAACCGTAATTTACAAGCGCTTACTTTTTCCGGCAGGTCTAGGCCTCCATGCCAAATTCAACTCCCCCCTCACTTATGAAAGGAGTCTCCTATGATTCGCAAACTCGTCCTTTTCGCGACCTGGTCGCTCATTTTGGTCGCGGCAACCGGATGCGGGCTCCTGGGGCTAACCTCCCAAACGCCGACGAACGAAAAGTCACGCATCGAGGAGACCTTACGGGTTCTGGCGGCAGCCGGAGAACGTGAAGACATCGAGACGTTGAAGGCGCACATCGCAGACGCGATCGTCGCAGAGGTTGCAACAAGGGGCATCGCTCCCTTGAGCCAAGCGCCCCAGAGTCAAGAGAATATCGTGGCGATGGTCCAGAATTTCTGGAACGACGTGACAATCGAGCGCGTCGTGCTCGATCCCACGGACGTGCGACTTGCCGGAGACACGGCAACGGCCCAAGGTCAATTTACGATCGTATACTCCGACGCGAACGGGGACGAGGCGATCTGCTCGGGCACGGGAGAAGTCGCCTTTGTCAAAGACGGAGCGCAGTGGGTCGTCACGCGGGTCTACGTTACGAGCAGCGACTGCGACATTCAAGGCTCGGTAATTCCAGGAGACGGCATAGGAAATTCCGGTGCGCCTCAGCACTATTTCGACAGCCTCGGCTACTTCGTAGTCGGCATGACGGATCCGCAGGTGAAGGCGATTCAAGAGAGCCTCAACTTCCTCGGCTACGATGTCGGTCTGGTAGACGGGTATTACGGACCGAGGACGGAGGCCGCCGTCAGAGCCTTTCAGAAGGACGCCGGGATCTACGTAGACGGCGAATTTGGACCAAAGAGCGCCGACGCGATGGACAAGGCGTTGGCGGCCAAAGGCGGGTTTTTCAAGTACGGTGTGGCGGCGTCGAGACCGGCCTCGCCGCCGGCAGGAGCCACGGTCGTCACAGAGTCTTTCTTGCGCAAGGGGACGATCTACCAAACGTCTGTGTACACCTACCAGTCAGCCAATCCCGGTCCGACACTCGTCTTTCTCGGTTGCATTCACGGCAACGAGCGCTCGGGGCACTTGGCGCTGGTGGACGCGATCGACCAAGGGATTACGATCGATCGCGGCAGGTTGGTGATCATTCCCGAGTTTAACAAACGGGCATGCGCTGCGAATCGCCGTACCTTGACATCCGACTACAACCGGATGTTTCCGGTAGGCAAGACGCCGACGACCAATATTGCCCGGGAAATGTGGAGTCTGATCCGGTCCCAGCCCGATCTCGCCATGGTGATCGATTTTCACGACGGCTTTGTAAACAGCCTCGGAAACACCCTGATCCACACACACCAGGCGAAGGCAGGCACCGTGGCCAGGAAGGTCCGAGATCGGCTAAACGCCATGCGGCCCTCCGGCGCCACCGGTCCAAGGTGGCGGGCGTTTACGGAACCGATCGGCGGCAGCCTCACCCGGAAGGTAGGCCGCGATCTTGGCATCCCCGCCATGGAGGTGGAGATTTCGGGACGCAATCCTGGAGATCCGCTCAGCTTGCGTAAACGGTACGCCTGGGAAGTGATCAAGGCGGTAGGCGAGGAGTTTGGAATGAAAATTAGCTTCTAGGTCGCCTGTCGATTAGAGCGCACCTATATTGATACATCGAGCGAGGTCGCCCCATAGCGCAAGGGGCGGCCTCGCTGTTTAGCGGGCGTGTGCGCGTGTTGGGAGCAGGATCCTTTTCGCCAACCGCACCACGCTCAATGCAACGCCCATCGTGTATAATAGTTGCAAATGTTTGTTTGGGTTTGTCGCCATATCGACGAAGGGAGGGAGCGCCGATGAGTAGAGTCTATGTTGCGGTTCATCCGCCGATTATTCGATGGGCTTTGAACCGTTCTGGCCTCAGTGAGGAGGCCATAAGAGTGAAGCTACCGGGAATCGGGGAATGGCTAATGGGTGAGAGAAGGCCAACTCTAAAACAGCTCGAGACATTGGCGCGAATCACTCGCACCCCCTTGGGTCATTTCTTTCTAGCCGAACCTCCCGAAGAAACATTGCCCATCCCCTACTTTAGGACGATCGATGATCAAATACCGAAAAGGCCCTCTCCTGAACTACTGGACACAGTTTATCAGATGCACCTAAGGCAAGAGTGGATGCGTGAGTATTTGATTGAAGAAGGGTGTCGACCGCTGGCGTACGTCGGCACTGCAGATATCGACGCCGCTCCTACACACATTGCCGCTATAATGCGGATGGCAGTTGGCTTAGAGCCTGGCTGGGCCGAATCTCTTCCTACTTGGGAAGACGCGTTCCGGACCATGTGCGAAGCACTGGAGCAATCTGGAGTCATCGTGGTAGCAAACGGTGTTGTTGGAAACAACACTCATCGCAAGCTTGATGTCAACGAGTTTAGGGGATTTGTGCTTGCAGATGAGTACGCTCCGTTGATATTCGTTAATGCCGCTGATTCCAAGGCTGCCCGCATGTTTACCTTAGCGCATGAGCTAGCGCACGTCGTCCTCGGAGCAAGCGCTGCATTTGATCTTCGAGCGATGCAACCGGCTCAGCACCCAATTGAGGATGCTTGTAATAAAGCGGCCGCAGAGTTTCTCGTTCCTGAGGCCGAAATTCGAGCGACTTGGCCGAGCGCATTGGAAACTCCAGATCCGTACCAGGCGGTGGCGCGGGCTTTCAAAGTGAGTCTCCTCGTAGCGGCGAGAAGGGCTCTAGACGTCGGACTCATCACGAAAGGTCAGTTTTTTCGATTCTACGAGTCCTATATGGATCGGGATCGACAGAAAGACAAAGGAAATGACGGTGGAGGAAACTTTTACGCTACGCAAGATTACCGAGTGGGTAGGCGCTTCGCGGTCGCAGTAGCAAGGGCGGCTCGTGAAGGGCGTGTCTCCTACACTGAGGCGTTTCGGCTAACAGGCTTGTACGGCAGCACTTTTGATAAATATGTGGCGCATGCTGAGGGAGGCGGCTTGTCGTGACAACCGCTCCTCGTTTCTTAATCGATGCCAATATTCTCATTCGAGCAAAGAATAACTACTATGCGTTTGATTTGGCTCCAGGTTTTTGGATTCGGTTGTAGATGTTTATGGCGGTATCATGCAGTGGGTTCAAGATCAGCAGCGATTCTCGGTTGCGCAAAAAGCGATTTTCGCCGACACCGCTGATGGTTGGATCGTAGCCTATGCAAGAGCCAAGGGCAGTATTGTTGTAACTGAGGAACAATCGGCTCCTCAGTCGTCAAAAATCAAGATTCCAGACGTTTGCGCAGCATTCGGAGTGCAATACGTGAATACCTTTGCTATGTTGCGTTCACTTGGCATGCGATTGGTGCGCACAGATACAGCCCTTGGCGAAACCGGCGTTACAGACTCAGACGTAGTTTGACGATCGCTGATCAATCAAGATCCTTTTCGAATCCTACATATTCCGTCTTCGAGTGTAAATGTACGAAAAGCCATGTACTGCCTCACGATATCACAGCTACTAGCGACCTTCCGCCTCACCCGGTCCCCCAATAAAACGGCGCCCCGCACGTCAAAGGTAAACCCACCACTTGAGAAGAAAATTCACTCAAACAGGCAAATAGTGACCTCATCATTTCGATAGACAAAACAGGTGAATGGAGCTCTTCGATGTCCAGGACCCCCAAAAATCTTTCCCAGACGGTTATGAAGGCCCTTACCGTCCTTGAGTTCGTCGCCGAACAAGGTCGGGAGATGGGCGTGAACGAGGTGGCTCGCAGCCTCGAGATGGATTCGAGCACGACGTATCGCCTCATGGCGACGCTCAACGCTCGCGGTTACCTCAGGCAAGACCGCGACACAAACAAGTACCGCATCGGCCCGCGCGTGCTCCTCCTCTACAGCGCCATGCAGGACGTGCTGGAGCTGCGCAAGCTTGCGCTGCCCCACCTAAATCGTCTGGTCGAGGCGACGGAGGAGACCGCGCACCTCCTTGCGCTCCAAGGCCCTGATGGCGTCTACATCGAGCGCGTCGACAGCCCCAAAACCGTGCGCATGGTCTCCTACGTGGGCAAGCAGGAATTTCTGCACTGCAGTTCGGTCGGGAAAGCCATCCTTGCGTACCTGCCCGAAGACGAAGTCGATTGGATCCTTCAGGTGCGCGGACTGCCTCCGATCACCAAGAATACGATCACGGATCCGAACGCTCTCAAAGCGGAGCTGCGGCAAGTGCGGGCGCGCGGCTACGCGCTCGACGACATGGAGGGCGAGGAGAGCGTTCGCTGTGTCGGCGCCCCGATCTTTGACCTGACGGGCAAGCCGATCGCCGCCATCAGTGTGGCGGGGCCGGCGTTTCGTACCGACTTTGACCGGCTGGAAAGTTTTGCACCGCTCTTGATCGATGCGGCTCAAGAGATCTCACGAGAGCTCGGCTTTGAGGAGTACCCTTCAGCGGCGATCAAGGGAGGATGATCACGATGACGGAGTTACGAGCTGGAACGGCCCGAGCGGACATCACGCCGCCTGTCGGCATCGCGCACGGCAACTGGGGCGCCGCCACCCACGAGCGAGCCGAAGGCGTCGACCTTCCTCTGTGGGCGACCGTACTTGTGCTGGCCAAAGGCGAGACGAGGGCGGCGATCGTCGATGTCGACGCGTTACACGTCCCAAGCAAGTTTTGCGCCGAAGTGCGAAGCGCGATATCCGCCGTCTCTGACATCCCTCCGGAACATATCAGAATCTCCGCATCCCACACCCATTCGGGTCCATCCTGGTCGACGTCCACCTGGGTGCGTCAAGGCGTCGACATGATCGAGCCGTATGTCGCCACCGTCAAAAACAAGCTGGTCGGCGCCGTGTGGGAGGCGACTCGATCACTAAGGCCGGTGCATGTGGGCTTTGAAAAGGGCGAGTGCCGGGTCAACGTCAATCGGCGACTGCGCCTGCCGGACGGCCGAATCGTGGTGGGACAAAACCCATTGGGATTTGTCGACCCCGAGATGATCGTCGCACGGTTTGATGGGCCTGAGGGAAGTCCGCTCGCTACGCTCGTCAACTACGCGTGCCATCCCACGATCATGGCTCACTTGAACAGGCAAATTACGCCCGACTACCCGGGACCGCTCCGGCGCGTCGTCGAGGCGTCCCTTGGCGGCCGCTGCCTTTTCCTGCAAGGCGCAACGGGAAATCAGTGTTCGATTGAGGATCTCACGAGCGACCCGGCAAGCTACCGGCGAATCGGAAACATCCTCGGGCACGAAGCGGCAAAGCTTGCGTGGACCATCCGCACGCCGCCGGGGGCAAGTGTGTTCGATCGTGTGCTCGAGTCGGGGGCGCCGCTCGGCCTGTTCAAATGGGTGGAAGAGCCGCCGGCCGCAAGCAATCTCGTGGTCTTTGAGCGCGACGTTTCGGTGACGACGAAAGAGGTCCGGCCCGTCGCCGAATTGGAGTCAGCGCTGGATCAGCAAATGCGGACGTTGGACGAGCTCCGATCCAAGGGAGCGGACGACGAAGCGATTCGGGACGCGTCGTATCGTGCGAGGCGCCTGGGCATTCAGGTAGGACTTGCCAAGCATGTCGCAGGCCGCCGCCAGATCGAGATCCCCGTCCAGGTGATCGCAGTCGGGGAAATCGCGCTGCTCGCGGCGCCGATCGAAATCTTTGCCGAGACCGGCGTCGCGATCAAGGAGCAATCGCCGTTTGCGGCCACTTTCGTCTCAGGATACAGCAACGGGGCGATGGGTTATCTGCCTACGGCCGATGCACACCGGGAGGGCGGCTACGAGGTCGACGCAAGCCCGTTCGGCCCCGAGGCGGAGGATCAGTTTGTCGCCGCATGCCTCTCGCTTTTGCAGGAGGCCTTTGAACGCTCAACGTCCGCGCATAGTTAGCTCGACGCTGAGCGCTTAGCTCGCCACGCCGCGCGAAAGTCGGGGAGGTCCACCGGCGAGCCTCCTCGGCTGATCGAGATTTCCGAAGCGAGACCGGCGGCGGTCCACTCAAGTGCCGTGACGACATCGATCGCAGGCGGCTTGCGGCCCGACAAGGCTGCGACAAAGTCGTGAATCACCCAAAAATCGCCGCCGCCATGGCCTGCCTTCTGCGCCTCGGGTGGCGGGTTTTTCCACAGCTCGGGAAGGAATTCTTCGTAGTCGGAGAGCAGTTGCCAGCGATTCGGATCGCTGCCGCTGCCCTCGAGCCAGATCTTGTGCTGATCGCCTGGGCTCCGGGGCGCCTCGTAACAGCCCTTAGTCCCTTGCAACGAGTAGTACGCCATGTTGTGCGGGCGGTTTGAAAGCATGTCGAGGCGGAGCTTTACCAGGCCTCCGCTTTCGAGCTTGCACAGCGTGAGCGTCGTGTCTTCATTTTCGTAGCGGGCGCCCCTTGCGTCTTCGTAATGATGTCCGCTCCCCATGCAGCTTACCGATACGACCCGATCGTTCATCCACTGCATCAAGGGGCCGAGCGAGTGCGTGGGGTAAGTGTTTCCGTTTCGACCCGTCTGCCACACGCGCCGCCAGGGGGTCTGTTCGTTCAAGGCTTTGAGCTCGTGGATGTACTCGCCTTCGCCAAAGTAGACCTGGCCGAAGAGGCCCTTGCGAACGAGCTCCCGGACGAGCACGTTGCTGCGGATGTAACAGTAATTCTCAGCCATCATGTACGTTTTACCGCTGGCATGGACGGCCTCGAGGAGTTCCCAGCTCTCCTCAAAGGTCACCGCCGCCGTCACCTCGGAGAGGACGTGTTTACCGGCTCGCAGCGCAGCGATCGACTGCGGCACGTGCAAGGGCATGGGCGTCGCTACGAGGACTGCGTCGATATCTGCGTCGAGCATCTCCTCGTACCTTGTGTACCGCTGTGCGATGCCGTGCTTCTCCGCTGCGCTGTGCAATGTCGCTTCGTCGATGTCACAGAGGGCGACGACCTCGAGGTCGGGCAGGGCCTGAGCCGCAAGGATCGAGCTGGTCCCTCTGCGCCCGACGATGCCTAGGCGGAATGGGCGCGGCGCTCGATAGCCGAGGGTCGTCCAAAGGGCCTCCCACCGCTTGGGATAGGAGGAGTGGCTAAGGTCGGGATCAAACCCCAGGCGCATGTAGGTCTTGATCGCGGCGAGGCGGTGATCGTCGGTGCGAAGGAAACAGGAGCGATGGCCCCGCTCCTCGATGTGCTTCAGCACGGCGAGGCTGATCAAGCGTCCAAAGCCGTGCCCTCGATACTCGGGCATGACGCTGACGTAGCCCAGCTCGGGGAGGTCGGGGCGGGCGTCGTTGACCTGGACGCACGCGGTCGCAACGGCTTTTCCGTCGACCACGAGAAAATGAATCCCGTCCGAGTCCACCCGTGCGGGCCCGGAGAGGGCTCTTTTCGCCCGCTCCGGCGACCACGCTCCGAGGTCGCCCGCGGCTTGTAGCACGGCGGCCCAGCGGCCCTCGTCGCCCGGCTCGAACTTTTTGAGCGTGACCCCAGGCGGAAGTTTGAGGTCGGGAAGATCGTAGAATCGAGAGAAGTACATGCGAAGCTGAGGGCTGTCGTTCACTGGCGCATCACCCATTCCAGCGATCTCGGCGTTGTTCCGAGCTTTTGCGCGTGCCCATCCGCGAAACTGGACCGCAAGCTACAGTTGATGATTGTGCCGGATTATTGAAACTCCTGCCTCCAACTTTCTTTGCCCGTGCTTGGCCCCGGGCGACTGCTTGGCCTGCCAGAGTTCTATTTCAAATCAACGTAATAGCAATTACGTCGTTACGGCGTGACACCGGCGTTGTCGTTGGATGGAAGGGTTTTAGGTTACACGTCCGAAACCCTGTCATATATGAATTGGTTATTTCAATAAATGACACGAATGAGTTGCTGCGCATGTGAAAGACAGGGGGCCAGAAGACGTTGGGATATCCAAAAAGTAGTGAAATCTACGCTCGCAACCGTCGCGTGATCCCGGGCGGGGTCGTCTCTTTAAACCGTACGGTGCGGCCGGAGCTCGCGTTTGTCCGCGGCCTTGGATCCAAGGTGTGGGACGCTGACGGCAACGAGTACATCGATTACCACGCGGCGTTTGGTCCCTACATCCTCGGGCACAACGACGCGGACGTCAACCGCGCCGTGCGAGAGGCGCTGGGTGACAACCTTTCGCTCATGGGCGCGGGCACCAACCCGTGGGAAGGGCGCCTGGCGGAGCTCCTCGTCCAGCACGTACCGGGCGTCGAGAAGGTGCAGTTGACCACGACGGGATCGGAAGCCACCTATCACGCCATTCGCATCGCCCGCGCGCACACGGGCAGGGACGGCATCATTCTCATGCAGGGCGGTTACAACGGCTGGTACAACGATGTCGCCGCCAACGTCATGACTCCCATCGCCGAAATCGGGCCCAGGGTGTCGCCCGGCGAGTATCCCAAAGCGCCGCTTTCGGCGGGGATACCTGCACATGTCCTCGAAGAGAGCCATTTCGTCAACTATAACGATCTGGATTCCGTGCGCGCCATCATGGAGCGCCACTCCATCGCGGCCGTCATGCTCGAGCCGATCCTCCAAAACATCGGCATCGTGAAGCCTAAGCCCGGCTACCTCGAGGGCCTGCGCGAGCTTTGCGACGAGTTTGGCGCCCTATTGGTCTTTGACGAAGTCAAGACCGGCTTTCGTCATGCCCTGGGCGGTTACCAGAGTTTGTGCGGCGTCATTCCGGACCTCTCCACATTTGGAAAGGCGATCGCAAACGGCTATCCCATCGCCGCGATCGGCGGCAAAGCTCGATTCATGGATTACTTCGCTCACGATGATGTAACGCGCCGCGTCCTGATTGCGGGCACGTACAACGCTCACCCGCTGCCCACCGTGGCGGCCATCGCGACCGTGGAGAAACTTGCGGCGCAGCCGGAGATTTATGATAAGTTGGAAGCGATGGGCGCCAAGATGGAGGAAGGCCTGAGGCAGACGTTTGACGACGCAGGCATCGAGGCCACCGTCTCTCGTCAGGGCTCCGCTTTTTGCGTCTACTTCATGGACCACGCCCCGGTGGACTGGCACGATATCGCCGAGCACCACGACTTTGAGTACGACGTCGAATACAGACAACGACTGATCCAAAACGGGATATTTCACTTCCCTGTTGCTACCAAGCAGGGGAGCATCTCATATGCGCATTCCGATGAGGATATCGCACGCACCCTTGAAGTTACGAGGGAGGTGGTGGGATCGTGAGCAAAGCGCCAATTCGCCTCGCGGTCGTCGGCGGCCAACGAGGTCGCACGATTCGCAGAGTCGCCCGACATTTCCCTGAAAAAGCTCGGCTCGTCGCCATTTGCGATCGCAGTGAAGAAGTCCTCCGAGCGTGGCGGGAGCTCGACCCGGACGTTGCGACTTTCTCTGAATTTGAGTCGTTGCTCGAATGGGGCGAGTTTGATGCGGCCTGCCTGGCAACGCCCTTGGCGCTCCACGCTTCCCAATCGATCCAGGCGCTCGAGGCCGGAAAACACGTGCTCTCCGAGGTGACCGCCGCCCGCACGCTCGACGAATGTTGGGCGCTCGTGGAGGCCGTAGAAAAGTCGGGCCTCACCTACATGATGGCAGAGAACTACTGCTACCAGCGGCCCAACATGATGATCCTCAACATGGCTCAGCAGGGCGTCTTTGGCGAGCTCGTCCACGCGGAAGGCGCGTACATCCACGACACGCGCGACCTTGCGATCCGTCCGGATGGCGCCCTGACCTGGCGCGGCGAGATGCGCCGCTACAACCACGGCAACACCTACCCCACGCACTCGCTGGGGCCCGTCGCTCAGTGGCTCGGCGTAAATCGGCCGGGCGGCGACCGTCTGGTGTCGACGGCGACGTTTGTCTCGGGGGCATTCAGCATGCGCCCGTGGGTCGCCGAGCGCTTTGGTTCGGACCATCCCGGGGCCCAGCCCGGCTACTTTGCCAAAGGCGACTCGGCCGTCACGCTGATTCAGACGGAGAAAGGCGCGCTGATCGTCCTGCGCGTCGATTCAAACTCGCCGCGGCCGCACAACATGACGCATTACGTGCTTCAGGGGACAAAGGCTTCGTACCTCAGCGCCCGGTATGGCGGCGAAGATCCGCTGATCTGGATCGACGGACGTTCGCCCGGATACAGCCCGCCTCGAGACGGCAAACACGCCGAGTGGGAGCCGCTTTGGCGGTACGCGCCCGATTACGAGCACCCCAAGTGGCGCGAAAAGGCGGATGTCGCAAGGGCCGCGGGCCATGGCGGGGGCGACTACTTCGTACTCGAGGATTTCGTCGACAGCGTGCTTTCGGGGGAGCGGCCGCCGATCGACGTGTACGACGCCGTCACGTGGAGCGTCATCACACCGCTTTCAAAAATCTCGGTGGAGCGGGGAGGAGCCTCGGTGGAAATCCCCCAATTCAAAGCGAATCGATAGATGTATGTGAATACCGGCGGCAAATCGTGAACCGCAGCGATGTTGTGGGGGATGCAACCTTTGGCACTGGCGAGAACGGCAATTGATCATCGGGTCGGACCGATCGTGGACGCAGAGCTCGAACAAGACCTCAAGGGGCTTGTCGAAGGCGACGTTCGCATGGACCTATTCACTCGTACGCTCTATGCGACCGACGCAAGCATCTACCGGGTGACCCCGATCGGCGTGGTGATGCCGAAGTCGGCCGCCGATGTCGTCAATGTATGCCGGTACGCCCACGAACGTCGCATTCCGATCTTGCCCCGAGGCGCAGGTACGTCGCTTGCGGGACAAGCCGTGAACCGCGCCATCGTGCTCGACTTTACGCGCTATATGAATCGCATCCTTCACGTGGACCCCGCGGCGCGCACGGTCGATGTCGAACCGGGCGTCGTCCTCGCCGAGCTCAACCGTGCGCTCCTGCCGCATGGTCTAAAGTTCGCGCCCGACCCCGCCTCGGGAAATCGCAGCGCGGTCGGAGGCGCCATCGGAAACAATTCCAGCGGCGCACACTCGCTTGTCTACGGCATGACCGATGCGTACGTGGAGGCTGTGGATGTCGTTCTCGCGGATGGCACCGAGCTCACATTTACCGAAACGCCTTTCGAGAGACTGAGCGAGCGAGAAGGGGCTTCGGGCCCGGAAGGGCGCATCTACCGTACCGTAGGCGACATTCTCAGGACCTGCGATGCCGAGATCAATCGAGCCTACCCCGACCTCAAGCGAAACGCGAGCGGATACAACCTCTCCCGCCTCGTCCAAAACGGATCGATCAACCTAGCTCGGCTCATCACGGGCAGCGAAGGCACTCTGGGGGTCGTCGTTCGGGCCAGGCTGCGGCTCGTTCCCGTGCCCAAAGCGACGTCGATGGTCCTTTTGTCGTACAGCTCGTTGGCGGACGCCATGGAAGACGTGTACGCCATCGTCGCCACCGGCGCCGCCGCGGTCGAAGTGATGGACGATATCATGCTGGACCTCGCGGGAAAGACTCGAGAGTTTTCCGATGTCGTCAGAGAGCTGCCCGAGGGCACGTCCTCGGTGCTCATCGTCGAGTATTACGCGGATGACGAACGCGAGGCGCGCCTCAAGGCCGACGCGCTGATCCGCAACTTTGTCGCCGGTGGAGCAAATGCGGGAACGGTGCAAAGTAAAGAATGCGTCGGGCGGGCGATTGCCGCGATCCACGCGGCGAGCCCGGCGGAGAAAAAGCGGTACTGGTCGATGCGCACGGCGGGACTTCCGATCTTGCTCTCGCGAACATCGGACGAGAAGCACATTCCCTTTATCGAAGACGCCGCCATTCCGCCCGAAAACCTGCCCGCTTACGTGCGCGACCTTCAAGCGCTGCTTGCAAGGCACGGGACGTACGCCTCCTTTTACGCGCACGCCGGGCCCGGCGTGCTGCACGTTCGGCCGCTCATCAACACCAAGCTCGCAAGCGACGTCGAGCGGATGTACGCCATTGCTCAAGACGCCACGGGTCTGGTCATGCGCTACGGTGGCGTTCCAAGCGGCGAGCATGGCGACGGGCGGAGTCGGACGCAGTGGAACCGCGTCGTCTACGGCGAGGAGATCTGGCGCGCGTTTTTGCGGATCAAAGAGGCGTTTGACCCCGATTGGCTGCTCAATCCCGGCCAGGTCGTCTTCCGTGACGACGAGCCCACCGACATGCGAGAGAACTTGCGCTTTACCCCCGTGGCGGAGGCTCCTGCAGGAGTTGCCACGCCGGAGCCGCTCCCGATCCGGCCTGCGCTGCGGTGGGACATCGACAACGGGATGCAGGGCATGGTCGATCTTTGTCACGGGTGCGCCGGCTGCCGCGCCATGGACGGCGGAGTGATGTGCCCCACGTTTCGAGCGGCCAAGGAAGAGATCGCGAGCACCAGGGGGCGGGCAAACCTCCTCAGGGAAGCGATCTCAGGCAATCTGCCGCGGGAGATTCTTTCCACGAAAGAGTTTCAGGCCGAGGTCCTCGACTTGTGCATCGGTTGCAAAGGTTGCAAGCGGGATTGCCCAAGCCAGGTCGACCTCGCCAAGCTGAAGGTGGAATTAAAGCACCAGTACCACTTGGAAAACGGCGTAGGGCTCCGTGAGCGCATCTTTTCCCGAACCGACTTGCTCTACCGGGTCGGCAGCGCGCTTGCGCCCGTCTCCAACGTTGCGGGACGCCTCCCGGGCGCGGGCCGCGTGGTCGAGCGGCTCTTTGGCATCACGCGACACCGTCCGTTGCCGACGTTTCAGCGCCAAACCTTCGCGGCGCAGTATCGCCGACGCGGCGGGGCGAGGATCCCGCTCGATGCGGCGGCGCGCAAGGTAAAGCTCTTTGTTGACTGCCACACCAACCATCAACACCCCGAGGTGGCCGCGGCGGCCGTGCGGCTGCTCGAGGCGGCCAAGATTCACGTCGAGCTTGCACCGGCCGGCTGCTGCGGCAGACCCGCGCTCTCCAAAGGGCTGATTGACCGTGCCCGTGCGCAAGCTCGCTTCGTTGCCGCGTGGATCACGCAAGCGGCCCAAGACGGCTGGGACGTCGTCGGACTCGAACCGTCCTGTGTCTCCATGATGCAAGACGATTTCCGCGACCTTCTCGATCCCGCGCCGACCACGAGCCGTTGCTTTGAGATCATGGAGTACCTCGATCTCCTGCAAAAAGAAGGGCAGCTCGACTTGAGCGTCGACGACGCCCCGCCGGTCACGTATCATGCCCACTGTCATCAAAAGGCCCTCAAGAAGGAGAGTCACGGGCCCAATGTGCTTAGGAGCGCCGGATTTGCGGTGGAGGTCGTAGACAGCAGTTGCTGCGGCATGGCCGGCAGCTTTGGCTACGAAGCCGAACACTACGAGATGAGCATGGCGATCGGCCGGCTCTTGTTTGAAAAGCTCGAGGGCGCCGCCGGGGTCATCGCGGCGCCGGGAACGTCGTGCCAAGCGCAAATCGCCCAAGGCATGGGCGTGCCTGTCTCTCATCCCGCCGTGCTCCTTGCCGAGCGGCTGGGCGAACAATCGAAAAACCGGTTGGCGAAAAACGAAAAAACCACGTTAGGATGATTTGATGCGTTACCGGCAGATTCCAAGGACACGCCTCAAACCCTCGGTCATCGCCCTCGGCACTGCAGGATTCGGGCCCAACGCTCGCCGTGATGACGCCTTCCGCTTGCTGGACCACTACGTTGAGCTCGGGGGGAATTTCATCGACACCGCGCACGTGTATGGGGACCGGGTCGGAGAGCGGTTGTCGACGAGCGAAAAGACGATCGGTGAATGGCTCTGCCGATCCGGGATGCGGGAGCACGTCATCATCGCTACCAAAGGGTGCCACCCGCTCTTGGGCGACAAAACGCCTCGAGTCACACCCGAGCACGCCCGCATCGACCTGCACGAAAGCCTCGAGTACCTCCAGGTCGAAACGATCGATCTCTACTGGCTCCACCGAGACGACCCCCGCCTACCGGTAGGGCCGATCTTGGAGGCGCTGGAGGGGTTTCGCAGCGAAGGTCTCATCCGCCATTACGGGTGCTCCAACTGGAGCTGCGCCCGGATCAAAGAGGCGGCCGAGTACGCCGCGCAGCATCGGTTGGAAGGGTTTGTCGCCAATCAAATGATGTGGAGTTACGCGGCGCTAAGCGCCGATCGATTGCCGGATCCCACGATGGTCGCCATGGACGAAGAGACTTGGAACTATCACGTGGAATCGCAGCTTGCGGCGGTCCCCTACTCCTCGCAGGCGAAGGGGTTTTTCGCCGGCAAGTACGGCCCAGAGGAGCTCGATCCCCAGGCGAGGTCGGCAAGGCACGTCAAGTCACTCTACTACAACGACGAGAACTTCCGGCGACTGGAAAGGGCTCGCGAAGTTGCGGGCAAGTTGGGATGCACGGCCAACGACGTGGCTCTGGCCTACCTATTACACGAACCTTTTCCGGTCTTTACGATCGTGGGATGTCGGACGCCCGAGCAGCTCACCGAGACGTGCCGTGCGGCGGATGTCATCCTGACCGAAGAGCACTTGCAGTTGCTGCGGCAGAGCGGTCAAGGTTGAATCGGCGATTGCCGGAGGCTGACGATAAGGTCATAGATCGTCAAACGCAGTGCGAACCGCCATTTCGAAACCCGATATCACGCCGGAGCGGAGCGTGTCCGTGAAGGCGAATAGACCGATCGGCCGGTAGCCGTCCGGCGTCCACTCGTTGACCTCGATCGTCTGCCGATCGCCGTCAACGATCCAGTACTCTCGGATACCGTAGCGGGCGTAGAGCTTGCGCTTGACGGTGAGGTCTCGCTCCTTGGTCGCCGGTGAGTGGATCTCGACGACGAGATCAGGGGGACCTTCGATACGCTCGTGAATAATGTGCCGATTTGGCGCAAGAATCACGATGATGTCCGGTTGAACTACGGTATCGTCGGAGAGGATCACGTCCATCGGAGCGAAGACGAGATCGCCGATTTTTCGGCTCTTGATCCAGGACCACAGCGCGGCTCCGATGTTTCTTGAGATGGCTTGATGACGATAGGTCGGGGACGGGGTCACGAGCAGATCCCCCTCGATGAGCTCCACCTGGGGATACTCGGGGAGGTTGAGGTAGTCGGTGAGCGTGAATTTCACATTTGACTTAGGCATCGCCCGTTCACCCAAGTTCCCATGCGGCATAATCTCACTCCCTCATTCGCCGCGTCGCTACCGCAAGTCCTCGACGTTACGTTCTCTAACGGCGACTGATTCAACGACCGCTAAGACTTGATGCTATTTTATCATTTCACCGACGAGTCACTTGCTCGAAACGAACGTAAATAACAAGGGAACCCCGCTCTTGACCCGAAAGCCTTGCCAGCGATTTGGCCCGATATCTCGCTGATGGGAATGATGAAGCGTTGAGTCACGTCGGCGCAAAGGTTTTCGAGAATCGACACGCAATCCGCCCCCTCGCCGTCCGGCCGTGGGCGCCCCGCGAGGCGCTCGCCCCTAAGGTATCAGGAGATCTTACCACTTCACTCGAAGTTCAATCCAACGGAAGCAAGGGCTGCATCGGAGGGTGGGAAGTGGTCTATCCCGCGGGAGCCGTGGGCGATCATTTCGAGTTTCGTGTGAAAGTGCGCTGGCAAGATCTCAAGGACGGGTTTGAATCCCTGGCCGCAGAGGCGAAATGGGAGGACGCAGCCGGACGCAGAATCGACTGGGCGCCGATCCGAAACTGGGAGGCGTCAGGCGGCTGGATCACGTTGTCCGGGGTGATCGCAAACCTCGCTGACGCGGCGGCGTTGGTCGTCAAGTTGATCCTGCGCTGGTCCGGGACCGGTCGGGTCGAGTGGAAAGAGCCGGAGCTTATCCCGGCCCCGCCGCCCGCGCCAAGAAGCATCCGACTCGGCGCCGCATGCGCCCCGCGTCCCGAGCCTTCGTCGAGCCTGGAGCAAAACCGAGATCGGTACGTGGAGCTTTGTCGGAAAGCCGGCGAGCAGGGGATTCAACTCCTATGCCTGCCTGAAGTCGTCTTTTCCTGGGGCCTGGCGGGCCAGACGCCCGATCGCATGCCGGAGTTTGCCGTCGACGTGCCCGGCCCGATGATCGACCCCTTTTGCCAGGTGGCGGCGGAGTTTGGTATGGCGATCTGCTTGCCGGTGCACGAAAAAGAGGATGAGCTCGTCTACAATACCGCCGTGCTCATCGACGAGCGGGGTGCGATCTCGGCGAAGTACCGGAAGGTACACCTGGCCCTGCCCGATGAGGTCTGGAGCGGAGTCACCCCGGGCGACGCTTTCTCCGTGGCCAAGATCCACACCGCGGATGCCAGCGTCGGGATGAACATCTGCATGGATTCGTCAGCCGCCGAGTCGGCCCGTGCAGCGGCTCGGCTAGGCGCCGAAGTGTTGCTGCTGCCGATCATGGGCGACCACAGGGCCGACCGCTGGACGCGGGGCAGGCCTCGGTTTGACGTGCAGCGCTGGATGATGATCATGCAGATGAGGGCGATGGACAACCACGTTTATCTCGTTGCGGCGCGCAACGAGGGCGTCGGGAGCGGCGTGTTCGCCCCCGACGGGACCATCTTGACCATGAACGGCGGCGACATGCCGATTGTGTGGGCCGATGTCGATCTAAACGACCTCAAGCGGTCGTGGACGGGCGCGACGTTTAAGGACATCTGCTGGCACGAGCGGCGCGAGTCCGCTTACGGTATTTTGTCTGGCGACTTGCTGCCGCGGCTTGATTGATCTACGAAGCAGCGCTGAGCGCTTTACCGCGTCAGCACACGCCCCGGCAGCTTGCCCGTGGGCCGGCCCTGATTGACGACCCACTCGCCGTTTACCATGACGCGGTCGATTCCGACAGGTTCGAGCCGAGGCTCGTCCCACGTCGATCGGTCGGCGACGACGTTTGGATCGAAAACGACCAGGTCCGCGCCGTATCCTTTCCGCAAAAATCCCCGGTCCTTGATCCCAAAGCGCTCCGCCGGAAACCCCGCCATCTTGTAAATCGCCTCTTCGAGCGAGAGGACGCCAAGCTCTCGGACTCCCATGCGCAAGGCCTTCGCGAAGCAGCCCCACCCTCGGGGATGAGGGCGCTCGCCGTGGTAGACCCCGTCGCTCGCGATCATCATACGAGGGTGGGCGTACGTGTTGCGCACCATCCTCTGATGGCGCTCTTCGTCGCCTTCGTGGTGGTAGATCATGAGGGCGTAGGGGTCTTCTTCTTCGAGTATGTCGACGGCAAACTCCCCAAGGCTCTTGTCGGCCTCGCGTGCGGCGTCGGCGATCCCCATACCGATGTAACGGCCGGTCTGGTTGGCGGCAAAGACGGCGTTTCCTCCCGCCTCGATGCGGGCTCGGAGCGTGGCTTCCAAAGCCGCGGCCATGCGCCGGCGCGTCTCGCTGTCCCTTAGTCGGCGCTTTACGCCCTCGGGACCGCCGGCTTGCGCCCAAAGCGGAAGCGTTAAGGTGAGGTGCGTGCAACCCGCGGGGTAGACATATGACTCGAAACTTAGATCGCACCGTTTGGCGGCCTCTTCCAGCAAAGGCTCGGTCTCGTCGGTGACAAACTCGTGTGAAATGTGAACTGGGATGTCGGCCTTCTCGCCGATTTCCATCGTCTCTCGCCACGCGCCGGGGCGACCGAGCCCGTTGTAGCGGACGTGGGCGGCGTAGATGCCGTCGTACTCCCGCACGACCTTGCAAAGCTCGATCAATTCTCGGGTGTCGGCACAGGCGCTCGGCTGATAGTCAAGGCCGAGGGCAATGCCGACGGCGCCCGCCTCCATCCAAGTCCGGGTAGACCGACGCATGGCGTCCAGCTCGTCCTCAGTCGCGAACCGGGGCTCCCAGCCCATCGCGGCGAGGCGAATGGCGCAGTGGGGCGCCTGCGGCACGACGTTTGCCGGCGTCCGGCCGCGAAAGATGTTTAGGAACTCTTCCGGCGTCTGCCAGTCGAGCGACACGTCTGATTCCCCGTAGCAAAAGAGGGTGTACCGCCACAGCTCTCTTGCCCGATCGGGCGAGAGGCCGGCCCAACCAAACCCGTCCGGCGCCAAGAGGTGCGTCGTGACGCCCTGCTTCAAAGCCCCGTACCGATCGGGATCAGAACCGTTGATCAGGGCGATCTCGGAGTGAATGTGCACGTCGATGAACCCGGGCGCAACGACCATTCCAGCAGCGTCGACCACTTCGTCGGCCGTGACGTGGGCGAGCTCGTTCGCATCAAGGATGGCGGCGATCCGACCATTTGAAATGGCGACGCCGCCGTTGTCGCGGCGGGCGTCGGGACCATTTGAGCCGTCGATGACGACAGCATTTTTGATCAAAGTGTCAAAGTGCATGGTGATCACGCTCTAAAATGGGTGATGAGTGATCCGATTTTGTCGATCGTTACTTCCGTCGTATCTCCCGGTTTGAGAAAGACGCCTTGCGGTTTGCCGACCCCTGCGGGCGTGCCGGTCGCAATGATGTCGCCGGGCTCGAGCGTCATAAACTGCGAGCCGTACCAGACGATGTCGGCGACGGGGGACATCATGAGCGCCGTGGATGCCGATTGCATCACTTTGCCGTTTAGCCGGAGCTCAATCGTGAGATCCTGGGGGTCGGGGATTTCATCCGCCGTAGTCACCCAAGGTCCCGTCGGAGCGGAGCCGTTCAACCACTTCCCCGTCAACCAGTCGAAAAAGGCCATGTTGCTCCGCTTGTCGTGACGGGGATCAAAGCTCATCGCTCGCTCGGAAAGGTCGTTGAACGCGGTGTAACCGGCGACGGCGCCGAGCGCTTCGTCCAGATCCTTCGCTTGGTAAAGCCGCTTGCCAATCACGACCGCAAGTTCGGCCTCATAGTCCAAAAACCCGACGTTGGACGGGATCCGAAACGTCGCCTTGTGACCGATGAGGCACGTGGTCGGAGGCTTCATAAAAAACTGGGGCCGCACGACCTCGACGTCTTCATTGCGGCCGCTCTCCTGCATGTGGGCGTAGTAGTTGGCGGCGATGCAAAGGAGTTTAGCGGGCCTTGGAACGGGCGGGAGGAGCTCTGCTTCCGCCAGGCTGATCTCGGCCAACGTGGCGGAATTTCCGATAAGATCGAGTTGGACGGTGTCGGGATGCCGCCAGACGTCGTCGGGGTGCAGGTCTTTGACGCTGATCATCCCGGCCGCTGCGTCGACGACGCCGACCCTCTCACGCTCTTGCCACTTTAGGGACGCTATTTTCACGAGTTCTTCTCCCTTGAGAAATCTCTCACCTAGGCGCTGTTCGTACACGTGTCGTAGGGCGTTGCGGAGGCTTCGTGCGATACACGAAATGCGGCGAATCAAGGTTGGAGATCGTTTGCCTTCGGCAAGCCGACTCCAGGCGAGTGAGGGAGAGCCAGGATGGCTCGACCGAATGTCCCTGCGACACGTGTACGAACAGCGCCTTCTGCGATCAGTTTCATAATGGGGTCGCACAAATGACGAGGTCTGAGTTCGTCAAGGCGGCGGCCCCTCCCTTGTCCTCGTCACAGGCGTACCTCGGATAGCTCTCGCTCCTCGGATGGGGCGGCGCCAAACTCTTGCTTGTAAGCCCGTGCAAACGCGGACGTCGAGTCGTAGCCTACTCTCTTGGCGATTTCGCCAACGGTGAGGTGGCGCAGATTGAGGAGCTGCCTTGCGTGCAACATGCGGAGGCGGCGTTGGTAGCGCAGCGGCGTGATGCCGAATGCCTCGCGAAAGAGGCGCAAGAGGTGGTATTTGCTGACGGAGACGGCTCTGGCGATCTCGTCGAGGGTGATCGGGTCGCCGACGCGGGATTCGATCCATCGCTTGGCTTGCAGCACCGTCTCTTCCGCGGCGTCGGCGTGGCGGAGCTCTTGTTCGTGAGCCTGGGTGTGCAGGCTTGCAAGTAGTTCCATGAAGGCCGCTTTACACAGGAGCGACGCCTCGGGCCACGGGTGAAGCCAGTACTTTTCGATGCGCCTAGCTAGGGAAAACCAGACGTCGGGCGCTGACCTTTGCTCAAAGAGGTTGGGCCACGGGATCTTTTGGAGCGGTTCGTCGCGATCTGTCCCCCGTACCGTCACGTAAAAGTAAAACCAGAAAGTCTTGATGCCGGCAGCGCTTCGCATGTGGAGCTGGCTCCCTGGAGGGACGTAAAGGGCGGAACCTTCGCTGAGCTCAAAGGAGCGTCTATCTACGGACGCGGTGGCGGAACCTTCCTGCACGAGTGCGAGTGTGTGAGCATCTACCTGGGAAGCGGTCATCGTCCAACCTGGATAGTGGGTAAGGTTGTATGCCGCTTTGACGTGGACGTTCCAGCGGCCGGGGTTTGCGCCGTAATCGAGCGGGGTCGGTCGAGGAGTCAAACGCTCAACGAGAAAGTCGATAAAGTGACTTGCGTCGAGTTGGGTCACGACCCGGATTTCGTGCCCGCTTTCGTGATCCTGCAGCATCGTCCCCCGGCCAGGGCCCGACGTCAACACCCTGACCCGCGTCACTTCGGTCTTGGCATTGAGATTCCCACAGAGCAGGGCGACGACCATTGGATCAAGGATCTCCTGCCAGCCGAAGTTTTTCGCTTGACACCAAGTGTCGTAGAGATGGCACAGAGCTCGAGGTCCCCGAGCAACGGACGAAGCAAGTCGGTCTCGGTGCGGACGGAGCAAGCGGTGTCCGCGTGTCACTTCGTAGCCCAGCGCAGTCAGGCTCACGCCGTGAGCCAGCACAAAAGCGACCGATTCGGGATCGAGGCGGACGTTGTGTTCAGGGAGCGCTTGGCTGATCCATCCGCCCATGAAGTACGCGTCCTTGATGCGGTCTACGAGGTTTGGACTGCGGCGAAGAAGGGCGGCAAGGTTGGTCAACGGGCCCGCGAACGCCAGGGAGACGTCGTCGCGTTCTCGCAGCGTACGTTCCAAGAAGTCGACGGCGTGGTCAAATGTCGCGTCAGGGGTGGTCAGCGGCGCCCCGCCGTCCATGAGAAACTGAGCGTAAAGGCGTTCTTGACTCCCCTCGCCGTCTCCCGCGGCGACCGGAACGTCGTGGCGACCGTACGCGTCGAGTAAGTGACGGACGACGCGGGCGCGGCTGTAGCGGTTGTCCTGGGCAGTGGTGACTCCGAGCAGTTCGATCTCCGGGGAGCAAGCGGCGAGCGCGACCGCAAAAAAGTCGTCGATGCTGTGACCGATGTCGAGAATAACCGGAAGCTTCATGGTCGCCACCTTCGGTGTTTCTTTGAACTGATAAACATAGCAATTTCAGTTCCCATTTGGGCAATATTGGATGCAGGTCAGCGAGACCCATGTTTTCAATTATTTAGGGGACGTCGCCGAACTGACGCGCCCAATGGGCAGCATGGAGGTGAAAATGAGGTTCTGCCAATTGGTGCGCGAACCCTTGATTTTTCGATGAATCCTGATTTTGCCAAACCCATACAGGGAGGATCTGCTATGCGCCTATTGGTTGTAATTGCAATCATCGCTACTTTGCTCATGCCTGCGGCCGTGTCCGCCCAAAGCGCGACCGACGACGTAGTGACGATTCGCGTCTGGGGCGGATGGGGCCATTTTCGCGAGACGACGCTGCTCAAAATTGTGGAGGCCTTTGAGGCGGCTCATCCCCATATCCGCGTCGAACTGCAAGAGGTCAACGGGGACATGGAGGGGCTGCAAGTGCAGTTGATCGGCGGCGTCGCCCCGGACGTCTACATGGTGCGCGCCGAGAGTATGCCGGTCTTTGTCGCCGAGGGTCTGGCTCATGACCTCACGGCACTGTACGAGCGGGACATCCGGCTCGATGACTACCTGCCCGCGTGGGGCTCGGTCCTGTTTGACGGCCGGTTTTACGGCGTTCCCGCCGAAGGGGGCGGCTACCGGGAGGACGCGATGTTTGTCAATCGGGATATTTTTGCCCGTGCCGGAATCGTCCCGCCCGGTCCCAACGTAGAGGAAGCCATCACCTTCGACGAGTGGTTTGATATTGCACGCAGGCTCACCATCGACCGCAACGCTGACGGAGTCCCCGAGCAGTGGGGCACTCACTTCCGGACCACTCGCTGGTACTTCTTCTTGCCGTCCAACGGCGTCAACGTCTTTACCGATGACCACAGTGACACGCTGATCGACACGCCCGAGGCGATCGAGGTTCTCGACATATTGCAGCGGATCAACACCAACTACAACGCGCCCAACACCTATTGGTTCGAGAACGAGGCGAACGTCGCTACCAACATCTATTGGCGCTCTCGCGTCTCGGCCGGGGCGCCCGAAAACATCCAGGACAAGTTTGACTGGAGCGTTGCGCCGATGCCCGCGGGCCTGGCTGGATCCGTGGGGCTTACCAAGATGAATCCGTTCGTGATCAACCCGAGCACGGAGCATTTGGAGGAAGCGTGGGCGTTTCTGCGGTTCTTCCTGTCCGAGGCGGGGCAGACGATCAACGCGGACGACGACCGGGCCTCGGTGCTCAAGTCGGTCGCCCTTGATCCCAAGTACGTCTTCCTCGACGGCCCGCCATACAACCTAATGCCGTTCTTGGGTGGCGACGCCGTCGATGTCATGCTGCAGTTTGAGCCGTCGGGCGTCCGCAGACCTCAAGCGGTCTCGGATGCGCTGAATCAGCTTTGGCGGAACGAAATTCCCGCCGAGACGGCTGCCGCGCAAATGGCGGAGGCGTGGCGCAACGTCCTTAGGGGCGGAAACTAACGAGCGAGGCCGAGATATCGTAGGCACGTCCACGGGGAGCTTAGGGATGCACGAATCCTTTGGCCCCCGTGGAC
>CAYRIY010000016.1:29016-46306 GCA_964424335.1 uncultured Clostridia bacterium
TAATCCTTTACTTTGGCCCACACCTCGCGTGACCGCCACATCGGGAAGTACGTCTTGAGGTACTGCTGATACGCGAGGTTCGCTTCAGACCACATATTCAGATCCTCGTATGTTGCTGCAATTTCCATTAGTAGCTGGGCATGTATGGGCTCGCCGGCCACCTTATTGATGACTGCGCGTAGGAAGCTCGTGTCCCACGTCGACGAGAAGATGGGTATGTCAAGGCCGGGCACAAGCGTTGCGGCCTCTGCATCATAAGGATGGCGAACGTAAAATTCGTCCGGTTTGGTTGCGTCGATCACTTGCCGGAGCAACTTTATGTAAACCAATGGAGAGTTTGTGGGACAGCCGAGATCAGCAGTACCCGGGCCCCACCGAGTTTGTGCGCGGGCGGCATAGACGTGCCACACAGGTCGAACAGGATTCTTTTGAAGCACTGCTTCCACCACATCGAGCAGCCGGAGGGCGTCAACACATTGTAGTTGGCGCGAACCGTCCAAGAGCATGGAAATCGCCGAACTGACATTCGGGTGAAATGGAAACAGTATCGTAAAGTCGGACAGGCGCTGCAAATGAACTGAAGGGTCGGGGTGATCTGCGTGTTCCCATAGGATGTCAGGGTCAATGGATGTACTTTGGGCAACGCCGAAGGCTGAAAAGGCGAATACGGCAACAACCAGTCCCACCACCAACTTTCGCGACCGGGTGCGCCGAGCAAGATTCAGCGGCACTGAGCGCTGATTGACTGTCAACGAGGATGGACCGATCCGGCGTAACATCTCAAAAGCTGTCGCCTCACGTTCAGGTCTTGTTCCGAAGTGACAGATGTTTTCGTTAAATTTGGGCTTGCGACCTCCCCCAGTAGGTCTGGTACGGGTCCCTTGGCCAAATTTGTGGCCATTTCCGCTGTCACTCCAAGTTGAGCTCGCCAAGGATGTTGCGGTGAATGATCGCCTCGATATGGTCAGGATCGACGATTGGAAACCTCGTGCCCTCGACGAATCGGTTGATGCTCCTTAGGCCCTCGATGGTTTCGTCGACCTTGGTGACGGGAAAGTCGGTGCCGAAGATCAGCTTGTGCATGACGCCGTACTCTTGGCAGAGCATGAGCGAGTTGTACAACTGCCAGGGGCGGTAGTAGAGGCCGGAGATATCCGTGTAGACGTGAGGATGCTTACGCACGAGGGCGATCGTCTCGACTTCCCATGGGTGCCCGAGGTGGGCGACGATTATGCGAAGGTCGGGGAAGGCAATGGCGACGTCTTCGAGCATTTCCGGGTGGGCGTACTTGAGCGGCGCAACGCGAGGAAACGTCGTCCCCTGGTGGACGAGCATGGGGATGCCGTGGCGTTCGGCGTACGCGTAGATGGGCAGCGCCCTTGGGTCCATGGGGTGAAAGGCCTGGTAAATCGGGCTCATCTTGAGACCACGTAAGCCAAGCTCCTGATGGGCCCGCTCCATTTCCTGCATCGCGTGAGGGTCGTGCGGATCGACGGACATAAACCCGATGAAACGATTGGGATCTGTCTTCACGTACTCGGCAACGTAGTCGTTTGGCACCTCAAAGTCGAGAGCGATGCTTTTGAAGGCCAATACGACGGCGCGGTCCACCTTGGAGAGCTCCTCGCGGTGCGCGTCGAGCGTGGTCGCGATCGAAACGCCTGAGCTGCGCATCCGGCGGGACTCTTCGAGAAACACAGGTCCCCAGTGCTCCTCGGTGCCGACGTGCGTGTGGTAGTCGATCAGCACGGCCCTCACCTTTTCTCGATATCAGTATCCATTGCTGAATTGAGATCTGGTCGGTCGCCTTTCCGTGCTTATCCTGCCTGATGTACGGATCTCATGCCGGCGCCGTGCGCCCTCAAAAACCCATCGGCGTCGTGGTCGGGGTCGCCCGGCTTAAAGATGCGCTCCAGCGAGAGCGTCCCGGCAAAGCCGGCTTCGGCGAGCAACTGATCGATCTCGCGCAAAGGAAAGTTCCCCTTGCCGTAGTCATCGCAGTACTCGGAAACAATTTCACCGTCCTCTTTACGAGTAAGGTGGAGATCGCGCGTGTGAACGTGCTTGATCCTTTTGGGCCCAAGCAGGCGAAAGGACTCCTCGATCGACTCGCCGACCGCGACGGTGTGCATCGTGTCCCACAAGGCGGCGAGCTCCGGAGCATCGACTTCGTCGAGCACACGGCCGACCATTCTCGCTGCTCGAAACCGATCGTGCGTTTCGAGGAGAACCTGCACGTCCGCTCCCTTGAGCGCCGCCGCGGCCTCCGACAGTGTTTCGCTCGCGAGTGCGACACGAACATCTTCCGTGAGGTCGTCTTTGCCGCGGCCAAAGATGCGCATGTATGGCGCCCCGACCAAGCGACATAGGTCCACGACTCGCTTCATCTCGTCGATTACAGCGATTCGCTCCGGTCCGCCGGGCACGGCCACGCTGATGCCCGTCGCAATGCATGGAATGTCCACGCCCGCGTCTTCCGCCATGTGGCGCGCCTCTCGGATCTGACTCGCCGGGGCGTCCGGTTCGATGCCGTGTCCGTGGCCCCAGTTGATCCTCGGGTCAAAGGACTGAAAACCGTACTTCTGGCACGCTGAGACGACTTCGCGCATCGAAAAATCGGGGCAGGTCGAGCTCATGAACCCGATCTTGAATGTTGCCATGGAGTGGTCACCTCAAGGTTCCTGGAGTTGAATGCCCGCCTCGCTTGCCAATCGCCGCAACGCGGCAACGGACTGCTTCATTCCTTCCACCGTGTCGCCGTCTGGGGCGTAGTGGGGTTCAAGCGTCAACGGCCCGTCGTAGACGGTCGCGATCCGTCGCAACTCCTGCACATAACCGACGCTTCCCTCGCCGATCAGGGCTGGAACGGCCCGAGAGCCATCGTGCAGCGCATCCTTGATGTGGACGAGCGCGATGCGGTCCCCGATTGCCCTCAGATCCTCCTCCCTCGGGGGCATTCCGGCGTACGCGGAGTTACCCGGATCATAGATGAAGGTGAGGCGAGGATCGGGGATGCGCTCTGCGGCCGCGGCGAGGTCGGCCGAGGTCCGGATCATGCATGCGCCTTCGTTTTCGAGGCTGAGCTCGACGCCTGTCCCTTCGGCTTCGCCGAGGCACTCCTGCACGGCCTTTGCAAGTGCATCCCAAAAGTCAACGCCCTCGTGATGCCAAAAGGAGAAGAGCCGCATTCTGGGCGCTCCAAAGGCTTTGGCGATCTCGGCGCCCCGTTTGATCAAGCGCACGTGTTCTTCGTAGGGCATCTCCCTTGCTTGGTGCATGGGCCCTCCGGCCCCGGCGTCTAGGCCCGGCATGACGCATTTTAGAAACGGAGTGGCAAGCCCGCATACCTGCATGCCGTAGCGGTCGAGGAGCTTTTTCGCATCCTCGACCTGGTCGTCGCTCAGGTCGATCACGTTGATGCCGTCGACGCTCCGCATCTCCACGAAGCGGATGCCGAGCGCCGCGCCGATCTCGAGGCTTTCTTGGAAACTCACCTTCATCTCGTCAGGAAGGTAGGAAATGTACACCGCGCTGCCTCCCGAATGTCCTTAGAAAATCCGAATAGCTGATGTCCCCACTTGCCGCCCCCGGATTTTCATCCGCTCGTGGCCTCGCCACGCAGAACAGGTGGGGCGGCCAAGTGGGTGAATCTTACGACCTAAGCTCTGCAAAGAGTTGGTCGACCTCTGCCCGGTCGCACGGCAGGTCGACGGCACGCTCGCGCAGGCCTGAAAGGTGCATGGCGTTTGCAAGCTCGAGGGCGTTGCGGCCGTCTTCACCCGTGGCGATGAGCGGCTCGCCCAACTTGACGGCCCTTGCAAACTGCCGTGTGACCTCGAGGTGTCCTCCACGGCCCTCCTCGACTTCGACGTCTTCCCAGTTTGACTCAAAAGGCGATTCCTTGCGATCCGCCGTCGTGAGAATGTCTTCGGAGATCGGCTTGGCGTAGCGGCAAATCTTGAGCTGGCGGCCTTCGAGGACGAGTCTGCCTCGATCCCCTTGGATCTCGATGCGGTTTTTACCGAGCGGGTCGGCGGTGGTGGATCGGAAGTACCCGACCTTGGCGCCGTCGTATTCCATGATGGCGTGGACGGTGTTTTCGACTTCGATGCGGTGGATACGGGTCTTGAGCACGGCTTGGACGCGCCTTGGCAGGCCCATGAGCCACTGCCACAGGTCGAGGTTGTGCGGGGCCTGGTTTGCCAAAATGCCTCCGCCCTCGCCTTTCCACGTGCCGCGCCACGAGCCGGAGTCGTAGTAGGATTGGAGGCGGTACCAGCCCGTGCTGATCATTTCAAACTCCCAGATGTCGCCAATCGCGCCGCCGTCGACGAGTTCCTTCAATTTGATGTGAACCGGATGCGTGCGCTGGTTGAACATCACGCCGAGCAGCACGCCGGCTTCACGGGCGGCGTCGATCATCGCATCGGCCTCGGACAAGGTGACGCTGATCGGCTTTTCGGAGAGGATGTGGACGCCTGCCTTGGCGGCGTCGATCGCGATCGGCGCATGAAACGGGTGAGGAACCGCGATGAGCACCGCTTCAGGTTTCGCGCCATCCAGGAGGTCTTGGTGGGAGTAAAAGCCGGGAACGCCGGTCTCCTGCGAGACCTGATCCACTGCGGTCCGATTGACATCCACGACGCCGACAACTTCTACGAAATCTGCCCCAAGCAGGCCTCTGAGGTGCGAGCGGCCCATCCCGCCCAATCCGACGAGGCCTAAACGTAGAGGTTCCAACTACTTCATCTCCTTTTAGAGTTAAGGTTGTAACGCCCGGCGGATCTTTGCATGCACAGTTTTCACGAAAGGATTTCGCGCATCCGCCGTGCCATTTCGATTTGAAAGTCCCAGTCCCCGGGAACTTCGTGGATGAACCCACTGTCGTAACCGGTGGCGCGAATGTCGTTCATCAAAGTCTTCCAGTCGGTGTCGCCCTCGAGGAGAGGAACGAAGGCGTGCTCTCTGCGTTTGAAGTCCTTAAAGTGGATGCGGGTGATCCGAGTGCCGAGCTCCCGCACCCAATGCTCGGGAAAGCCGTACGCCATCATGTTTGCGGTGTCGAGATAGCACCCGACCCAGGGGCTTCCGATTTCATCGAGGAAGGTCCGCATCTCGAGCGGGCTTAGGAGAAACTTGTTCCACACGTTTTCGAGGCCGATCTTGACCTTGTGCTCCGCCGCAAGTTCGGCCGCCTCCCGCAAGACGGCCTGCAAAGCGTCCCACGCCTCTTGGTAGGTGCCTTGGGGCGTAAGCTGTCCGGGGTGAAGGAGCATGCCGCCTGTCCCGAGGGCGCCGGCGATCTCGATCGTCCTATGTAACGCCCGCTTACCCTTGGCTCGCTCCTGCGGGTCTCTTGAGAGCAGGTTGCCGCTGTCCGCATAGCGGCCAAGAATGCTCGTGATCTCGACGCCCGCTTCCTGAAACCGGCCTTTGATCTCCTCGATCTCGGCGGGACTGGCATTGATGTCGGGATCTCCGCCCTCCGTAAAGGTGAGCTCCACGATGTTGTATCCCGCTTCTTGGCAGAGTTTGAGGACTTGGTCGAGCGAGAGCTTCGAGAGAATGATCTGTGTGACGCCGATCTTCACGAGTGAGGCACCCTTTCATGCAGGAAAATGGGAGGTGGCGACGCTTTTTGTCAAAGCAGTCGACATCGGTTTGCCATAGTTGCTATTTTATCACATCGGCGCCTTGATGCGCTTGCAAGTGAAGGCGTCAACCACCTGGCAGACCGTCCTCGGGGCTGTAGCGCGTTATTCTTTGAAGAAGGCGGCACTCGAGATTGAACGAGGAGATGTTGGCCGTCGGAATTTCGTCCATGTGACGTCGCTTTCCTCCATTGTCAAGGCCGCCGGTTCCACTATACTTAGGACTAACCCTCTCGAAAGCTGGGATGTTGCATGGGGAAGTCGAAGTCGACCAGGCGATACGTCGTCGGAACCGTAGACGAGATGCCGGTCGGCACGCGCAAAATCGTTGAAGTCGACGGGCGCTCGATCGGCGTCTTCAATGTGGACGGGGAGTACTACGCCTTACTCAACCGCTGCCCCCATCAAGCTGCGCCGCTCTGTGTCGGCAAAGTGATTCGCTCGACGCTTCCGTCAAAGCCGGGAGAGTACCGACTGCGAGAGAAGGCGGACGTGGTGCGCTGTCCTTGGCATGGGTGGGAGTTTCACATTCCCACGGGCGAGTCGGTCTTTGACCCGTTTCGCTGTAAGGTGCGCACGTACGAGGTGACGGTCGAGCAGGCGGGCGAAGTCCGATTTGAAGCCGATGACGATGGTCAGGCGTGGCCCAGGGCCGAGACCTACCCCGTTACCGTAGAGCAGAAGCAAGTCATCTTGCATCTGCCCGGAATGAGCAGCCGGGCATGAGTAGTTTGGCGCATCCGAAGATCGTCCAAGTATTGATGCGCAGCGCGCCTCCTATGTAAGCACGGATGCATCAATGGAAGGGATTCTCCCTCGAACCGACAAGTGCATGGGTGAAAAAATCCGAAAGCGCCTGCACAACTTTGATGCGGTGTGGAGGGTGAACCACAATGGAACGGCTTCGAGGAAGCGCAGTCTCGGTCGGGGAAGGGCGGTTTCGATGGGATTTTCCGCTGCCCCGGACGCACACGGGCATCCTGCAAGGAAACGGCCTGCTTGGAGCAATGATTTGGGGCAAAGGCGGGACGCTCCGCATCACGCTCAACCGGGCGGACCTTTGGGACCATCGCGGCGGGTTGCCTTGGACTGAAAAGATCAATTACGCCGCGTTGCGGGCAAGCCTGGAAGCGGGCGACGAAGACGACTTGCGAGCGAGGTTTGAAGGCACGCCGCCGCCTCCTGGCGAGCCTCGTCGGCCGAGCCGCCTTCCCCTTGGCCGGCTCGAGATCGATTTTGGCCCGGACGTGCGCCTGGTGAGCGGCAGTCTCGACCCATTCACCGGCGAGATCGTCGTCGAAGCGGCCGGCCTTGCCGGCACGGGCTTTGCGCACATTCAACTCCCGATGAAGGGCGCAGGGCTCATCGTCCGCTTTGCGGAAGGGTTTAGGCCGGCTGCGGTCCGTCACGTCACAGCGTGGGATCTGATCGGTGAGGAGTTTGAATCGATCGGATTTGAGCCTCCCGAGCATTTCTCGGATGGATCGCTGACGGGTTGGGTGATGCCCCGCCCGGCGGATCCTCCGGTCGCTGTTGCGTATGCCCAAGCCGGGTCGGAGCTTGCCGTTGCCGTGTCGGTCGCAGATGCTTCCGATGACGCCAGGGCGATCGCGGGGCGCGAGGTGGCCGACCTCCTTTCCCAAGGTTACGACGGCGTGAGCGAGAGCGCTGCGTCGTGGTGGCGCGCATACTGGGCGGACGTGCCCAAAATAGACATTCCCAATGTCAACTTGATGTTTCTATTTCAATACGGGATGTACAAGTTTGCAGGACTCACCCACCCCGGCGGCGTGCCTGGTTCGCTCCAGGGGCCATGGGTGGAGGAGCATCAGTTTCCACCATGGTCGAGCGACTACCACTTCAATATCAACGTCCAAGAGTGCTATTGGCCCGCGTTTCGGGGAAATCGACTGCAGCATCTCGTGCCTCTCTTTGAGATGATCTTCTCCTGGGAAGCTCAACTTAGGGAGAATGCTCGCCTTTTCATCGGCATCGACGACGGGCTGATGCTGCCGCACGCCGTGGACGATCGCTGCACCTGCATGGGCGGCTTTTGGTCGGGCGCCATCGACCACGGCTGCACCGCCTGGGTCGCCCTCATGATGTACCAGTACTACACGTACGCGTGCGATGCCCAGTTTTTGCGGGAGAAGGCATATCCCTTTATGGTCGGGGCGATGCGGGTGTACGAGGAGATGCTCGTCCGGGAGACCGTCGGCGAAGAAAGCAGGCTCAGCCTGCCGGTGAGCGTTTCGCCGGAGTATAGGGGAAGCAGACTCGACGCCTGGGGCAAAAACGCCAGCTTTCAACTGGCGTGCATTCACGCGCTCGCCGAAAGCCTGATCGAAGCGGCGTCCGTCGTGGGCGAGGAGCCACGGCCGATCTGGAGCGAGATCGCTCGCGACCTGCCCAAGGCGTGCGTGATGGGAGACCCGCCTGAGATCTACCTTTGGGAAGGAACGCCCCTTGAGGAGAGCCACCGCCACCACAGCCACCTTGCGGGAATTTACCCGTTCGACGTCATCGACATCGATGACCCGACGTGGCGTCCGATCGTAGAGCGATCGATCACTCGATGGATCAGACTTGGGATGGGGCTTTGGAGCGGTTGGTGCATTCCGTGGGCCTCCATTCTCCACACGAGGTTCGGGCATGCTGAGACCGCCGAGTTTCTCCTCGAGTTGTGGCAGCGGGTCTTTACCAACGAAGGCCAAGGTACGCTGCACGACGCCAATTTTCCCGGCATCACCTTGATTGGGAGCCGCCCGATGAGGCCGGCCGACCGATCGCACGAAAAAATGCAGATGGACGCCGGTATGGGCGCCGTGGGGGCGATCATGGAGATGCTCCTCCATGACCGCCGCGGCGTGCACTATCTTTTTTCAGGGGCGCCGCCGCACTGGCAGCGCGTCAGTTTTGAAGGGATGCGCGCCGCCGGCGGCTTTTTGGTCAGCGCGGAACGAATCGACGGCAAGGTCAGCTATATCCGGGTGAAAAGCGAGGCCGGCGGGGTGTTTCGGCTGGCAGACCCCTGGACCGACGACGTCATCGAACTGTCCCTTGCGCCCGGTGAAACACGCACGATCTCAAAGCAATAAAGCCCGGACTTCGGCGGCTTAGAAGACCGAGCCTTGGATGGGGACCACTGTGACCGCTTGACCCGCTCGAGAGGCCGGATCACAATCAACCAAAGTGGCCCCGCGGATCTCGCCTGCGGGTGTAAGGGTGAGCCGGGCCTTCGCAAGCATATCGAGCGAAGGGAGCTCGACTCGGGCCGTCGGCGTCTGCAGATAGCCACCGACGGTCCAGATGCCTTGTGTCGGGACGGCCAATGGCCGCGGATGCTGCTTAAAAAAGTCCTTGATCTCCGCTGCCAAGGCGCCCTGGTCGATGTCGTGCCCGACGTCCGGCAGTTCGTGGTATGTCACCGGCTTGTTTAGCCCACGGGCCTTGGCGACGTATCGCCGTGCCATCTCGACCGGCACGCGGGCATCCTTTGCGCCGTGATAGACGAGGAGCGGCGTGTGGAGGTTTTCCAAGAGTTCGATGCCGCTCCTTGCTTGATAGACGCTTGGTGAATCGCTTGGCTTGACGCCGATCCAAACGTCCATGTCGTCACGAAATTCGCCGAGCGCATCGCCTTCGTACCACTTTGCGTAATCGGACACTCCGCAAAAGGCCGCGGCAGCGGCAAAGCTCCACGGGAACTTGCCGAGCATCGCATACACGTTGCCCCCGCCGCCGCTGCCGCCGAGGCAGTACATGGGCGCACCTGCGATCACCCGATCGGCAAAGCGGCGCTTGACAAACGTGACCGCGTCGTAGGCGTCGAGCAGCTCCCAACCGTTGACGTCGGGCTGTCCGCTGCTATCGCCCCGCCCCCTCATGTCCGGCACGACGACGACGTACTCGTCGGCAAACAGCTCGGCCGTGCGCAGGGCGCTCTTTCGATCGCCGTGCCAGCCGTGAAAGACGAGGAGCACGGGAGCGACAAACGAGGGAACGAACACATCGGCTACGAGCTCGAGATTCGGTTCGCGGGATGAGTGGTACTTAATTCCGTCATAGCGACGAAATGATGCGGTCACGTTGGAAATCAACCTCTTTCCCAAGTCGTCGATATAAACTTTCGCGAGACGCGCACAAAGAGCGTTGGGGAGGGCCCCATTCGCTCTTTGCGCGCGCTGTGGCTGCGTCGATTCGTACAGCTTTCGCGATTCGCTTTCTATTAGTCTTGGCCTGCGATGTGTGCGTCGATGAGCCTAGCGGCTTCCGGAACAAGGCTGGCGGCAGGCGCTTCGCCATTTCGAAGCTTTGCCGACATCGGTCGGATGATTTGCGTCAGGATGGTAGCATAACCGGCTGGCAGCCTGTCAAGGGACGCGTATTCATAGGCGTTCACCATCACCATTCGATTCAATAGGGTGCTCGAATCCGTGATACCGCTGGTGGTGGGGTCAAACTCGTCCAACCAATAACGGATCATCGCCTCCCGATGAACGCCGCCGCGGCCACGAACGAGGAACTCGTACTGCGCCTCGGCCGATGCGAGAAACTTGATGAGCTCCCACGCCTGCTCCGGGTTGTCGCTGGTGCTCAGGATCGCCCACTGCGCCCCCGCGGCCCTGGCGACGCGCTCCCCATTCGGGCCATATGGATGCATGGCCACGTCCCAACTGTCGGTCATCCATCGAGCGACTTCGACGTGTTGGTGCGGCCATCCGAGCCACATGGAGAGAGAACCCGTGACCCAGGGGCCTGACTGTTGGTTGGCGCCCGACGTAGTGACGCCGGACTGATATAGGTCGCCGTACCACTGCCAGGCGTCCACGGCTCTCGGGTCGTGCCAACCCGATCCCGTCACGTCCTCATTGGTGAGGGACGTGCCCCAAAGCCGCCATACGTACTCATCGAGCGATTGAGCGAACAGCCCGTGGCTTTCCGCTGCTCCGTCGCCGTCTGCGTCAATGGTAAGTGTGCGCGCCGCGGTTTCCATGTCAAAGATGTCCCACGTATCGTCGGGGTGCGCTATTCCGTATCGATCGAAGTAGTTTTTATTGTACGCGAGGAGAATCGTCGTCCATTGTTGCGGGAGCGCATAAATGCCGCCGTCCTGACCGGTATAAGAATCGATCACGCCTTTGGGAAAGGCGTCTATGTCAAATCCGTCCCGCTCCATAAATGGTCTGAGGTCTAGGAACGCGCCCTGCTTGATCAAATCGCCGACCCAATCGCTGTGGGTGAGGGCGATGTCGACATCCGTCCCGGCGACAAGGGACAAGACGACTTGCTCGCGCACGCCGTTGACGCCTCCTCCGACCGTGTCGAATGCGATCGAGATCTCGGGGCGCTGCGCGCGAAACATATCTACGACTTCATCTTCCAAGGCTTTGCTGCTTCCACCGACCCACGTAATGTAGCGGAGATCTTGGGCTTGTGCGGCGGTGAGGCTAAGGAGGGCAAGCGCCGACAGGCAGACAACCGTGCGGAACAAACGTGAATTCAAGGCAAGACCCCTTTCGAAAAAGTTTACGACAATTATATTTTTCACTAGAAATGTTGGCCACAGACGAAAACGTGGGATTTGGACTATTTCCGGACGGATTACTATGGATTGGCGGGCAAGGGATTATAACTATTGAGGGTCGGCGCCTCGAACGTGGACTTGGGACGGGGGCAGTCCGACCGACTTTCGGAATATGCGACTGAAGTAGGCCGCGTCGCGGTAACCCACCATTTCGGCGACCTCCTGAACGCTCAAGTCGTCATGCGCCAGGAGGTCCAGAGCGTGGTTGACGCGGACTCTGCGCAGGTATGCGATCGGCGTTTGGCCGGTCACTTGCTTGAACGAAGCGATGAAGTGTTTGACCGACCACCCGGCTAACTCGGCGAGGCCTGTGACATTTAGGTCGGGATTTGAAAAGTGGTTGAGAAGGTACTCTTCGATCTCCCGGACGCGCTGGAGAAGATGGGGAGGCGTATCTCTTTTCTCATTGGCCTGAACGATTGCCGCCACGATCTGAACGAGGAGGCCCTGGGACTCGATGTAGGAAGCCGGCGTGCGATGGCCGCGCAGCCTGTGAAGCCGGCGGAAAAGGCCCTCGACGAAACCGGGGTCCTGCACCGCGGTGACGACGGGCCCTAGGAACAACTGGCGGCAAAAGTCGCACCCGTCGCAGTCGTACGCTGGGGACAAAGCAAACTGCACGCCGAAAAAGCGGTTATCGGAAGCCTTGAATACGCCGCGGCGCCATGTGCCTTTAGGCATCCATAAGACCTGGCCTCTCTGGACGACCACGCGCTCGTCGCCGCGTTGGCCGAATGAGTACTCAGCCTCACCCGAACACAAGAATGCCGTTGTGTAGAGGTCGAGCCGGTGCATCGAAAAGCCGCTTCCCAAAGGCATTGATCGGTAAACGACGCGCAGGGGCGTAAAAGCCGCCACGTCATGGAGTTGTCGCGAGTGATCTGCGCCTACCGCCATGTCCACACCTTCGAGCGAGTTTACGAGCTTGATTTTGGCTCAGTTCTCGATAAATATCCGAATTTCGTCCATGCGCTACTACTTTCCTCCATGGTAAACATTTCGCGATTCAATATACTTGAGTGGAAAACGTCGTCGAAGACGGGTTGTTGCGCGGCGAGGCCGACTTCCGAAAGGAGCGAACACGCATGACTAGTTTTCCGATCATCGACGCGGACGTCCATCAAGGGTTTCCTGACGTCAAGGCGTTTCAGAGCTATTTTCCCGAGTACTGGCGAGGAAAGGGCTTGCCCGGAGGCATGACGTGGCCCGGTGGTGTGGGCCGAAGCGGGATGCGGGTCGACGCGACCCCGCCGCGTGGAGGGGCGGCCGGTTCCGATCCCGAGTTTCTCAAAGAGCAGTTGCTCGACGGATATGGAATTCGGTACGGCATCTTGAACGGTTCCGGCAACTTGGGCGCAAACGTCCACTCCAACGCGGACTTTGCCGTAGCCTACGCTCAGGCCTATAACGACTACCTGATCGACGCGTGGCTGGACGATCCCAGGTTGTACGGCTCGATGATGATCGCGCCACAAGATGTCGAGCGGTCAGTCAAAGAGATCAAGCGGATCGGTCCTCACCCGAAAATCGTCCAAGTCTTGATGAGCAGCGCATCGCCCATGCTCTACGGAAAGCGCTACTTTTGGCCGATTTACGAAGCCGCATCGGAGCTTGGGCTTCCCGTGGCGATTCACCCCGGCAAAGAGGGGAACGGCATTACGGTGCCGACCGCGTCGGGTTATCCCTCGTACTACATCGAGTGGCACACAATGCTTGCCACAGGTTATATGAATCACTTGGTCAGCCTCATCTGCGAAGGCGTGTTCGAGCAGTTTCCAAATCTCGTGTTTGTCTTGATCGAGGGAGGCGTCTCGTGGGCGGCGTCCATCGCGTGGCGTCTGGACAAAAACTACAAGGCATTGCGCTCCGAAGTTCCGTGGCTCACCATGCTCCCTAGCGAGTACATCAAGCAGCGGGTGCGCTTTACGACGCAGCCGATCGAAGAGCCGGAGGACGAAAAGCTCTTGGTGAGGCTATTTGAGGAGATCAACGGTCATGAGACCGTGATGTTCTCCACCGACTACCCGCACTGGGACTTTGACGATCCGTTTCAAGTGATGCGCGGGTTTCCCGACGAACTAAAAAGGCGGATATACTACGACAACGCCGCCGCCCTTTACGGTCTACCTCCCTTCGAAGCGAGCTGAAAACCGTATAGATAGCCGCGACACCTCAGAATTAGCAAGGGGACCGGAGTCTTAACGGCGCCGGTCCCCTCGCTTTTGGTAGCATGGTTTGCGCGTTTTTGAAAACGCCCTCGATCAACCCGGCCCCAGGTATGGGCGAGTCGACGGTTTGCGGGCGGGCTCTTCCTGTTTCGGCTTTTGGGCTTCGTCGCCGAGTTTGAGCCGAACCCCTTGCTCTTCCAAGGTAGCGACGAGCAACTGTGAATCCAAGTGGCGCGGCCGGACGCCCTCTCTGATTGAGAGCGCAGCGGCGGTTCCGGCGGCTTGCCCCATCGCGAGGCACGGGCCCTTCACCCGGTAGGACGCATGCGCCTCATGAGTGCCCGAGATGCAGCGGCCCGCGACCAGGAGCTGCTCGACTTCGAGCGGGACGAGGCTGCGGTACGGGATTTGATACGAGCCCCTGGGCCGCGTCCCGCGTCGGCCGACCGCCTCGACGGGCTGGCTTTTATCCACCGGGTCGTGGATGTCGATCGGAAACGTCACGTTGGCGATGCCGTCTTCAAAGGCTCGGCCGTCCAGCACGTCGTCGACGTTCACCGTGTACTCGCCCGTAATCCTGCGCGTCTCTCGCACGCCGATCTGCGCGGCGGTCTCGATAAAATACGACTCGGCAAACTCAGGGACACGGGACTTGAGGAACTGCCACGCTTCGAGCGCTTGACGTCTGCCCTCGATCTCCGCACGGGTCAGGTCGCCGACGTCGGTGCCGTCCACGCCGCGCACGTGCACGAGCTGGAGGACGACCTCTCTTGGGTTGGGCAGGTGGATCGCCCACGGCACGTTGAAGGGGAGGCGATAGGTGTCTCCGGTCTCTTCGATGGCCTTTTGACAAAGGTCGAAGAGCTCATGGGCCTTGGTCTGCACCCAATCGACGCCGCCGAGCCGGAACATGTGGGTCATGGGCTGCATCAGACCGTCGGATTCCCGACCGATTTGGTAGGGGGCTCCGGCACGAGCTGCTATGTCGCCGTCCCCCGTCGAGTCGATCACAACTTTCCCCAGGAAGGCGTGGCGCCCCGACTTGCTCTCGACGACGACGCCTCGAATCTCGTTCCCCTCAGTGATCGGAGAGACCGCAAGGCAGTGGTACAGCACCTCTGCTCCCGACTCCAGCACGATCGCCTCGGAGACGTGCTTGAAGAGCTCCGGGTCAAAGGAGATCTTCCAGTGGGCAGCGCCCCAGCCGCCGAGCTTTTCGAGGCGCTCGATCAGTTCCATGTTGAGCCCAAGGTTGACCGTGCAGTCGAAGTGCGGCACGACGAGGCCTGCGGTGGCCATGCCGCCCAAGTATCCGTAGCGCTCCAATATGAGCGTCTTGGCGCCTGCCCTGGCTGCCGCGGTGGCGGCGCCGATGCCGGCGGGTCCGCCGCCCGCGACGATCACGTCAAACTCCCCGGAAATCGGGATCTCACGCGTCGCTTCGCGAATCGATCCAAACGTCTTGCCCATTCGTTTCACCTATTTTCCAATGCCGATCCAACGACAAATCGTTGGATCGGCCCATTTGATCTTGGCTTCGTTATTTGCCTGCCAGGTACTCGTCGACGAGCCCCTGCGCTACCCGGGCAGCTTCGGTGAGGGCGGATGCGACAGCCTGCTGGCCTCGCACGGCCGCGACGAACGCCTTTTGGAATTCGAGGTCGACGCTCGGCACGATCGGCGACTTGGGCAGCGGCGCGCTGGAGCCGAGCGCCAGGCCGATGACGTCCCAGTACGGGTTGAGGTCACGATACGCTGGATTTGCGTTGTGATCGCGGATCGGCGAAGGTCTGGACTGCTCGAGCATAAACCTGCCCGCGCCGCCTTCTTCCGTCGTGAGCCACTTGAGGAGCTCCCAGGCGTGCTCGACGTTATCGACGCCCTTGGGGATCATGTAGAGCCACGTACCTGCGTGCACGCCTGCGTACTGCACCCCGTCCTTGCTGGGCCTGAGCGCGATCCGAATATCCGCATTGGGGTCGACGTCTTTGGCTTCAGCGTAGCCCCAGCTTCCGACGAAGCGCATGGCGAGCCCGCCGTCCACCAACTGACGAATGGCGTTGGCAGGCACTCCGTCTTGGGGATTGCGGTAGAGCTGACTGCCGAGTTCGTGGATAAACTCGACCGCTTGGATTGCCGCGGTGTCGGCAAACGTCACGCGGGTTGCATCTTCGCTCACGAGCGTAGCGCCCCCGGCGTAAAGCCATGCGGCTCGGTCCATGTCGGCGTTCGCGCCTTCAGGCATAAAGGCCAACCGGGAGATCGTATCGCCGTCATAGCGGACAAGCTTGCGTGAGACTTCGGCAAACTCGTTCCACGTCTTTGGGAAGACGTTTGCGTCAAGTCCCACCTCTTCAAAGACGGAGCCGTTATACATGACCAGCGTGTTCGCATCGCCGCCCGTGCGCATCGGGAGCCCGTACACGTGGCCGTTCCAGACCCCTGCATCGTATTCACTCGGATACCATGCGCTCTCGTGCAGCCCGTCTCGGGCCAAAAACTCGTCTAAGGGAATGAATGGATCGAGCGAGTCGACGAGTCCGGGGAGCTCCGAGCTGTGGATCATGATGATATCGGGAACGACGCCCGCCAAGACGCCGGCGATAAATCGCTCCTGATGCTGGGGAAACACGTGTAGCGTCTGCATGGTCTCGATACCGGGATGCTCTGCTTCAAACGCCGCGAGCACATCGTTTAGGAGTTGCTCTCGGTGGCCGCCCCAAATGTGCCACACGTCGAGGGGCGCGGCGAGCGCCGGAGTCGTCGCCAATAGCGCACCAATCAAGGTTGCCATCATTTTGACTACAAGCGGTCGTCTCATTCTTTGACTCATTTTTTCAGTCCTCCTAAAACTCGGATTAGCGTGGGTCCACACGTTGCCTGCTGACAACGTCGAGCGGCAGAGCGGGTGACGCCTCATTCCATCTCTGGCTACAAGCTTTGCGTCCAAGGGGCTGTGCGTTCGGGCGACTACGGGGTGTTGGTCATGCGTTCACCCCCGCCGTCGAGTGCAGCGTCATCAGCGATTCCGAAAGCCTGGGCAATGGCCCGGGCCGTGGATCGCAATTCTGCCAAAAGCTGTTGCTCGTAGCTTTCCGTGTATCGAGATGCGGGGTAACCGATGCAAAGGCCGGCGGCGGTGTCCCCGTCCGGCACCGGGACGGGCACAGCGATGCCGTTGACACCCTCGGTCTCCTCGCCGTGATTGGTCGCATAGCCCCGAAGGCGTGAGCGCTCGATCTCAGTCCGCAGTAGATCGGGGGATGTGATCGATGCCGCTGTCACTGGGTGGTAGTCGGCGCTGCGAATGTACGCTTCACGTTCGTCGTCATCTAGAGCGGATAAGAGCGCTTTGCCCATGGCGGTGACGTGTAGCGCCGGACTCCCTTCCGCGCGCGGGCCTGCCACGAGACGCTTTTCTCCTGGACGAACGTGGAGCAGAGCGGCCTTTCCGTGCCTGAGGATGCCGAAGAACACGGTTTCCCTGGTGCGAGCGCCAAGCTCGTTGACGTGCCTCTCAGTGACGCTGAGCAGGTGGTCGGGCCCACGCATGCGCGAAGCGAGCTGAAACATCTCGGTGCCCACGGCGTACCGACCGTCGGGGTTTTGCCCCGCATACCCGTGATAGATCAAGGTGCTGAGGAGGTTGTGAACGGTGCTCACTTTGAGTCCGAGTCGATCGGAAAGCTCTTTGACGCCAACCCCCTCAGGGTGCGAAACGAGCACGTCGATGATCTGAATCGCTCGCGTCACCGATTGGACAGTGCTTTCCACGGCCTTTCGACGAGCCAACCAAACCGCTCCCCTCAGGGTAGTTCAGCATTACTGAAATACGTTTCCAAATTTGGTCGATTTTCACTTCGGTCCCAAAGGCTTTGATTCCT
>CAYRIY010000017.1:0-46301 GCA_964424335.1 uncultured Clostridia bacterium
TGGGAGAGCGCTGCGTTCGCATCGCAGAGGCCAGGGGTTCGAATCCCCTCAGGTCCACCAAACAGCAATCGACGTGAGCCCCGCGGAGTGATTTCCGTCGGGGCTTTCGTGTACTTTCCTAGAGTTTTCAATAGGTCGGACGAGTTTGGGGCGTATGCGGTCATGAGCTACAAGCTAGGCGATGAGATCCGCCTGCGGGTGCACGACCTCAACCACGACGGAGACGGTGTCGCTCGCGCCGAAGACGGCCGGGTGTTCTTCGTGCCGGGCGCTCTTATTGGCGATCAGGTGCGCGCTCGGGTGGCTTCGCTTAAAAAAAGATACGCCATCGCAGAAATGATCGAACTGGAAGCGCCGGCTTCTGGGCGGATCGAGCCCCCGTGTCCCGTCGCGAAAACGTGTGGCGGGTGCGCGGTTCAGGCTTGGGACTATAGTGAGCAACTCGCCTGGAAGGAGCGGCGGGTCAAGGAGGCCCTGGCGCGCATTGGCGGACTCGACGCCCCCCTTTTTCCCATCATCGGAATGGCCGAGCCCTTTCGCTATCGGGCCAAGGCGCAGTACCCGGTTCGTCAAAGCCCGTCGGGAGAAGTCTTGGCAGGTTTTTACCGGCGAGGAAGCCACGAGGTCGTTCCAAGCGAAGACTGCATCGTCCAGCATCCACTCATCCCGCCCGCCGTGGCGGCCGCAAGGCGCCTCATCGAAGAGCTCGGTCTCAGCGTGTACGACGAGCGAACGCGTAAAGGCTTTGTCCGGCACATCGTCGCGCGGGTGAGTTTCTCGAACAATGAGCTCATGCTGATTCTTGTGACGGCGGATCGAGATTTTCCTGAAAAGCAAGCGTGGATCGAAGGACTGCGCGAGGCGTTGCCCAACTTAGTCAGCGCCGTACAAAACGTCAACCCGAATGCGACAAACGTGGTGATGGGCCCCGAGTCCATCGTGCTGTGGGGGCGACCGAGCATCGTCGAGACGTTTGAGGACGTCTCATTTGAGATCTCTCCGAACTCGTTTTTTCAGGTGAACCCAAAGCAGGCGTTAGAACTGTACCGCGTCGTTCGCCAATTTGCAGCCCTCTCAGGCCGGGAACGAATTTGGGACGTCTACTGCGGGACCGGCAGCATCGGGCTTTTTCTTGCGCCTCAAGCAGCCCTGCTTCGAGGCGTCGACGTTGTCCCCGAGGCGATCAACGACGCTCGCCGAAATGCGCGTCGAAATGGCGTGGAAAATCGAGCCAAGTTTGAAACGGGGCGGGCTGAAGACGTGCTTCCCCGGTGGGTAAGCGAAGGTGGGCGGGCCGATGTCTGCCTGCTTGATCCGCCGCGAAAAGGGAGCGATCCGGTCACGCTGGAGAGTATATGTCAGGCAAGGCCGCGCAGAATCGTGTACGTGTCGTGCAACCCATCGACGCTTGCCCGCGATCTTGCGTTCGTTGTTGAACGCGGCTATCGCGTGCTCGGAATCCAGCCCGTGGACATGTTCCCGCATACCCCGCACGTTGAAGCAGTGGCGCACCTGATTGCTTGACAGTGAAAAGCGCGTGTGTTACCGTTTGATTAAGCTTTGGGTAGCGCCATTTCCCGAGTGCTACACACTAGGAGGCAATTTGGCTTCAAATGGAAAAAGGCAGAGTGAAGTGGTTTAGCAACGAAAAGGGCTATGGATTCATCGAGCGAGAGGGCGGGGAGGACGTATTCGTTCACTTCTCCGCGATCCAGCAAGAAGGATTCAAAACCCTCGACGAGGGCCAGGAAGTTGAGTTCGAAGTCGTGATGGGCGATCGCGGGCCTCAGGCCGCCAACGTGATCAAGTCAGGCCCTGCACCCACCAATTACTCCTTTGGCCAGTTCTAGTACGCTCTTTTCGACAGACTTCGTTCCACTAAACTTGTGACCCAAGACCGCTCCGCAAACGTTGGCGGGGCGGTTTTTTCATGCGGTTTTGGCCCCACAACGTGCAGATGCAAAAAAAAGAGGCTGCCCGCCAAACGCGGACAGCCTCTTCTAGTTTTGCGATTCGTTTTGCGTATGCTAGATAGCGTGCCCGCCCATTACGGGATGAGCTGCACCGAGCTTAGGAAGCGCACGAGGGGCTCCGGAAAGATGCCGAGCACGATCGTGACCGCCACGCTCACGCCAACGACGACCTTGATGCCCGTGCGCGTCACCAGGCGAGCCGGCCGCTCGGCTTCACTGACGTACATGTTGCGAATCACTCGGTAGTAGTATGGAACCGAGATGACCGAATTGATCACCATGAGCTGAGCAAGCCATGTGAGCCCGCCTTCGACCGCGGATCGGAACAAGATGAACTTGCCGAAAAAGCCGGCGGTCGGCGGAATGCCTACAAGCGAGATCAACAGTATCGCCATTGCCAGCGCAAAACCTGGCGCCCTCTGCGCGAGTCCTTTGAAGTCCTCGATCTCTTCGCTTGGAATGTGGTTGCCGAGCATGATGACCACGGCAAACGCCCCGATCGTCATGAACGCATACACCAAGAGGTAGTAGAGCATCGCCGAGACGCTCGCCTGTGATGCGACGGCAACGCCCACCAACACATACCCGGCCTGAGCGATCGCCGAGTAGGCGAGCATGCGTTTGGTCCGGGTCTGTAGGATCGCCGTGACGTTGCCGTACGTCATCGTGACGGCGGCGAGGATGGCGATGGCAAACTGCCAGACATCCGCAACCGACCCAAGTCCGATGACCAAGATGCGCAGGAGTGCGGCAAAGCCTGCCGCCTCAGAGGCGGTAATCAAAAATGCAGAAGTGGGCGTCGGAGCTCCGTCGTAGGTATCGGGCGCCCACATGTGAAATGGAACGGCCGCTACCTTAAACCCAAAGCCTGCGATGACGAAGATGGTCGCCGCGATGACGAGGTGGCTGTTTTCGCCGCCTGCGATCGCTTGGGCGATCACGCCCAGGTCGGTCGAACCGCTCAGCCCGTATAGGAGCGACACGCCGTAGAGAATGACCCCGGACGTCAAGGCGCCGACGAGGAAGAACTTGAGCGACGCTTCGCTCGAGCGGGCGTCGTTCTTGAGCATCCCCGCAAGCACGTAAGAGGCGATCGTGAGGAGTTCCAGCCCCAAATAGATCGTGATCAAGTTGTGGGATGCAGCCATCACCATGGCCCCGAGCGTCGCAAAGGTGGAGAGGACGTAAAACTCCCCAACTTTGACGCGGCGCTTTTCGAGGTACTCGCCGGAGAACAGGAAGAGCGCTCCGAGGATGGCGAGGAAGACGACCTTGAAGAAGACCGCGAAGTCGTCGACCCGAATCATCCCGAACCAGATCTCTTGCGAGTTGCCAAAGAGCGAGATTGCTGCCACGAGGGCTGCTGCCGTTCCCACGAGACCGACGAACGTAACCGAGCGCTTGTCGGTTGCGAACGCGTCGACGAGGATGAGGAGAAGCCCGACCCCCGTGAGTATGAGTTCCGGTAGGAGCAGGGAGTAGTCCACCGTTAGATCCCTCCCAGTTTCGTCATAAGCTGACCGACCGCCGGGTTGAGCAAGGTCGTGACAAGCGACGGGTAAATGCCGAGCAGCGTGATCAAAACGACCAACGGGACGCCTACGGCGAGTTCTCGGCCATTAATATCGGGATAGCTGGCATCGGACTTGTCTTCGCCCATGACGACCCGGTGGAGCATCCACAGGTGGTAGCCGGCTGTGAGCACCAGGCTGATTGCTGCGATGATCACATTGACCCGGAACGCGGGGAAGCTGCCAACGAGCGTGAAGAATTCGCCCACGAAACCGGACAGGCCCGGAAGCCCAAGGTTTGCGAACGCCGCAAACGCGAGTAGGGTCGCAGCGATCGGGATCTTGGTGTAATAGCCGCCCATCTCATCCATCATCCTCGTGTGCACCCGGTCGTAAAACACACTGCCGACCAAGAAGAAGAGGAGGGGAGAGATAAGTCCGTGCGAGACCATGACAAACAAAGCTCCATTCAGCGCCATCGACCCGCTCGCCAATAGATCGGCGATGGCCCCCGGATCGGCAAGGCCCTGCGCCCCGGCGACGGTGCCGGCTGCGGCGGCCAGGCCAAGGATGACGAAGCCCATGTGGCTTACCGATGAATATGCCACCATTCGCTTGAGGTCTTTTTGCGCCATCGCGGCAAGAGCTCCGTAGACGATGCTGATGACCGCGAGCAGCGCAAGGAGCCACTTGAATGCGTCGGCCCCTGCCGGGAACGTCGGGAAGACCATGCGAAAGAACCCATAGGCGCCCGTCTTGAGCAACACGCCGGCAAGGATCATGGAGCCTCCTGTCGGGGCTTCCACGTGGGCATCCGGCAGCCAAGTGTGGAAGGGCCAAACGGGCACTTTGACCGCAAATCCAATAAAGAAGGCGAGGAATGCCCAGTATTGGAAGTTGGGGCTCAGATTTGCCTCTTCGGCTATTCTGAGTATGTCAAAGGTCCCAAGTCCCGCCGTGAAGTACGTGGCGAGGATGCCGATCACCATCACAGCGCTGCCGACGAGCGTGTAGATGAGGAACTTCAACGCGGCATACTCACGCCGTGGACCGCCCCAGATCGCGATGAGGAAGTACATCGGGATCAGCATCATCTCCCAGAAGAAGAAGAAGAGCAGGTAGTCAAGGGCGACAAAGACTCCGTACATCGCCGACTGCAAAACGAGCATCCAGGCAAAGAACTCCTTTTGCCTGCGGTCGATGTCCCACGACGCGAGGACGGCAAGGACACTCACGATCGCCGTGATGAGCAACATGGGGTAGCTGAGGCCGTCGATGCCCAAGTGATAGCTTGCCCCGATGCTCGGAATCCAGTTTGCTGTCTCTTCGAATTGAATCCCCGGGACGGCCGAATCAAAGGGCCCCCACATTCCGAGCACGATGACGAGGCCGACAAGGGATACGGCCAGCCCCCACCTGCGGTGCAACGAGGCGTTCTCTTTGGGGAGAAACGCTTGAATCACCGCGCCGAGCAGCGGGATGAAGACGAGAAGTGTGAGTGTCATCGCTTAACCTCCTATGGCAAAGATGACCAAGCCCACGACGAGGGCGAGGAAGAGCGTCAGCGCGTAGGACTGCACGAGACCGGTCTGCAGTCTCCGCAAGACGCCGCTGCCCCCTCGAAACAGAGCCGCGATGCCGTTGACGATGCCGTCGACGACATTTTGGTCGAACTCCCCGGTCGCCCGGCTCAAGGCCACCGTGCCCTTCACGAACACGCCGTTGTACACTTCGTCGACGTAGTACTTGTTTGAAAGGACGCGCCATATGCCGCCCAGTCCAAACCGATTGACCCAACCTTCGTTGACGCTCCGTCCATAGAGCAAGAAGGCGACTCCGATTCCGACGATCCATGCGAGCGTGGCCAAGGTGATCACGAACGGCGACGCAACTGCCTGGTGCGGATGATCAAAGTAGACGAAGTGCGAGAACCAATACCCGGAGTACGGCGAGTTCGCAAACCCGATCACCACGGCAAGCGCCGCGAGGACGATCATGGGAAACGTCATCACGCCGGGAGACTCATGGGCGCGGTCGTACACTTTCTTATCACGCGGCTTGCCGAAGAAGGTCATGATCGTAGCCCTCGCGATGTAGAACGCAGTCAGCGTCGATGCGATCACGAGGATCCAGAAAAGCGCCGTGTATCCGCCTTCGTGGGCGGCAAGCATGATTTCGTCCTTACTCCAGAAACCGGCGAGCGGGTAGACGCCGGCGAGCGCGAGTCCACCGATGAGCCACGTCCAGAAGGTGACGGGCATCTTCTGGCGCAAGCCGCCCATCTCGCGCATGTCCTGCGTGTCGGTGCCGTGGATGACGCTACCCGATCCAAGGAAGAGGAGCGCCTTGAAGACGGCGTGTGTGACGAGGTGGAAGAACCCGGCCGTGAATCCGCCCACACCGAGCGCGGTCACCATAAAGCCGAGCTGGCTCACCGTAGAGTAAGCGAGGACCTTCTTGATGTCCGTCATGACGAGCGCGATCGTCGCTGCGAAAAGCGCTGTAAAGCCGCCGACCCAAGCAACCGTCAGCATGGCGGTCTCAGAGCCCGCAAAGATGCCGTACGAACGGGCGACGAGGTACACGCCCGCTGCGACGAGAGTCGCCGCGTGGATCAACGCGGAGACCGGCGTTGGACCTGCCATCGCGTCAGGGAGCCAGGTATGGAGCGGAAACTGCGCGGACTTGCCCACAGCGCCGGCGAAGATCAAGATCGCAGCGGCAGCGAGCGCCGCTCCGGCAAACTGACCTGCGGCGACTTGCTCTTGAACGCCGACGAAGTTGAAGGTCTGCGTGTTGAAGAAGAGCACAAAAATGCCGATCAGGAGCGCAATGTCGCCCACTCGGGTGGTAAGGAACGCCTTCATGGCGGCGAATCCGACATCTACCTTCTCGTACCAGTGCCCGATGAGCAGGTACGAGCAAAGGCCGATCAACTCCCAAAAGATGAAGAGCATGAGGAAATTGTCGGCAATGACAAGGCCAAGCATCGATCCGGTAAAGAGCGAAAGGACCGAGTAGTATCGCTTGTACCGCGAGTCGCCGTGCATGTAGCCAAGGCTGTAGATATGGACCAGAAGGCTCACCAACGTAACGACGACGAGCATGGTCGCGGCGAGGGCGTCGATGTGATAACCCATCCCCACCGAGACCGATCCGACTTTGGCCCATTCAAACGCGCCGACGGCGGAGCCTCCTCCCACGACTTCAAAGAAGACGATGAGGGAGAGAACGAACGCGGCCAAGATGGCGGCGATTCCCACCTTGTCGCCGTCGCCCGGCGTCTTATGGCCGGCGAGCGCGATGATGAGAAACGATATGAACGGAAGGACCGGTATAATCCACGCGAGCTCTGCCATCAACTGCCACCTACCATTTCAACAGGTTGATGCGCTCGATATCGATGTGCGAGCGCTGGCGGGCGATCATAAGGATAATCGCCAGTCCTACAGCAGCCTCAGCCGCAGCGACCGTCATCACGAAAATCGTAAAGACCTGGCCCTGGGCGGGATCCGAAGAGAGATACCTGGAGAAGGCGACGAGGTTGATGTTTACGCTGTTTAATACCAACTCGACGCACATGAGGATCCGAATCGCATTGCGCAATGTGAGCGCGCCGTAAACACCGAAACCAAACATTGCGGCGCTGACGGCGAGAATCACCGGTAGCGAAATGGTCATTAGGGCTGCTCCTCTCCGTTTGATGTCGGCGGCTCGTCCTTGGTCGCCAGTACGATCGCCCCGATCAATGCGACGAGCAGCACCACGGACGCGATCTCAAATGGGATGACGTACGTCTTAAACAGCGCTTCGCCGATGAGGCGCGGCGTATCCTTTGGGACGGCGCTTTCCGCCGGAGCGGTCGGCCACACGCTCCTTGCGAGCAATACGATCAGGGTGAGCGTGAGTCCGCCTGCCGCGACCAATGCCAAAACGCCATGGCGCGGGGAGGAGAACTGTGCCGAAACTCTTTGCCAGAACGTATTGCCGGCCTTGCCTCTTAAGTCTTCGATCGACGAGAGCATGATTCCGAAGATGATGATCGTCGTGATGGCGCCGACGTAGACGAGTAGCTGAGCGGCTGCCAGGAAGTCGGCGCCCAGCAGAAAGTAGATCGCCGCAACCCCTGCGAACGTTAGCGCAAGCCACAGCGCAGCGTGCATGATCTTCTCGCTGATGACCACCCGGTATGCGCCAAACAGCGTTATCGCCGCCGCAATCACGAAAAACCAGTCGATGATTGTCATCGAGTCGGTTCGCCCCCCGTCTTGATGCCGAAGTTGATCGTCTCTGTCAGTTGCCGCCGCCCGATCTCGGCCAAGCGGTCGCGGTCGTAGACGAGGTTGACGAGGTCATAATCGGCCAGCTCAAACTGGTCGGACATGGCGAGCGCATCGAAGGGGCACGCCTCGACACAAAGCCCGCAGTACATGCACCACGTCGCGTCGAGGTTGTACACGTCCAGCACCTTGATCTTGCGCCCTTCCTCTTTGTGGCTTTGAATCTCGATGCAGTTTACGGGGCACGCCCTTGCGCAAAGCTCGCACGAGACGCACTTCAAGTTGCCCTCGTCATCGGAAAGGAGCACCGGAATTCCCCGATATCCGACTGGGAGATCGAGGCGCTCCTCCGGGTATTGGACCGTGATCGCCGGTTGGACCATATTCTTAAACGTGATTCCCATCCCAATCAAAAGACTTCGGGTAGTCCTCACAAGCTCATACAAGTAGCGAGCCATGGGCCATCAACTCCTTAACCAATCCCTTACGCCTTCTTCGTCCGGGTGTGCTCGTCCCCAAACCACAGATCGTTACCTGACGAGGACGTAGATGCCCGTTATGAACAGGTTGACCAACGAAAGGGGGACGAGGCCCTTCCATCCGAGATCCATGAGGTGGTCCACCCGGACGCGGGGGAAGCTCCAGCGGATCCACATCGCGACGAAGATGAAAAAGTACGTCTTGAGGAGGATCCAGATCACGGGCGGCAGAAAAGCCGGCCCGGCCCACCCGCCGAAGTAGAGCGTCGCCATGATTGCGGATGCGGAGACGAGGTTCGCGTACTCGGCGAGGAAGAACATGGCCCAGCGCATGCCGCTGTACTCGGTCTGGTACCCGGCCACGAGCTCCGACTCGGCCTCGGCGAGGTCGAAGGGAGCGCGGTTGAGTTCCGCGATCGTGGCGACGAGAAATACGATGAACCCAAGAGGTTGTACCACGACGTACCAGACGCCTTCACGCTGGGCGTTTACGATATCTTGTAGGGATAGCGAGCCAGCGAGCATGGCGATGGCTGCGATCGAGATGACGAGTGGAATCTCGTAGCTCACAATTTGCGCTGCGGAACGGATGGCCCCGATCAATGACCACTTGTTGTTGGAGCTCCATCCCGCCATGATGAACGAGATAACGATGAACCCGGTGATCGCTGAGATGAATATCAACCCGATATTGAGGTCGTTAGCGATCAGGTTGGGCCCCCAGGGAATGATCAAGAAGATCGCGAGCGCCGGAATAAAAGCGACGATGGGCGCAAGCGCGAACACTCGTCGATCCGCTCCGGCGGGGACGACGTCTTCCTTTGCGATCAGCTTGAGCACGTCGAAGAGCGTCTGAGCAAGCCCATGCCAGCCGTGCCTCATGGGCCCGAGGCGCTGCTGGATGTGCCCGGACACTTTTCGCTCGAGCCAGATGAGGAAGAGCGCGTTGATTAGGATGAACCCGAGAAAGATCGCTGCCTTAATGGCGGCGGCCACAGTCAGGTAGACCCACTCGGGGAGGCCGAGGCCGGCCACGATCCAGTTGTTGAGTGCGCCGAAAATGTCCATCAGCGATCCACCTCGCCCATGACGATGTCCAGGCTTCCGATGCTCGCCACCAGGTCGGCGACGAGGCGGCCCTTCGCCATCAACTCAAGGAGTTGCAGGTGCACGAAGCACGGGGAGCGCCACTTGAGCCTGTACGCCTGATCCGATCCGTCGCCCACGAGGTAGCAGGCGACCTCGCCACGTGGCGAATCGACGCGGGCGTAGGTGTCGCCCTCGAGCTTGATACGCCGAGGCACGTCACCGATGATCTTTCCACCGACGGGCATGTCGGCGAGTGCTTGGCGGACGAGCTTAATGCTCTCCTCAATTTCTTTCATTCGCACGATGTAGCGGGCGTAGCAGTCGCCTTCGGTGCGAACGGGCACGTCGAATTCGTAGCGGTCGTAAAGAAGATACGGCTCCGCTTTGCGAACGTCGTATTTAACGCCCGAGGCCCGCAGGACGGGGCCACTTGCTCCGTAGCGAATGGCATCCTCGGCCGAAACGACGCCAACACCCTTGGTGCGGGTTTCGAAAATGCGATTGCCGGTCAGGATGTTGTGGTACTCGCGCAGGCGCTTCTCGAGGTCATCGAGGAAGCCCTCGACCACCTTTTCGAATCCATCGAATACGTCGTTGCGGACGCCTCCGATGCGCAAGTAATTGTAGAGCATGCGCGCGCCGGTGACGGATTCGAAGATGTCAAGAAGCCGTTCACGCTCTCGCCAGGCGTACAAGAAGACCGTCACGGCGCCGAGGTCGAGGGCGAACGTGCCGAAGAAAAGTAGGTGGCTTGCGATCCGTTGGAGCTCAGCCATGATGAACCTGATGTACTGCGCTCGCATGGGGATTTCGACGTCAAGCAACTTTTCAACGGCCATGACGAAGCAAAGCTCGTTGGTAATGGCGGAAAGGTAGTCTGTCCTGTCGGTGTAGGGGACTACCTGAAAGAGTTGCCTCTTTTCGGCGATTTTTTCGAAACAGCGATGCAGGTAGCCCACATCGGCCTTGGCAGATTTGACCACTTCGCCGTCGAAGGTCGCAAGAACCCGAAGCACGCCGTGGGTGCTAGGGTGCTGAGGCCCCATGTTGATAAAGAGGTCTTCGCTCCTAAGCTCCGGAGTGGCTCCGACCTGATCGATGCGATCCAACGTTTTGGACATGCTAATCCCCACCTCCTGGGTGAGTGTGACCTAGCCAACAATCAAATAGGTAAGGCGCCCTTACTTAGAGCGGCCTTTTGAAATGTACGACTCGTAGTAGGTCTCCCGAGTCTGTCGCTCCCGCGGGGCGCGGTCGTCGACATAATCTTTGCGCAAGGGATGCCCTTCCCAGTCCTCTCGCATGAGGATGCGGCGAAGGTCTGGGTGACCCTCGAAACGGACGCCCATCAAATCCCAGGCTTCGCGCTCGTGGAAGTCCGCCGTAGGCCAGACGTCGACAACAGACGGCGCCGTGGGATTTTCCCGGTCGGCTAGCCGCACTTTGATCACTAGTTTCTTGTTGGCGAGGAGGGAGAGAAGGTGGTAGACGACCTCAAATCCCTCGTCACGGTAGTCGACGGCGGAAATCATGCTGAGGTAGTCAAAGCCAAGTCGGTCTCTCAAAGTGAGAGCGACTTCTTTCAAAGCGTCCGCCTCGACGTTTATTTCGACCCATTCGTCGTCGCGAGCGGTGGGTTTGAGCCCCGGCAGGTGCGCCTTCAGACCGTCGACGACATCTTGCATCAGGGGGGAGAGCATAGGGGCCTGTTCACTTGGGGCTCCTTGCTCATCCTGAGTTTGATCTTGGCGGTCCACGTCGGCTTTGGAACCGGCGCCGGAAGCCTTCGCTTCTTGCTCGACCTTTTCGTTCTCATCTGCCACGTGGTCCACCCCCTCTCGCATTTGCTTGTAGTCGCCGCACGCAATTTTTTAAGGTGCGGCGTAATCAACACCCGCGTCGATGTTTGTGTGTCACCAGGACCCTCGCACATCCGGCCGCGGACATTGTAGCGGCGGGCCCCGAACTTTCCCGAGAGCCCGCCGTCTTCATCTTAGTGCGTGCGATACCATCTAGACTCGGGTCGGCGTCTTGAGGCCTTCCCGAGCAATCTTCTCTTGAAGTTTGAGAATGCCGTGCAAAAGCGCCTCCGGCCTAGGAGGACACCCTGGCACGTAAACGTCCACCGGAACCACCTTGTCGACCCCGTCGACGATGTTGTACTCGCCGTGGTAGGGGCCGCCGTTGATCGCACAGCCGCCCATCGCCAGCACCCAGCGAGGCTCTGCCATCTGGTCGTAGAGCACCTTCACGCGATCTGCGATCTTCTCATTGATGGTGCCAGGAACAATCATGAGGTCGGATTGGCGCGGCGAGGCGCGAAAGATCATCCCGAATCGGTCGAAGTCGTATCGGGAGGCGCCGGTCGCCATCATCTCGATCGCGCAGCAAGCGATGCCGAAAAGCAAGTACCAAAGGGACGACTTGCGGCTCCAGTTGATCAGCCGCCGGAGCGGTACGGTGACGACCCCGGGAACTTCTTCGTGATCCATCAGGCCCATTTCAATACCCTCTTTCTCCAAGCGTAGATCAGACCGACGACCAACATCCCGATAAACAGCATCATCTCGCCGAATGCGAACAGCCCGATCTCCTCGAACACGACGGCCCACGGATAAAGGTAGATCGTCTCGACGTCGAAGACCACGAAGATCAATGCGAAGATGTAATAGCGGATGTGCACCCTGACTTGGCCTTGTCCTACGGGCGTCTCGCCGCATTCGTAGGCGACGAGCTTCTCCGGGTATGGGTTATTCGGCCGAACGAGGATGCCGACCGACACCGAGATCACGACGAAGAGCGCGCCTATGAGGAAGAAGACCGAGATGTCGATGAACTGTTCGAGCACGTCCACGCCCCCTGACGGGTCATTAATGACGAATTTCACAATCCTACACGGTAAAAACCGGCAAGCGCGAGCTTTGCCGCCATGCCGGAATCACACCCGTTTAACGCCCTTTACCAGTGCATAATTATAATCGGTCGACCATGCACTGTCAACACAGGGGCATGCTCTCTAGATGCCATTAGAGCGCCCGTTCAAAGGCCGTTGAACCGAATGGCGGATTGCCCGCACGAATCCTTCGTTGCCTAGATGTGGAATCCTCCCGCATTCGGCCCGGAAAATACCGCCCCCAAAGCACGACAATACGCTCTGTCCACGCTACATGGCATATGTTATAGTGTATGCCGAGATCTGCTAATCGCGAACCTCTCGAGGTAAAACGAAATGACATTGGCGACGGCGCTTACGCTCAGTCGGATCTTTCTCATACCAGTTTTTATGGCGCTCTTGTTTGCCCAGACCGGAGAGTTTTGGGCAGTGGCCGTCTTTATCGTCGCGGCGATCACCGACGGTTTGGACGGCTACGTGGCGCGCGCCCGCAAAGAGACGACCAAGTTTGGCCAGCTCATGGATCCAATAGCGGACAAACTTCTCATTTCAGCCGCCCTGATCTCCCTCGTGGAGCTCGGAGCAATCAACTCCTGGGTGGCCGTGATCATTTTAGGGCGCGAGTTTGCGGTGTCGGGACTTCGGATGCTCGTGGCGTCGGAGGGCGTGGTGATCCCGGCGAGCTTGCTAGGCAAGCTCAAGACCATCACCCAAGTGGTTGCGATCAGCGCACTTTTGATCGATCTTGCCGCGGGCGTGGCGCTGATTTGGATTGCGGCGGCGATCACGGTCGTCTCAGGCATCGATTACTTCCTAAAGGCGCAAAAACAACTCCGGTAATTGCCGGGGGCCGCGGGTTTTCGACATTCACGCCGAAGGCCGGAATCCACTTGAGGTTCCGGCCTTCGGCGTATTCGTCTCAGGCGCTCTCTTCTTCGTATCCGGACCGGGCCCCATCGGCGCTCCGTGGGGTTTGGTTCTCGGCAAGCGCCTTGAAAAACCCTTCTTTGTTTCCAAAAGCGTAGACGATCTGGCCGTACTTGAGGCCGGCCTCTCGTGCCACGGACGCAAGCGTAAGGCGCTTGCCTTCTGAGCGCATCTTGATGGCTGCGGCGAGGGCGAGTCCGGCGGCGTCTTCCTTTGCCATGCGCCCGCGATAGCTTTGCGCGTCCTCTCCAGCGATTCCGTGGGTCCTTGTCTCAAAGCGCTCCTCAATCTCTTGGAGGTTTCTGAAGGCCTCCATCGTATACTTGTCGATCCTGCGCATCCCGGCTTCTAAGGCGGCAACGCTGCTCTCCATGCGGGCGATTCGGTCCCGTACAGCCCCGAGCTCTTCTTGGATCTGCTCCAAACCTTGTGCGACCGCCTCGCGGATCGGCCGCTCAGCCTCCATCAGGCTCATGGACCGCGGCGCCCCAAGGTGAGAAAGCCATTCAAGACAACTGTTGAAGGCCGTGAAAGCTTTCATGCCGACTTCGGTGTAAAGGGATTCCAGGGCTTCATACTCCCGCTCGTCGTCTCGTTCACGATCTCGTTGGCTGATCCGATCTTTCAATGTGGATTCACCTACTCGCTGCCGCTCCAACGCGGCATAATAACCTTCACGCTGTCTCACTTTTTCGTGATTCCTCCTGCTCGTTTTGGGATCGGCGCACAGTAGGGAAGTCCGGCGCCGGATCCCGGTTTTGAAAAAGGACGGGGCGTGACCGTTTGCCTATTCGGCACTACCTATTGTGTGTTCAAATTAGGAATTGAATATGCACGTTTTGTGAAAAATGTGCAGCATTGGGAGAGGCTTTGAGGGCGCGAAGGCGGCGCCGGATGCCGGCGACCGCAGTTCGCGGAAAGGCCGTAACCCCCACTCTAGGTTAGAAGAGTACGGCTTTCCGCTTTAGGATCAACCAAGTTGCTTGGCCAAGAAATCGGCGGCAGTCTTGCATAACGTGGTCTCCAGGTCCGCGAGGGGTTTCTCTTGTGAAACCAGAATGATGGATCCGACGACGTCTCCATCGTGGATGATAGGGACCAGGAGTTGGTGGGCGTCTTCAAATCCGGGGATCGGCAGGTGCGGTCCGCCGGCTTGTGTGTTGAAGGGCGTTCTTTGCTCCATGTGCTCACCGATCTCTTCGGGTAGGCTTTTGCCGAGGAACGCCTTGCGACCTGTGCCTGCAATCGCAATGTATGCGTCTCGGTCGGTGATGAGCGTGACGTGCCCTGTCGACTCGTAAAGACTGTCGGCATACTCTTGTGCGAAGTCCTCGAGGTCGGCGATCGGAGAGTACTTTTTGAGGATCACTTCGCCGTCTCGGTCGGTAAAGATCTCCAGGGCGTCGCGCTCTCGAATGCGGAGGGTTCTGCGGATCTCTTTGGGTATGACGATCCGCCCGAGGTCGTCGATGCGTCGTACGATTCCGGTTGCTTTCATGAACGGATACCTCCTGCCCTAATTTTGTCACGACGTGGGTCAATTATCCCCCATCTACCAGGAAGTTTGTGTTAGGAGGCACTCGAGAAACCAGTGCAGCTCGCGTTTGGGTCCAGGATAGCCCTTAGATCCGGAATCGTCTGGTCGTTGATGATCGTTTTATCGACCTCACAAGGTGCGTCGGCGAGCGGCGGGCTGTGGTGGCCGGCAGGCGTTGCGGCCGGTTTTGCTTTGGACGAGGAAGGCGCATTGTGGGCCGAGCGGGTTGCGCCGGAGGGCTCGACCATCGAGCGCCTTAGCCGATACATTACCGAGCTGGGTGGGCCGCTCGGGATGACTTTGGGGATCGCGGCGCTTTGGTCGAGCGATCCTGAAGCGGGCGCGACCGGCCTGAGCGCCGTGGCGCACGCCGCGATTGCGACATACGGACTCAAGATCTTGACAGGGCGTGCGCGGCCCGCGCATGGTGAGGCAGGATGGTTTGGGCCGACGCTATCCGACGGAAAACACTCCTTTCCATCGGGTCATACGGCGGTATCCTTCGCGCTTGCGACCGTGGTCGGGCACAAGTACCCGGAGTATCGGGAAGAGGCATTGGCGCTCGCTGCAGTCGTTGGCCTAACGAGAATCCTGCTCGGCCGACACTGGACGAGTGACGTCATGGCAGGAGCGGCGCTTGGTGTTTTTCTGGGAGACGCAGTATCGGAAGGTAGACTCGGCATCCTATGGGAATGGTGACCTGTCCGACCCCACTTTACGAAGGGCGTGATGAGCGTGGAGCGTGAACGAATCAGCAGGTACATTAGGGCTGAAGATATTCCACTGGTTGACCAGGCCATTTTAGAGCCCATCGTCACGAATGTCGCCCGTGAGATGGCCTCGGTCGAGCCCTCCCAAACGGTCGAGGAGTGGGTGATCACGTTGCAAAAGGCGCTGCTGCGCGGGGAGATCGCCATCGTGATTGACGACGAGAACAAGCGCGTAGGACTCGTGCGCACCGACGAGCCCCCGTTTTCCGGGCTATTCGGCGCATCCCCTCATCCAGGCGGCCCCATGCCCGCCGACCCGCTCAATTTGAAAAAGTGGGAGAAAGAAGAGTAACCTCGAAAGATCTCGCTTTCCAAAAGCCACCTCCAAAGCGGCAGCGGTTCCCATGTTATAATAAAGCCCTCTAGCTGGCATTTAAGTGCCGAATGCGCATCAACGATGAGAGGAGAGCTGCCGCCCCATGAGAGGTCTCAAGATTCCGATTGCCCTGGGCGTGTTCGTCGCCGTTGTTCTCATTGGCGTTGCGGCGCGGTCCGTGTACTACAAAAATCAGGTCCTTGATCCGATGACCCATCAGGCATCCGAGATCTCCGGCGTCGAGGGCGTCCGCGTCTCGGAGGCCTTCGATGGCCGCAAGGACGTTTACGTTCAGTTTGGGCCGAATGCCCCGATCGAAGAGGCGTTCCCCAAGGTCGCGGGGCTGGCCCGGGCGACGTTTGGCGCGTCCTTAGGCCGGGTGATCCCGGAGGATCGACGTTCGACAGAGCTCGAGCAGGTTTACCACGACATCCACTTCCATGTCCACGAGGGCATTAGCACCGGCATGTTCTCGCAAATGGCTTCGGACGTAGCGCGCGAGCTCGCCGATTCCGGCATCGACCGGCACCGAGTGTTCGTCGGCGATCACTTTGTCTTTGTTCAACTTTACGACGGCGAGCATTACCTGTTCGAAGTGGTGCCCAGATCGGTCGACGCAGCGCACGCTGCCCAAGGAGGGATCGCGCTGTGGTAAAGGAGGTGCTGGTAGGCTCAGGCGCCGGGCTCATCGTGCTGTTGTTGTTGTGGGGCTTTGACGTAACGCCGTTCCTGCTCTTGGGGGGGATCTTCCTCTTCTTTAGGTATGCGGTGGACAACCGAGGCGTTGGAAGGTCCAGGTCATTCATGGCCGACGACCTAAATGCCGTTCGCTCACCGGTGCGTTTTGACGACATCGGCGGTCAGGAAACGGCTAAGCGCGAACTGATCGAGGCGCTGCAGTTTATCGAGGACGCCGAGAGCGTCAAGGCCTTGGGGATACGTCCGCTCAAGGGCATACTGCTCACCGGACCGCCGGGCACAGGTAAAACGCTCCTTGCCAAAGCGGCGGCCAATCACGCGGACGCCGTGTTCTTTTCGGCGAGCGGGTCGGAGTTTGTCGAGGTGTACGCTGGTGTCGGAGCGCAGCGGGTGCGCCGCCTTTTCACGAAGGCGAGGGAAGTCGCCGAAAAAGCGGGGAAGAAGCACGCCGTGATCTTCATCGATGAGATCGAGGTGCTAGGCGGCAAGCGCGGAAAGCACTCGAGCCATATGGAGTACGACCAGACGCTCAACGAACTGCTCGTGCAGATGGACGGCGTGCGCGTCGACACATCGGTGCGGGTCCTCGTCATGGCGGCGACAAACCGGCCGGACCTGCTCGACCCGGCTCTGCTCAGGCCTGGTCGCTTTGACCGGACCGTGCAAGTCGATCTGCCCGACCGCGACGGACGGCTGCACATCCTGAAAATTCATACCAAGAGTCGACCTCTTGCCGAGGACGTGGACTTGGATTCGATCGCTCGGGAGACGTACGGGTTTTCCGGCGCCCACCTCGAGAGCGTGGTGAATGAGGCGGCGATTCAGGCCATGCGAGCGGGTCGAACCGAGATCACCAAAGACGACTTCAAAGAGGCGATCGAAAAGGTGATGATGGGGGAGCGGCTCGAGCGCAAACCCCGCACCGAAGAGCGGGAACGCATCGCCCATCACGAGGCGGGCCACGCGTTGATCAGCGAACTGGTGCGGCCCGGATCCGTCTCCTCGATCACCATCACCTCGCGAGGGAAGGCGCTCGGATATATGCGTCAAGCGCCCGACGACGATCCATATCTTCAGACGAAGCAGGAGATTTTGGATCAGATCGCAGTCTGTGTCGCCGGCGGATGCGCCGAAGAGATCTTTTTCGGCTGCCGAAGCACCGGATCGGTAGGAGACATCCGTCAAGCGATGGACCTAGCCGCGAAGCTCGTCGGAGCGGGAATGTCCGACCTTGGAATCGTCGATACCGAAGTGATGTCGCCCAAGGCGCTCCACGACGAAATGCAGCGCATCGTCCGCGAGCAGGAGGAGTACGTGCTGCGACAACTGACCGCATGCAAAGAGCAGATTCAAGAAGTTGCATGCATCCTTCTCGAGCAGGAAAAGATCAGCGGAGATGCGTTCCGCAAGACGGTGGGCCGCCTCACGCCAATCTCGGCGTGCATGACGTAGTCGCCTCGCGATGAGCAGGAGGCCCGCGCCGATCGAAAAAAAACCGAGGGCTGTCCTTGTTGAGCTGACAGCCCTCGTACACATTTGTATTGTAAAGGCTCGCGTGCGTTACGTCGTCTTGTTGGGCGCCAAGATCATGATCATCTGGCGTCCCTCCATAATGGGCGGGCGCTCGACGGAGCCGATCTCAGAAAGATCCTTAGCCAATTCTTGAAGTTTCCCTCGGGCGAGGTCGTGATGGACGATTTCACGCCCGCGAAACCGCACCGAAATCTTTACCTTGTCGCCTTCCTCTAGGAACTTGCGGGCGTTTCGCATCTTGACGTCCAGGTCGTGGTCATCGATTTTGGGACGCATGCGCAATTCTTTAATTGTAATACTCTTCTGCTTTTTGCGCGCTTCCCGGTCCCGCTTGCTCTGTTCGTACTTCCATTTACCGAAGTCCATGATCCTGCATACAGGGGGCTGGGCAGTCGGAGATACCTCCACAAGGTCGAGATTGTACCTGCTCGCTGCCTCCCAAGCCTCCTCGGGAGTCAAGACTCCAAGCTGGCTGCCGTCGGGGCCGATGACACGCACCCGCTTGCCGCGGATCTGTTGGTTGATTCGTGACCCACGCTGTTGTGGGGGCCGCGTCGTTTGAGGACCTCTACGAATAACGATCCACCTCCGTAATGCTTGATCGCTCCGCTGGGTCCCGCGCCGAACGATGGGCAGCCGGGCGAGACCCCATTGACGATCTGCAGTCGCTATTATATCATGTTAACCACATCAAAGTGAAGGCGATGCGCGGGAGTAGTACTTGAGAGTCTCCAGGCAAAAGAGAGCCGACGGGTGGTGGAAAGTCGGCGGCCGAGCTCTTGACGAATGGACCCGCAAGCCGCAGACCGAAATGCGCATGCTCGGGCAAATGCGATAGGCCCGCTATGGAGCACGCTCCCAAAGTAGGCTCTGCCGAGCGCTCCACGTTACGGAGCGAGCGCGACCTAAACGGCGCGCACGACATGTAAGAGGAGGACCGCGGCATCAGCGAAGCGGTCAACCAGGGTGGCACCGCGAGTAACCTCGTCCCTGATCGGGCGAGGTTTTTTGTGTTTCAATTGGGAACGCAAGCTAATCGGAGTTAAGGAGGAACGTACGTGACGACTCACCGCATCTTTTCGGGGATTCAACCAAGCGGCGACGTGCACATCGGCAATTACCTCGGAGCGATCAAGAATTGGGTGAAGCTCCAATACGAGTACGAGAGCATCTATTGCATCGTCGACTACCACGCCATTACCGTGGATTATGAGCCTGCGGAATTGAAGAGGCGGGTGAAGGAGCTCGCTGCGACGCTGCTCGCGGCGGGAATCGATCCCGAGCGATCGACGCTCTTCGTTCAGTCCGATGTGCCCGAACATACCGAGTTGAACTGGCTCTTCACCTGCATTACGCCGCTTGGGCTCCTCGAGCGCATGACGCAGTTCAAGGAGAAGGCGGCCCGCCAAGAGCAGGCTTCGGTCAGCGCAGGCCTCTTGTGCTATCCAATCCTGCAGGCGGCGGACATCTTGCTGTACAAGGCCGATCGGGTGCCGGTCGGAGAGGATCAGATCCAACACATCGAGTTTACTAGGGACATCGGCCGCAAATTCAACCACCTGTATGGCGAGACCTTTCCGGAAGCGCAGGCGATCGTCACCAAGACGGCCCGTGTCATGGCTTTGACGGATCCCACGAGCAAGATGTCAAAGAGCATTCCCGGGGGAGTCGTGCCCATCGCCGCCGAGCCCGACGAGATCCGAAGGCTGGTCAGACGAGCTGTGACCGACACCGGACCGAGCGAATCCAACGAGATGAGCCCTGGGGTGAGAAACCTCTTTGTGCTGCTCGAATCGTGCGGGACCGAGGATGATGTGAAGCGATTCCAAGCGGATTACGAGGCCGGCCGTCTTCGCTACGTGGACCTCAAAGACGCGGTCGCTCAGGCGATCATCGATGAGTTGACTCCCATCCGCGAGAAGCGGCGCGCGCTCCTCGACGATCCGAAGAGGCTGGACGAGATCCTCGCCGAAGGCGCCGCAAAGGCCCGCAAAGTCGCTCGTGCAACCATCGACGAAGTGAAAGAGCGCATGGGCTTTATCTAGGGCACATGGTGTGACGCCGCCTCGAGGCCGGCCACGGCCCGGGCGGCGTCATCAACTCAGATTGTCTTGATTAACGGGTACGGCCTCGCGCGACCGCATCGCCCGCAGCCGTCGAATGCGGGCGCCGCGCACCTCGAGCACGTCAAAGACGATTCCCGCGATCTTGATCGAGTCGCCTTCTTTGGGCTTCCTGCCAAACTTCCCGAACAAATAGCCACCGATCGATTCGACGCCGACGTTTTGAAAGTCGATGTCCAGCGCGTCCTCGACCTCTTCGACCAGCAAGTCGCCGCCAAATTCATAAACGCCCTTTCCGATCGCTCGGATGCTCATGTCGTCGGCGGGGACGGGTTCGCTAACCATGTTGGAAAGTAGATCCTCCATCGTGACCAGGCCGAGCGCGCTGCCACTGTCGTCGGTCACAATCGCCATGTGCATGCGGTGTTGCTGCATGGTCGCAAGCGCCTCGGACACCGGCAAGTCGGGCGCCACACAAACGGTGGGCCGCATGACATCCGTCACGGGCTGACGGGCGTTGGTCTCTTTGGCATCGATCAAGTCTCGGTAGTGAACGATGCCGATCACCCGGTCCTTTCCTCCTTCGCACACCGGAAAGCGGGTGAACCCGAACTGTCTTGCGACCTCGAGGGCGTCGCCGACGCGCATCGCCGACGAAATGCACGCCATTTCCGATCTAGGCGTCAAACAGTCGCGCACGTGGTCTTCCTTGTGCCCAAAGACGCGATTGATCAAGTCGCGCTGGGCGCCGCCGACGTTGCCCCGGCGGTAGCTCGACAACATGAGCAGGTTGAGTTCGTCTTCGCTCAGTTGGCCATTGCCTGCATCGGCGCTGCGGGAAAACCACAACAGGACACCGGCCAGCCATGATGCAACGCTCGCAAGAGGCAAGGTAAGAGCCCAAATAATGCGGAAAAGGACGCCTCTTCTCGATGCGTCCTGCGATTGTCGCGCAAGGGCGAAGCTCCGGGGCGCCAAATGTCCGAACGCCGCGATGAGTATGCCCACAATCAAATAGACCAGGAACACGGCGAGCGCTCCCAGGACGGGATTGCCCTCGGCGCCGAGCATGTTGCGTGCGGCTGGCCCAAATCCGACTGCGCCGACCCAGCCGGCCAGTACGGCGCCAAATACGATGCCGACCCGGGCGACCAGGAGGCCCGAATACAATTCGCGGTCGACTTGTTTCACTGCTTCAACGCGGTCTTTGCCGCTTTCGATGTAATCTTCGAGTCTGGCGCGGCGCGCCCTTACGACGGCAACTTCGATCGACGTAAAGAGCGCGCTTTTGGCCGCAGCCAGAGCAAGGAGCGCGACCCAAATCCAAAGTTGGGTTGATTGCATTGTCTCTCGTCACCGATTCCTTATCTTCCGCCAAGCCGTCGTGCCGCATTAGGACGGCATCAAAGCTTCCTTCCGGAAAATGGCGAGTTGTTTGCTTTCTTCCTAGCTAGATGCAACATCCAATCCAGAGAATCCTTTTTCCTTTGGTAGTCGAAGTCGTTCTCATACTGCATCGTCACGGAGATCAAAAAGCCGTCGAGACGCTTTAGCGTCGTGGCGCGGATGCCCGCGCTTTGTTGGTCCGGCGTGATCAGCATCCGGCGAAATTGGTCGTACACGGCCTCTTCGTCAAGATCAAAGCGGTACTCGAGCCGGATTTCACCTTTCTCATCCCCGTCCGGCGTCAGGGAGCGATCGCCGACAAACTCAAGGCGCGATGCGGCAAGGAGTTCGCAGGCGGTGCAGGCGGCATCGATCAAGAGTTCGTCGTCATCGGTCGATTCGTCGTCCAGGACGCACTCGTACGCTCCCGTCTCGGGGTCACGGCGAAAGAGTGGGAGCGTAAAGTCTTCGCTTGCGACCTTGAGTCGATCATACATCGACGTCGAGAGTCGCTCCCTTAAGAATTCCTTGATTTGCACGGGGTTTGCATCCACCGGTCGATCACACTCCGATTCAAGGTTACCATAGCTTGACGCGGTTTCACAATCGGCGCTACTTTGGCCTATTGCCCGTATTGTGGCCTGGCGCTTCCATGAAAACGTGTGGTATGATGACAGCGACGCGCTAAAACCATGAGCGCCGGTCGGCAACGCTTTTTACCGGGAGCATCCAGCGTGCAATTACTGATTGACCAGGCAAAACTTGATGCCGCCTTGCAAGCGGTGGGGAGAATCGTCCCCCGGCGGCCCATCGTCAACGGGACGACCGCCATCATCGTGTCGGCCGACGACGAACGCCTTGCGCTTTGTGCAACGGACCTGCAAAGTTATGCCCGCGTGCTTCTCCCAGCCACGATACACGCCCCCGGGACTGCCTGCGTCGAGTGGCAGTATTTTGCCCGAGTAGTCGCCACGCTCACGAGCGGGGAAGTCGCCCTTAGCGTCAGTGCGTCAAACCGCTCATTGCGGCTGACGTGCGGTCACTCGGCCTTTAGGTTGCGCACCACGGACAAAGACGATTTCCCGTTGCTCGAGCCCCCGGAGACCTGGGGCTTTTCAATATCCGCTCAAGGCTTTGCCGACATGATTGCTCGGACGACGTTCTGCGCTGTCGATTCCGACGAGATGTCGCCGTTTTTCGGTGTGTCGATCTCCGCATCGGCAGGCGAGCTCAAGGTAGCGGCGACGGACAACTTTCAACTCGCTCACTATGTTGCGGACCTCGAGCCGCAGGAGGCGAGCAAGGGCGCCTCGCGGGAGTTTGAGACGGTCTTGCCCACTCGAGGGTTGAACGCATTTGTCAAGGCGCTCACAGCGCTCGGGAAAGAGCGCGTCGACCTCGCATTCTTTGATCAAAAGCTCTGGCTGCGCTCGAACGGACTTGTGTGGTCGGTTCGAGCCCTCGATACCCAGTATCCGGATCTTACCCGGTACACCGGCCCACTTGGAGGCGTTCGGGTGACCACCAAAAGATCCGCCTTGTTGGAAGCCGTGCGGCAGGTCGCGAGCCTGCCCGACGAGGGGCGGGCCATGGCCCTTCGGCTCGAGGGATCCAGGTTACACCTTGCATCGTCCCATGCCGAGGTGGGCGAGGCGCAGACGTTCGTGCAGCTCGAGGCAGAGTACCCTAAGCGGATCGTCTGGCTCGATGCGCGCCGATTCCAAAACGCGTTGCGGGCTCAGCCGACGGACGAGGTAGCTCTCTACCTTTCCGAGCCCCTCGCGCCGGTGGCGTTGCTTCCTGCCGATGAACGGATTCGGTTCCGCAGCTTTTTGACGCCTCTTCGATACCCGATCGAAGAGAGCGAAGCGATATAGTCGAGCAAGTTAGAGGTGGTGCTGGGGATGAGTCAGTCTTGGGCCAGGTTTCTTGCACTGCTCGAGGATAGCCAGGGCTGCGAGGTCGTCCTCCAGCTCGATTGCAAGGGCGCGTTCCTTAAGTTCAAGTCGAAATTGGTGAGCGTCGATCGGCCTGCGGCATGCTCGTTCGAGACGATGCGCCTATTTGGCGTCGTCCCGCAAAACGTGGTGCTCACCTTCGCCAACGGCGTCAGAATCAACCTCCACATGCGCCATGTCGAGGGCGTCGAGCACCGGGACGAGGGCGTTGTCATCTCGTTTAGAGGCGACGACGGTTTAAGGAATAAACTTGCGTTTTTCCCGGCGAGCTTAAGGAAAGGCTATGCCGGTTGAAGCGACGAAAGCCCGAGTTCTACACTGCTCGATTCGAACTTGCGCGCAGAGCGCACGATCGTGTAGGATAACAGCAAAACTTGTTTGAGATACTAATTGACATCGTACATATCGACCGAAGAGTGAGAAGAGTAGTCGAGCGCCGGAAATCCAGTGAACGGGTGGGGGTGCAAACCCGTTGAACGGCGGCGATGAACGGGCTCATGAGGTCCGGCCCGAAAGGCCATGGGGCTCCTTGTATGGGTGTGGTGCCTCGATTGTCCTTTGGCTCGAGTAGGCGTCGGCGAGGGGTTCCGCGTTAAAGGAACCGTTATCGATGAAAGTGGGCCGAGCGCGCGGCGCGTTTTTTCAAGTCGCGTCTTGGTCAAATAGAGTGGTACCGCGGGGCAGCGATCCTCGTCTCTAAATGTGAGACGTCGGGTCGTTTTTTTGTGTAAGGCAAAATACTAGGAGAGATCGACACATGCAAAATATGCTCACTTCCAAACTGGTTACGGTGATCGAGTCCGTCTTGGCGGACATGGGCGCCGGGGAAATTGACGCTGCGAGTCTTATTGAGATTCCCCCGAACAGGGAGCTCGGCGACTACGCGCTCGTTTGCTTTCAGCTCGCCCGCACGCTCCGCAAGGCCCCAAACGCGATCGCCGAAGAGATCAAGAGGAGAATCGACGCCAAACTCGACCAGGAACCGTGGATTTCCAAGGTCGAGGTGGTAAACGCCTACGTGAACTTTTTTCTACACGCGGGCCACGCGGGACGCGCAGTCGTACGTGCGATCCTCGAGTCGGCCGAACCCATGGAGCGAGTGGGCGAAGGCAAGACGGTCGTCATCGATTACTCATCGCCGAACATCGCCAAGCCATTTCACGTCGGCCACCTGCGGTCGACGATCATCGGCCATTCACTCGGACGCATCTTTCAATCGCTCGGCTATCGCGTCGTTCGCCTAAACTACTTGGGCGATTGGGGGACGCAATTTGGCAAATTGATCGTCGCCTATCGACGTTTCGGAGCCGACATCGATCTCGATCAGGCGACGATTCCCGATCTCTTGCGGATCTACGTCACGTTCCACGAAGAGGCGGAGAAGGATCCTAGCCTGGACGATGAAGCGCGGGCGAGCTTTCTTGCACTCGAGCAGGGGCGAGAGGAAGAGGTGGCGCTTTGGCACAGGTTTAGAGAGCTTTCATTGCGGGAGTTTGAGCGGATCTACAGTCGCCTGGGGATTGAGTTCGACGCCTATCGCGGCGAAAGCGCCTACAACGAAAAGATGGACGAGACGGTGCAAGCCCTTGATGAGCTAGAGTTGCTCGAGGAGAGCGAAGGCGCATTGGTCGTGCATGTGGGCGACCTCCCGCCGTGTTTGATCAAGAAGAAAGACGGAGCCACACTGTATGCGACTCGGGATCTCGCGGCAGCGATCGACAGGTTTGAAACATACGCGTTCGATCATCTCTTTTACGTCGTGGGCGCTCCGCAGCAACTCCATTTTCAGCAGGTGTTCGCGGTCTTGGAGAAGATGGGCTATGAGTGGGTCGGCCGACTCGAACACATTCCGTTCGGGCACATTCGGATCGGCGATGCCCAATTGTCCACGCGCAAAGGGAACGTCGTCTTCCTCGAGGACCTCTTGGATGATGCGGTAAAGCGGGCCACTGCGATCATCGAAGAGCGAAATCCGGGGCTCGAGGATAAGGAAAAGGTTGCGGAGCAAGTGGGGATCGGCGCCGTCATTTTCAACGACCTCTCCCACAACCGGATCAAAGACATCTCCTTTGATTGGGACGCCGCTTTGAGTTTTGAGGGGGACACGGGTCCATACGTTCAGTACACACATGCGCGAACGGCGAGCCTCCTCAAAAAGAGCAGGTGGAACGAGGCGGACCTCGTCGATGCGGTAGGGCCCGAGGACCTGGACGAGCCCGAAACATTTGAACTGGTGAAACGCCTGGCAGAGTTTCCCGAGGTGGTCGTAAGAGCCGCCGAGCAGCGGGAGCCGTCGGAGATTGCTCGCCACTTGCTTTCACTTTGTCAAGGCTTCAACTCCTTTTACCACGCTCATCGAATCGTCGGGAGCGACCGGGAGAAGGCGCGCACGGCCCTCGTTCGGGCCGTCCAAAAGAGCGTCGCCTTCGGCCTCTACCTGCTTGGGATCGAGGCTCCGGAGGAGATGTGAGGTGGCTTTTTCTGGAGGATGCGACTTTCCAAAGGTAGAATAGGTACGCCAAGGAGCGTGCTTATGGAGCCTTGGGACACACTATATCCGCGGCTTTTCTTGATGCGCGATGCCCTCGATATGGTGTGTCCCAAGTCGCTCGGCGATCCATGAGCATGCGCCAAGGGGTTTGCTCGAGGAATTGGTCTCTTTCGGGCCGACCGACCTCAGGGAGGCAGCTAGCGCATGCCGTTTGGCATCCTCTTCATCGTGCTCCTGATGCTCGTAGGCGGCGTCGCCGCATACTGGGGCGACCGAGTCGGCATGCTCGTCGGAAGGCGGCGCCTTTCGGTGTTCGGCCTGCGTCCCAAGCACACGTCTCAAGTGATTGCCATCGGCACGGGCGTGTTGATCGTTCTCTTCACGCTTTCGACGCTGCTCGTCATCTCAAACAGCGTGCGTCAAGCGCTCTTTGGCATGGATGAGCTACAAAACAAAGTCGTACATCTCTCGGCGGAAGTGACGGCCTATGAGCGAGAGCGGCTCGATCTCGAGGGGCGAAACGAGCTGTTGCGCGAGCGGGCGGAGCAACTTGAGCTCGAGACCCGCGGGCTCGAGCAGGAGGCCTCTGAATTAAGGAGTGAGCGGGCGACGCTGCAAAGCGAAGTCGAGACGTTGAGGTCGCAAGTGGCGGCGGCGCAAGCAGAGATCGAGATCGCCAGGAGCCAGCTCGATGAGCTCCAGGCAAACCTCGACTTCTTCAGGATGATGGGCGAAGAGGTCTTCAACGTTGCACTCGACCTCTACGAGGCCGACTTTGCCGTCCGGGCCGGAACCGTTCTCGACCGATTTTTGATCGACGTCACGGGAGGGCCCGAGGAGATCTTGGCGCACCTACGCGCCGCGCTCGCACAAACCGAGCAAAACCTCATCGATCTTGGGCTCGGCGATCCCCGGACGGGCATTGCGCTCAGGCTTGACCGATATGTCCAGTTCGAGGGCGAGACGATCCAGATTTCCGAAGAGCAAGTGCTCGAGCAGGTCCTCATCGCCCTATTGCAAGGCTCGCCCAGGGGGATCGACACGGTCATCGTTCAAGTCTCAGCGGTAACCAATGCACGGCCTTCGGAGTTTGTCTACGCCGACTTCACTGCGCTTGTTCCTAACAGGATCGTGTTTTCCGAGGGCGACGTCATCCGGGAGAAGACGTTTGACCCGACCTTGCCGAAGGCAGAGATTTTCGATGAGTTCATGAGGTTCGCCCGCGTCGAACTGAGCGACGTTGCACGCTCGGAGTTACTGCCTACGAGCGGGTTTTACGGAGAGATCACGTACGCCCAGGCTTACGACGCCGTCGATCAAATCGCGCGGCACAATGGCGAAGTGTTGGTGCGGGCTGTGGCCGCTCGGGACATTTGGGTCGACGGCGCGCTCGATTTGCGGTTTGAGTTTGACGTCAATGAGTAAGGACAAAGCGCGCGCAAGAAGGGGGAGCGAGATGCCGAGCGGTTGGAACGAGGAGTCCACTACCTTTGGCGAGGTAAAGAAGAGGATCCGGGAGTTTCTCGAGGAACGAGAGTGGACGCACGCGCACTCACCGAAAAACCTCGCCATGTCGATCGCAGTCGAATCAGCCGAACTCATGGAGATCTTTCAGTGGATCGATTCGACGCAAGCTTACGCCTATGCACGTGAAAATCCCGACCGCTTTCTGCACGTTCGCCAAGAGGTGGCCGACGTCGTCATCTACTGCTTCAGCATGGCTTCAGCGCTCGGATTTGATCTCGCCGCGGCCATCGATGAGAAAATCGACAACAACGCGAGCAGGTATCCGGCAACACAGCGAGGCCACCGCGGCGCCAAAGGAGGCAACGGCGCATGAGCGATCGCAGCGACGGCGCTTCGAGCGGACGTCCTAGTTGGGATCAGTACTTTTTGCGCATGGCGCGCCTGGCCGCGACACGCGCGACGTGCCCAAGACGGCGCGTCGGCGCGATACTCGTTCGTGACTACCGCGTGCTCGCAACCGGATACAACGGATCGATCGCCGGGGCGCCGCATTGCGATGACGCAGGTTGCCTCATCGTGATTCGCGATGGGCGGGAGAGCTGCGAAAGGACGGTTCACGCCGAACTCAACGCGATCTTGCAATGCGCCAGCAACGGGGTAGCGAGCGTAGGCTCAACGATGTACTGTACGGATTTTCCTTGCGTCAATTGCGCGAAAGCGATGGTCCAAGCCGGGGTGCGGCGCGTGGTTTACCTCGCGGACTACCCGGATCAAAACTCATTCGAGATCCTGCAAAGCGGCAGGGTCGAGCTTGAGAAAGCGCGCCTTGAGGCGCATCAAACGGGGTCGATGTGAATAAAGGCGTCTTGAACGACGTCGAGTGATTCAAGGTCTCGTTTGACGGCCACGCCGATGTCGTGCGCCTTGCTTAAGGTCGTGTCCCGATCGATTTCGATGTGAAGCTCGACGTGGATGCGGTCTCCGATATAGTGGGCGCGCAAATCGTTGATGCCCACGACGTCGGGAATGAGTAGCGCTCGGTCTCGAATGCGTTCGAGAATCTCGCTGGGAGGCGCCTGGCCCATCAGGTACCCGATGTTTTCCAGGCCGATGCGCACCCCGGAGTAGACGATCCAGGCGCCGATTCCAAGCGCAGCGGCGTCGTCCCAGGCGCCTCCGTAGACGAAACCGAAAAGCGCGAGAAGCGACGAAAAGACATCGTTGCGCGAGTCGACGTATGCGGCCCGGAGGGCAGGGCTGTGGGAGCTTCGTGCTCCTCGGTAAAACCATAGGGTCATGCCCGCCTTGAGCACGATGCTAACTGTGATCAGCCAAAAAGAGAGGGGGCTTGTGTGGACCAAGCCGGGCTCGAGAAGCCCAAGACCTGCGTCGCGAATGATCGTGGCGCCCAAGACGGAAGCGAATATGCTGATCAAGAGTCCACCCAATGGTTCAGCCCGGCGGTGGCCGAACGGATGGTTCTCATCGGCTCCTCGGTCGTGAACGCGCATGCTCACGTAAACGGCCGTATAGGCCATGACGTCGAGGAAAGCATTTAAGGCGTCGGAGAGCACGGCGGTGCTCCCCGAAAGGATTCCCGCCCAAAGCTTTATGGCAAAGAGAAATAGGCTGACGGCGATCCCGATGCGGCCGATCCGCCTCTTTTTTCTGTTTGTCACGGCGCATCGCACCTCGATTGTTTCGGGTTCCCCGTTTGCATCAGCAGGGGTGGGTGTTCGCAAAGTACAGGTCGCGGTCCTCGGGCCGCACGGTCCTCCCAAGTTATATGGCATCTGAAGAGATACGTCAATTGATACTCGCTCTACCTATTTTCCTGCTTGCGATCTCCTTTCACGAGTATGCCCACGCCTGGACCGCAGTCAGGCTCGGAGATCGGACTCCGCTGTACGATGGGCGGCTGACGCTAAACTTCATGTCGCACCTCTCGCTTTGGGGCACGATCATGTTCCTCATTGCTCAGATCGGATGGGCCAAACCGGTCCGCGTCACGATGAGAAACCTAAAAGATCCTAAGCGCGACATGCTTTGGATCAGCATCGCAGGACCGCTTGCCAACTTCGCGCTCGCCTTGGCCTTTTCGATCCTCCTCAAAGCGTACGTGCCGTTTGCAAGGGGCGATGCGGTGGGGCAGACCCTCGTTCAGCTTTTGTCGATGGGCGTGTGGTTAAACGTCCTGCTCGGTTTGTTCAACCTGATCCCGATCCCGCCGCTTGACGGCTCGAAAGTGATCGGCCCCTTCCTCCCGGTCAACCTTCGGCACCGGCTTTACGCGATCGAGCCTTGGGGGTTTATCATCATCTATCTTTTGTTCGTGTGGGGAGGGCTTGGGCGAATCTTGGCTCAAGCGGCCTTTTGGACCTACCGCTTATTGGTCTAGCGGCCCAAAGTGGCGAAACTCGCGCGGGTGGGCCCACTCGGTCAGGTCCGGCTCGTAAGGATCTTGTCGTCTACGATTCGCTCGCCTCGGACACGAGCGAATTCGGCGAGGAGCGATTCGACGGTGTGACCGGCTCGCGCCTTTGCTGAGAGGTCAAGGACGCACTCGCCTTCGTGCATCATCAGCGCTCGATCGCCCATGGAGAGCGCATGGTCTAAGTTGTGCGTCACCATGAGCGCTGTCAATCCGTGATCGTGGATCACCCGCTCGGTAAGCCGCAGGATCTCACCTGCTGTGCGCGGGTCGAGCGCCGCCGTGTGCTCATCGAGCAGCAACAAGCGGGGGCGCTGCACGACGGCCATGAGTAGCGCCAAGGCCTGTCGCTGGCCGCCCGAAAGGGAGTTTACCCGGGCGCTTAGTCTGTTTTCAAGTCCGAGCCCCAGTGTGGCAAGATCGGCGTGCAGTCGCTCTCTCAGGCTTGAATTGATCGCCTTGCGAAGGCGACGCCGCTTGCCGCGCAGTGTTGCCATCGCCAAGTTTTCCTCGACGGTCATGCTTCCGGCCGTGCCCATCATTGGATCTTGGAACACTCGCCCAATCCATGCAGCCCGGCGGTGCTCCGTGGTCCATGTAATCTCTTTGCCGTCGAGCAGGATCTGACCCTCGTCGGGATATATCGAACCGGCGATGACGTTGAGCAGCGTCGACTTTCCGGCCCCGTTGCTGCCGATGACCGCGATGAACTCGCCTTCGGAGATCGAAAGGTCGAGGTTTCTCAAGGCGACGCGCTCGTTTGCTGCGCCTTGATTGAAACTCTTGTGTACGCCGATCAGTTGCAGCATGATGGGATCACCTTGCTCTCATTCGGGCAGCTCGCCTGCGGTTATACCCTTTGATTTGATCTTTTACCGCCGGCGCCGCCAGGGCAGAAACGACGAGGAGCGCCGTGACGATCTTGAGGTCCGTCGGCGCAAAGCCGCTGCGCAATGCGAGCAGGATCGCCGTTCGATAAGCAATCGAGCCCACGATGACGGCGAGCGCGGCAGAGAAGATCCTCTTTGGCCTGACAAGCGCCTCGCCCAAGATCACGGATGCAAGTCCGGAAATGATCATTCCGATGCCCATGCTCGCGTCGGCGTATCCTTGGGATTGTGCGAGCAGCGCGCCTGAAAGGGCGACGAGCCCGTTTGCGAGCGCTAAGCCGATGAGTTTCATGCCGTCAGTGTTTACGCCTAGGCTTCTCACCATCTGCTCATTGTCGCCGGTGGCCCTAAGCGCATGCCCTACTTCGGTTCGCAAAAACCAGTTCAAAAACGTCAGGGCAAGCAGCAAGGCGATGCCGACTCCGATCAGCCCTGCGTAGTCGAACGGTACGCCGGCGTCTTCAAGCTGTCTAAAGATGGTCGGTTGCCGAAGGAGGGGGATGTTCGATCGCCCCATGATTCGCAAGTTGACGGAATAGAGCGCGGACATGGACAAGATCCCTGCGAGGAGTCCGGAGATTCGCAGTTTTGTGTGGAGGAACCCTGTGATCAGCCCGCCCAAACATCCCCCGAGGAGGGCCGCGAGCGTCGCCTGAATCGGGGAGACGCCCGCTGTGATCAATGATGCCGCCACGGCGGCGCCGAGTGGGAACGTGCCGTCGACCGTCAGGTCAGGAAGGCTAAGGATCCGAAAGGAGATGTAGATCCCAAGAGCCATGAGCCCGTAGAGCAGCCCTTCTTCGAGCGAACCGATCCAGACCCAGTACGGCAACCGCACGAGCCTCCCTCGTAAGCCACTTCTTTAGAAGATCTTGATCAATGGATGATCGATGCCTTGTCGATCACGGAGCTCGGAATCTCGAGTCCGATCTGTCGTGCTACAGTTAGATTGATCGCGAGGTCCCGATCTTCATCCATCGCGATGGGGATCGCGCCCGGATTGACGCCGTCTCTAAGGATCGAAATGGCAAGTTGCGCTGTAAGACGGCCGAGTTTAAAAAAGTCCGCGCCGTATGCCGCGACGGCGCCGCGTGAGACGGTGTCGACATCGGCCGCTACGACGGGGATGCGAGCGCGCATGGCTACCTGCAACATGCCCTCGAGTCCCGCGACCACCGTGTTGTCGGTCGGAACGAAAATCACATCCACCTGACCGACGAGCGATTCGGTCGCCTGCTGGACCTCGACCGACTGGCTCACCGTCCGCTCAACCAATCGGATTCCGGCGTCGGTAGCCCACCTGCGAAGATCCATCACCTGGGAGACGGCGTTGACCTCACCGGCGTTGTAGACGACTCCCACGCGACTTGCTGACGGGATGACCTCGAATATGAGAGCGGCCTGCTCAGAGGCTGGTTGGAAATGGCTGCTACCCGTGATATTTCCTCCCGGTTGCTCGAAAGAATCGATCAACCCGGCCGCGATTGGATCTCGCACGGCAGAGAAGACGATCGGGATGTTGCGGGCGAGGCTTGCCGCGCTCTGCGCCGCCGGTGTGGTGATCGCTTGGATAAGGTGGACCCGCTCGTTGATGAAGTTGCGCACGATCGTGGACAGCAGCGACGGATCGTTTTGGGCGTTGCGATAGATCACCTCGACGTCGCTCATGAACCCGCTGTCTCGCAGCTCCGCCAGGAACCCTTCACGGCTGTCGTCGAGCGACGGATGCTCCACGAGTTGCACGATTCCGATGCGGTATTTTTGCGCCGACGCCGGCAACCCCACGGCGAAGAATAGGACAAGCGCTAGTGCGATACGCAAACCTTTGCGAGCCATTTGCCGCACCCCCAACGTGAACAATTTTATTGGCAGAAAATCGAACTTCTGCCCGTGCGAATGGATGTCCTGCTACGCCTTGCGCTTAGTAAAGCTTGGAGGATGGGCTTGGACACGCGCATAATCTGGAGGTGATGCGGGGCTTGACGTCGCGGGTGTCCTGCATCTGGAGCGTATAATGATGGAGAATCGAAAAACCACTGGCGAGGGCGGCATGATCGTGAACGCAGAGATTGTTTCAGTCGGCACCGAGTTGCTCCTGGGTCAAATCGTCGACACCAACAGTGCGGAGATCGCACAACGATTGGCCGAATTGGGTATCAACGTGTATTTTCATAGTTCCGTCGGGGACAACCCTGTGCGCTTGGCCATGGTGTTGGCGACCGCGCTCACACGGTCCGATATCGTGATCGTTACGGGAGGACTGGGACCGACGGAGGACGACATCACCAAGGAAGCGCTGGCCGGAGTGACGGGTCGACCGCTCGAGTTGCATCCCGACGCGCTAAGGCACGTGCAGTCGTACTTTCAACGCGTTGGGAGAGAGATGACTGACAATAACCGTCGTCAGGCGATGATTCCTCGTGGCGGAAAGATCATCGACAACCCACGGGGCACCGCTCCCGGCGTATACCTTACAGTGGGAGGCAAGCATGTATTTTGCGTCCCCGGTGTGCCGACGGAGATGAGGACGATGCTGCTGGAGGGCGTGCTGCCCATGCTCGCGACGGTGCGCGGCAATGGCGAAATCGTCTCCAAGACCTTGAAGTTTTATGGTATCGGTGAATCAGCGCTCGAGACCGAAGTGATGGACTTGTTGCGAAGTGAAAATCCGACCGTAGCCCCGTACGCTGGCTTAGGGGAGGTCAAGCTCCGCGTCACGGCGCGCGCCCACAGCGCGGATGAGGCCCGCCGCATGATCGAGCCCGTGGTCGATGAGCTGTTTCGCCGCGTCGGGAAATATCACTACGGATATGACGACGACACGTTGGAGAGCGTCGTGGCAGGCATGTTGACGGAGCGAGGCATGACGCTGGCAACCGCAGAGTCATGTACAGGCGGGTTGGTGGCGCACCGCATGACGAACATCCCGGGGAGTTCCGCCTACTTCAACAAGGGCTGGATCACGTACTCCAATGATGCCAAGGCGCGTGAACTTGGCGTGGACCCAAAGCTCATCGAAGAGCATGGCGCCGTGAGCGAACAGGTGGCCCGGGCGATGGCCGTCGGCGCCCTGGAGCGGGCGAGCGCATCGGTTGCGGTCGCTACCACCGGAGTCGCCGGGCCAGGCGGCGGGACTGCTGCAAAACCAGTGGGATTGGTCTGGTTTGCAGTGGCGACGGCAGGTGGCGAAGTGAGCGCACATTCACGCCAGTTTCAGGGCAGGCGGGAAGACATCAAGTGGAGGAGTTCCAGCGAGGCGATCAACTTCGTTCGGTCCGTTCTGTAACGGCAAGGAAAGCGAACGTTTGGTCGGTATGTGAAAGGAGTTGCCGATCGCGGGCGAGAATTGGATGGCTATGTCGTCGTTCGTGCGCACGTTTGTGGCCTTGCCCCTTTCAGACCGCGCCGCCTTGGGTCTTTGCGCCATTCAACGAAGTCTCGATGTGGCGGATTCCCAGATTAGGTGGACCGAGCCCTCGCAGTTTCATATTACGTTGCGGTTTTTGGGCGACGTGGTCGAAAGCGCTATTCCGAGGGTGATCGAAGCGGTCCGGTCCGCTGTGAGATCGCGGAATGCGTTGACGCTCACGTTCCAAGGTGTCGGGGCGTTTCCCGGTTGGAAAAAACCGCGCATCCTTTGGTCTCGTGTCGCTTTGGGATCGGACGATCTGATCAATCTTGCAACCGAGGTCCGGGCATCGCTCGCCTGGGTTGTGCAAGGTGAGGACAAGACCTTCATCCCGCACGTCACGCTTGGGAGAGTGAGGAGGGCGACGTCGCCCGAGCTCCTCATGCAAGCAGCGCGCGGATGCGCCAAAGTGCAGGTAGGACCGGAGCTGGTCGACCGTGTCGTTGTTTACGAGAGCCGCCTGTCGTCGAAAGGCGCTCGATACGTAGAGCTGGGAAGTGCGTCGATGATCTCCGCCGTTTCGAAAAAGGAGTTGTGTGATTGATGAGCATCGATGAAAAGGGCAAGGCGCTCGAGGCCGCGCTCCTACAAATCGAAAAGCAATATGGAAAAGGGTCGATCATGAAGTTGGGCGAGGCGTCCGCCAAGCTGAATGTCGATGTCATTTCGACGGGCGCCCTGTCGCTCGACATCGCCTTGGGCGTCGGTGGCGTGCCTCGCGGGCGCATCGTTGAGATTTACGGGCCGGAGTCCTCCGGTAAGACGACACTTGCATTGCATGTGATTGCGGAAGCCCAAAAGCGAGGTGGCATCGCAGCGGTCATCGACGTAGAGCACGCGCTCGATCCTGTCTATGCGGGCCGACTCGGGGTGGACGTCGAAAACCTGCTCATTTCGCAACCTGACAGCGCCGAAGCCGCCCTTGAGATCGCCGAGGCGCTCGTAAGGAGCGGCGCGGTCGACGTCATTGTCGTCGACTCGGTCGCGGCGCTCGTTCCTCGAGCGGAGATCGAAGGTGAGATGGGCGACGCGCACGTCGGGTTGCAGGCGCGCCTCATGTCGCAAGCCCTCCGAAAATTGACGGGGGCAATCAGCAGGTCGCGCACGGTGATGATCTTTACGAACCAGATTCGCGAAAAGGTTGGCGTGATGTTTGGCTCGCCCGAAGTCCAACCCGGTGGACGAGCGCTCAAGTTTTACGCTTCGATTCGCATGGACATTCGGCGAATCGAGACGCTCAAGCAGGGGAACGACACCATCGGCAACCGGACGCGCGTCAAGGTGATCAAAAACAAGGTAGCCCCACCGTTTCGCGAGGCTGAGTTCGACATCATGTACGGTGAAGGCATATCCAAAGAAGGTAGCGTGCTCGATCTTGCGAGCGAGCTCGACATCATCAACAAGAGCGGCGCTTGGTACTCCTACGGTGACACACGCCTTGGTCAGGGCAGGGAAAACTCGAAAGACTTCCTAAAGCAAAATCCGGATTTGACCGAGGAGATCGAACGACTCGTGCGCAAGGCCGCCGGCCTCAAGATTGCCGACGAATCGTCCGAATCCGCAGAAGAGCTCGCTGCTGCGAACAGCCGGACGGAGTAGGCGTCTGTCAAAGTGAGCAGTGATTTTGCAAGGGGCACGATTACGCACATCCAGAAGGTCGGGTCGAGCGAGGACTACGTCGTTTTTGTCGACGGTGAGCCGGCATTTGAGGCCGACATGGAGATGATACTCTCTCTCGGACTCAAAGTGGGGGTGCGTCTCGACGAGGATGCGATGAGCGGGGCGCGGGACAAAGCCGAAGAGAGGCAGGCAAGATCCTATGCGCTCCGCCTCCTTACGATTCGCCCGCGCACGCAAAGCGAAATCCGTCTTCGCCTTGGCGATCGCAGTTTCAGTAGCCCATGCATCGATCGTACGATCGACTGGCTCCGATCCCTTGGTTACCTCGACGATCGCGCGTTTGCCCGAAACTGGATCGAGTCCAGAGCGCGCGGCAAGCCCGCAGGGCGACGATTGATCGCCTATGAGCTTCAGCAAAAAGGTGTCGATCGAAACTTGGTCAGTGAGATCTTGGAGGAGATCGACTCCGAAGATGAGCTAAAGTCTGCGAGGTTGGCGGCGACGTCAAGGCTAAGGCGCATGGGAGACGCCGACAAAGTGACCGTCCGTCGGCGGCTCGAGGCCCACTTGTATCGCCGGGGTTTTGGCACACAAACGATCGTCAAAGTCGTCTCGGAATTGCTCGCAAGCAGCGAAGATTAGCAAAGATCTCGCTGCTATGTGGGCCTTGCGAGCAGGGCCGGGTTTCCTTGACAAGCGCAAAATCGTGCAGTTACAATAAACGTGTGTTCAAATTGCGTGTGCGTTTGGTGTTGACGATCGCCTATGCCGCGACGTTCTGATTTCGAAGTCGGCATCGGCGGTTTTAGATAATCCGTGGAATGCGGTGCAAATCCTTAGCGAAGGCCGAGTTGGATCGATACTCGGCTTTCTTTGCACTTGACACCCCCTGGGACGGCCCATGACGTGCGCGCAGAGCTTGATTTCCTACCTTTGTACAGGGAAAAGGGGGTGGCTTCAGCATGACTACCGTGATTGTAGCCTTTATCGTCGGGGTGGTTTCCCTAGCAGGAGGATACTTCGCACGGAAGATTTTTGGCGAAGCAAAGATTCGCTCCGCTGAGGAAGAGGCCGAACGCATCATCGCGGAGGCCCAAAAGGACGCAGAGGCACAGCGGCGCGAAGCGCTCCTTGAGTCGAAAGAGGAGGTGCACCGACTCCGCACCGAGGCGGAGCGGGAGCTTCGGGATCGCCGCAACGAACTGCAGCAAATCGAGCGAAGGCTCATTCAACGGGAAGAGTCGCTGGAAAAAAAGTTCGAGACCATCCAATCGCGTGAAGACAAGCTAAATCAACTGACGCGCAACATCGAACGAGAAAAAGAGCGCGTCGACGAGCTCGTGCGAAAGCAAAAGACCGAACTCGAACGGATCGCCGGTCTTTCGACCGAACAGGCAAAAGAGATTCTTTTGAAACAGGTCGAAAATGAAGTAAAGCACGAGATGGCGATCATCATCAAAGAGGCGGAGACCAAGGCGCGGGAGGAAGCGGATCGTCGAGCAAGGCAGATCGTCTCCCTAGCAGTCCAGCGGTGTGCGGCGGACCATGTCGCTGAGAGCACCGTCTCTGTGGTCAACTTGCCGAGCGATGAGATGAAAGGCCGCATCATCGGCCGGGAAGGGCGCAACATTCGGACGCTCGAGACACTCACTGGGATCGACCTGATCATCGACGACACACCCGAAGCCGTGATCTTGTCGGGATTTGATCCGATTCGACGGGAGATCGCCCGCATCGCGCTCGAGCGCTTGGTGGCTGACGGGCGAATTCACCCGGCCCGCATCGAGGAGATGGTCGACAAGGCCCAAAAGGAAGTGGAGACCGTCATCCGGGACGAGGGTGAGCAGGCGACCTTTGACACCGGCATTCACGGGCTTCATCCCGAATTGATCAAGCTTCTGGGCAGGCTGAAGTTCCGCACGAGCTACGGGCAGAACGTGCTCAAGCACAGCATCGAGGTGGCGCACCTAGCAGGAATGATGGCCGCCGAACTCGGCGCGGACGTGAGGATCGCCAAGCGGGCCGGCCTTTTGCACGATATCGGCAAGGCGGTCGACCACGAGGTTGAGGGCACCCATATCGAGATCGGACGGTCGCTCCTTGCCAAGTACAAGGAGTCAAAAGACGTCATCCATGCAATGGAATGTCACCACGGCGATTACGAACCGACCACGATCGAGGCGGTGCTTGTAACGGCGGCGGATTCGATCTCGGCGGCGCGGCCCGGGGCGCGCAGGGAAACGCTCGAGACATACATTCGCAGGCTCGAAAAGTTGGAGGCCATTGCCGACTCATACGAGGGCGTGGAGAAGGCCTTTGCGATTCAAGCGGGCCGGGAGATCCGCATCATGGTCAAGCCCGATCGGATCGACGACGCGGAGGCGGCGAAGATGGCTCGCGACATCGTCAAACGGATTGAATCCGAGGTTGAGTACCCTGGTCAGATCAAGGTGACCGTGATTCGCGAGACCCGCGCGGTCGACTACGCCAAGTAGCGTGTGGCGCGATCAATGATTTGACCGTGCGACGACCAACAGCAAAACTGTTTGCATCACCAATTGGCCATGAGCGAAGCCGGGGGGCGGGCGCGACTTGCGATCCCCGGCTTCGGCATGCGTGACCGATCGATTACAACGTCACACGTGCCCGAACGAGGCCACGAAGCTGGGTCGGAGTCCGTCCGACTCTTTGTTTTTTCAAGGAACCACTAAAGGATTCGACCTAGCTTGAGGAACATGCGGTTGGAGGTGTCCAGTGTGAGCGAGAGTTCGATTGACGATTGGGATACAGACGGTCTTGAAGAAAATGAGTTCGGCTTTTTTGCCGCACTGTTGATTCATTTTCCTGAGATCGCATCGGTGCGAACATCGTCCGACGACTCGCTGCTTTCCATCACGTTCCTGCTCGCGTCCAACCCCGACCCGAAGTTGGTCCGTTCCTTTGACGAGCACTTCAACCGTTCCTTGGCGGCATTGTCGCGCGTGATCGGCGATGGGGTAGAAAGAATCGCCAAGACGAGCGTCCTTTTCTTCGACGACATTGCATCCCTACAAGTAGTCAGGCCACTTCATTCGGTGGTGGCCGAGGAGTTTCCAATCTTGCGCGGAATGGTGCTAGAGACATTTGGAAAGTTAGTAATAGTGGAGTCAGAGCAGAAGGAGAGCGCAGGCGGGTGGGAACTCGACCTCGGAGAGAACGGGGAGGCATATCCACTCGAGCACACACTGCGCCGATTCAAGGCTTCGGGCGCCAAAGGCCACCTCTACGGTTTTCGCGATGGCGAGCGCGTCCTGGTTTACCGAGCGTAGGAATCGTGGCCTCGTCTACTACTTGGCGCGAACCCACGTCAATTCTCTAAAGATGCCGAAGATGGTCGCAGAGGATTTCATTTTCTAGATGGCGAAATATATCCAATATTTAGGGAGCACTCACCTCAAACGTCCTGATGTTCGTAGGGCCGTCACAGGTCCCATGACCAGGTGGAAGTAGGAGTTGAACCAGCCATGGAAGTACTAAAGGTCTCCTCTAAGTCCAATCCAAACTCTGTTGCAGGCGCTATCGCGGGCGTAATCCGGGAGAGGGGAGGGGCGGAAATTCAGGCCATCGGCGCTGGAGCGCTCAACCAAGCAGTAAAGGCGGTGGCCATCGCACGGGGGTTTGTCGCACCGGGTGGTATGGACCTCGTTTGCATCCCTGCGTTCACGGACATCAAGATCGACGGGCAGGAGAGGACGGCGATCAAGCTGATCGTCGAACCCCGCTAGGCAGAGCGAGTTCGCCATAGCAGAGAGGGATTTTTCGTGCATCCTGATCTATTTGTGGTTGATGGGCACGCCGACACCCTTTACCGCGCCCTGCGCCGCGGGAAAAGGTGGGAAGAGCCCGACGCTGAGAGCCAAACCGATCTCCCGCGCTTTGTTCGAGGCGGCGTCAACCTCCAGGTGTTTGCCCTCTTCTCGGATCCGGCCCACCGGGGCGTGGGCTTTGCCGTGCGCGCCCTGGAGATGATCAACGCCTTTTTCCGCGGGATCGAGGGCGCGAGAGAGAATCCGACACTGGCCAGTTCATTGTCGGGCATCGGGTGTGTGTTGCGAAAGGGCGACGTCGAACGTGCCCGCGGCGGTTTTTGGGGCCTTCTGTCCATCGAGGGAGGCGAGGCCATCGGCGGGAGCGTCGACGCGCTCGAGGCATATTTTCGTTTTGGCGTGCGGGCAATGGGGCTTGTCTGGAATCACCGAAACGAACTCGCGGATGGCGTCGCAGAGGCGGAGAGCGGCGGCGGACTCACCCGCCTTGGCAGAGAGGTCGTAAGGCGCATGAACGAATGGGGGATGCTCGTCGACGTCTCCCACCTTTCCGAGACTGGTTTTTGGGATGTCGTTCGATGTGCAAAGGCTCCGATCTACGCGTCCCATTCCAACGCTAGGCGGCTATGTAATCATCCGCGCAACCTCACCGACGACCAATTAAAGGCGGTCGCAGACTCAGGCGGGGTTGTCGGGATCAATTTCTGCGACTACTTCCTGGTTGATTCGGGCGATGCCAACGTCGACCACGTGATCGACCATATCGCCTACATTTCCGATCTCGTCGGCATTGAACACGTAGGACTCGGCACCGACTACGACGGCATTGAGACGCCTCCGGTCGGTCTTGAAGACGTATCGAAACTCCCTCGCTTACATGGCGCGCTAGAGGAGCGCGGATTCGATGAGAGCGCCATCCGCGCCGTCCTTGGCGAAAACCTGGCGCGGCTGTACCAGGCCGTGCTTCCCGCCTAAACTTCCTGCGTAACAAGAGGACTGGCGACAAGTTTTCCATCATGCCCATAATTCCCCAACACCTTTGGACGCACAGATTTGCGTCATACGGCCGCGATATCGGGGACATACTAGGCCTCGCATCAATGTTTGCATGACGAGGAGGTCTGTCGCGAACATGCCCGTGGTTAAAGTGATCGAACTCGTCGGTCAGTCGAGCGAATCGTGGGAAGACGCCGTGGCTCAGGCGGTGCGAGAAGCAGCCAAGACCGTGAGACACATCTCTGGCGTCGAAGTCCTCAATTGGACCGGCGACATTGAAAACGGCGAAATCGTCGATTATAAAGCAGACGTACAAATCGCGTTCACCGTCGAGTAGGTCGGACGCATCGCCTCACCTTACGGCGGAAAAACGCGAGACGCGATTGGGGAGGGCCAAAAAGGGCTCTCCCTGATCCGGAGGTGCTATAAAGACTTGCCTTCCAAAATCGATGAGCGGGACAAAAAACAGTATGCGAGCATGGCCTCGCTTTACCGCCCCAAACCGCATTATTTAAGGAATTTTGCGTTGGCCTTTGTGGTCGGTGGGGCGATCTGCGTCGTCGGTCAAGTGTTTCAGCAATTTATCGTGGCACAAGGGTTAAACGACACGGATGCCGGGGCGCGGGTGGCGACCATCATGATCTTTGTGGGAGCGCTCCTCACCGGGATCGGCGTCTACGACGAGATCGGCAAGTTCGGCGGCGCAGGATCGGCCATCCCGATCACGGGTTTTGCCAACTCGATCGTATCGCCGGCGATGGAGTTTGCCCGTGAGGGCTACGTTTTGGGCATGGCCGCGCAGATGTTCGTCGTGGCCGGTCCCGTCATCGTCTACGGGGTTGCGTCGGCCATAATAATGGCGGCTCTAAGAGCGCTCATCTCCTTTTGAGATTGTTCGAATAGCCCACAGAGATCATTGGACTTTTTTAGCTAGACGGATTTACTAAGGAGCCAGAGCGCATGAACGTCTACGCCCCCGCTAGGCAAGCCGCTTGGAACAAGGTCGGGAAAAGAAGCCTTCAGTTTCCTTCTCGACCTGCGATCGTATCGACGTTTACGGTCTGTGGCCCCATGGAAGGCAAAGGGCCTCTTGGACGCAACTTCGACACAGTCATGCCGGACGCGTTTTACGGCGAGAAGCGCTGGGAGAAAACAGAGAGCAAGATGCTCCGCGAGTCGATTTCGCACTGCATTTCCCGTGCCGGACTGTGTGAGAGCGACATCGACGCGATTATCACCGGCGACCTCCTCAGCCAATGCATCGGGAGCAGCTTTGCCGCCCGGGACATCTCGATCCCGCATCTAGGCGTCTACTCTGCGTGCGCATCTTTTGCCGAAGGGTTGATCATCGCCTCGATGAGCTATGAAGGGGGCTTTTTCGAGCGCGCAGTCGTAGGAGTCTCGTCCCATCACGAAACGGCGGAGCGCCAGTTTCGCTTTCCTACGGAGCTCGGCGTGCAAAGACCCCCTTCCGCGCAGTGGACGGCAACGATTGCAGCCTCGGTGCTGGTGGGTGACGGCAAGGCGCAAACCGGTACGGACGGCGAGCCTCCGATTTACATTCGCGGCGCAACTGTCGGCGAGGTAATCGAGATGGGCTCGAAGGATCCGTTTGACATGGGGACCGCAATGGCGCCTGCCGCGGTGGACACGATCTCCCGACACTTTCACGACTTTGGCATGAATCCTAAGGAGTACGACGCGGTCATCACCGGCGACCTTGGCTACGTCGGCAACCAGATTGCCGCAGATCTTCTCGAGTCGAAAGGCTATGCCGTCCGCTCGAGACTTTTTGATTGCGGGCTCATCTTGTACGATCGAACGTCGCAGGACGTTCATGCGGGAGGGAGCGGCGCCGCCTGCTCTGCCGGCGTCTTTTGCGCCCATATCGCACACAAGATGCGCTCTGGGGAGTGGCAACGGGTGCTGTTAGCACCGACGGGTTCGCTCCACAGCCCGACGAGTTACAAGCAGGGAGAGGCAATTCCGGCTATTTGCCACGCGGTCTTGTTTGAGGCCGTCTAAGTTTGCGCCTTGTCGGCCTAGAGTCGGCGGCTTGCTTTGAGAGGGGATCGGGGTATGAGCTATTTGATGGCCTTCCTGGTAGGGGGTTCGATCTGTGCACTCGGCCAGACGCTCTTTGACCGCACTCGCCTAACCATGGCCCACGTGATGGTGATCTTCGTCGTGACGGGGTCTGTACTGACGGGGCTTGGTCTTTACGAACCGCTGATTCGAATTGGGGGCGCTGGCGCAACGGTGCCCGTCTCGAATTTTGGTTACGTGCTAACCCAAGGGGTGATCGACAACTTTGACCAGGCCGGCGTTTTTGGGTTGTTCGAAGGCGTATTCTCGCTCGCCGGAGGCGCACTGGCCGCTGCCATCCTCTTTGGGTTTGTGATGTCCTTACTCTTCCACCCAAAGGGGTAACTCCCAGTTCAATTCGGGAATACGCCTTCGGTGCATCCGCAAGAATACACCTTGTGATCAAAAGCGTGTCGGAGGTGAGAGCATGGACTGGTTGGGTACGGCCGTTCGCGTTGTTGTCTCGGCCCTCGTCCTTATGTTTGTCGGTTTCATCCTGCCAGGGTTCAGCACGATGTCGTTCTTTACCGCGCTGCTTGCTGCTATCGTCATCGGAGCCATCGGGTGGGTCATTGAGTCGACGCTTGGCAAAGGCGTTTCGCCCTTCAGTCGGGGGCTCGTCGGCTTTCTCGTATCCGCAATCGTGATCTGGGCGACGCAGTTCATCGTCCCAGGGTTAAGCGTGTCGATACTTGGAGCGCTCTTGGCTGCGTTTGTCATCGGCATCATCGACTTGTTCGTGCCGACAACCGTTCGGTAAAGTCACCCTCATACCACGAGCCCGGGCGAGCGCGCTAACACCTAAGTCTTGCCCGGGGTGAGGGAGGTCACCTTCTTGGCCAAGAGTCGGGAGCGTCTCCCGATCAATCGCCGCCTGGCGGAAAACCTCGAGGCGCTCCGCAAACTTCTCGGGATTGGCGTCACCTATGACATTCTCGAGCGCGAGATCGTCGTGGGAGGTCGCCAGGCGGCCCTCGTCTTCGTCGACGGCTTCATCAAAGACAAGGTTACCTTGGATATCATTGCGGCCCTTCAACATGTCGAGCGAGCGGAACTTGCGCCGCAAGCGATCAAAAAGCTCCTCAGCTCGACGTTGCCGTACTTTGAGGTCGAAACCGTAGATACGCTGGATGATTTGATCGACCAGGCGCTCTCTGGGCCCATGGCCATTTTGATCGACGGAGAGCGATCTGCGATCATCGTCGATGTGCGGGAGTATCCGGTCCGCAGCATCGAAGAGCCGGATCTGGAGCGGGTCACCCGAGGCTCGCACGAGGGATTCGTCGAGACCATGATCTTCAACACGGGAATGATTCGCAGGCGGCTGCGCGATCCGGAGCTCCGCTTCGAAGCCCTATCCGTCGGAACTCGTTCCAAGACGGATGTCGCGATCGGCTATATCCGAGACATCGCCGATCCCCAACTCGTCCGGGAAGTAAAGCGACGAATTGAAGAAGCGACGCTGGACGCGTTGCCGATGGGCGCCAAAAACCTAGAGGAGATCATCGTAAGAGAGCCATGGAATCCGATTCCCCGGGTGCGCTACACTGAACGTCCTGACGTCGTCGCCGCCCATTTGCTCGAAGGCCATGTAACGATCCTCGTCGATACGACGCCCATGGCCATGATCGCACCGGTGACGGTCTTCCATTTCTTCCAGCACGCCGAAGAGTTTTTCCAGTTGCCATTCATCGGGACGTACTTGCGCTGGATTCGCGCGCTCGCCTTCGCGTTGGCGACATTTCTCGCGCCGCTCTGGCTTGCGCTTTTTCTCACAGGACCGGAGAACTTGCCTGAGTTTCTCGGGTTTATAGGTCCAAAGGAGTCGTCATCTACGGTCGCCGTCCCGCTGCAGTTTTTCCTATTGGAGGTCGGGATCGACCTTTTGCGGATGGCGCTCATCCACACGCCGAGCGCGCTTGCGACATCTCTTGGTATCGTCGGTGCGATACTCCTTGGCGATCTAGCCGTGCAGGTGGGGCTCTTCATTCCCGAAGCGATCTTGTATACGGCGGTCGCCGCCATCGGATACTTTGCAGTGCCGAGCATCGAATTTGGTTACGCGCTCAGGCTTTTTCGTTACCTGCTGCTGATCCTGGTAACGTTGTTCAAGCTTCCAGGGCTATTGGTCGGATTCGTCATCGGATTTGCCCTACTTGCCACGGCCAAATCCATCAACACGCCGTATCTGTGGCCACTCGTCCCCTTTGACGGACGCAACCTGATCAAAGCGCTCTTCAGGCTGCCGGTGCCTGTAGTCAAGGAGCGCCCCGCGATTTTGGCCAGCGACGCCACGGACGCCACCCGTATGGAACAAGCCTCCCGTTCAAAGCGGCGCAGGCCCGCCCGCCCACGGCCCCAAGAGTAGCGCAGTTTCAGTTTTCGCATGCGTTGACCCGTTTTAAACGGGTGTGCTACCATAGACCAGACGATGCGTCAAACTTTAGAGCGGTATGTCGCGTGAGTAGGCAGCCCTGCTGGGAGGCACATTTAACTTTGCACCTGCGCGAAAATATGGAGATCAACGACGAAGGCCATCTTACCATTGGCGGTTGTGACACGGTCTTGCTGGCAGAGACGTACGGGACGCCTCTGTACGTGGTCGATGAAAAGCTAATGCGAGATCGGTGCCGAGGATACCTCGCGGGGTTTCGACGCACCTATCCTAACTCCCGAGTGATTTACGCAGGAAAGGCGTTGCTTACGACCGCTATTTGCCGCATCGTCGAAGACGAGGGACTCTCGCTCGACGTCGTCTCCGGCGGCGAACTATACACCGCGTTGACGGCGGGCTTTCCGCTTGAACGAATCTACTTTCACGGCAACAACAAGTCCTTGGACGAGCTCGACATGGCGCTCCGGGTGGGCGTGCATCGGATCGTAGTCGACAACTTGTACGAACTTGACATGTTGTCTCAAATGGCGATGGGGCGGGGCGTGAGGGCTTCGGTGCTCCTGCGGCTCACGCCCGGCGTCGATGCGCATACGCATTCGTACATGCAAACGGGCCAGGTCGACTCCAAGTTTGGTTTTGGCATTTCAAGCGGCGCCGCGCTTGGTGCGACCCGCGAGGCCTTGAGCAAGCCAAATATCGATCTCAAAGGCTTTCACTGTCATATTGGATCGCAGATTTTTGACCTTGGCGCCTTTGATGCAACGGGTCTGGTGATGTTCGATTTCCTCGAGTCCGCAAGGCAGGAGCTGGGCTTCGTCGCATCCGAGCTCAATTTGGGCGGCGGCCTTGGAATTCGCTACACCTCGAATGATGTTCGCATGGAGCCGGCCGAGTACTCGTCAAGGCTCGGCGCGTTGATTGCAAACGAGGTGAAGGCCCGCAATTACCCCGAACCCCTCCTATTGATCGAACCTGGACGCTCGATCGTCGGTGAAGCCGGGACGACGCTGTATACGGTCGGCGCCAGCAAGGAGATTCCTGGGGTCAGAACGTACATGGCCGTTGACGGAGGCATGGCCGACAATCCCCGTGTGGCGCTCTATCAGGCAAAGTACGAAGCCGTGGTTGCAAATCGAGCAAGTGAGTCGCCGTCCCGCGTGGTGAGTGTGGCTGGGAAGTGCTGTGAATCAGGGGATATGCTCATCTGGGACCTTGACGTGCCCGAATATCGCCCCGGCGACATCCTCGCCGTCTTCTCCACCGGCGCCTACAACTACTCGATGGCCAGCAACTACAA
>CAYRIY010000018.1:0-11447 GCA_964424335.1 uncultured Clostridia bacterium
AACCTGCGACCAGCCGATTATGAGTCGGACGCTCTAACCCCTGAGCTACGGGCCCAAATAGCGTGGAACGAAAGCTATTATACCAGATACCGCCCTTCAAGACAACGTTTGTACGGCCTTCCTTGCGCGGCGTCCCGAGCGGGATTTGAACCGGTGCTGGACGCCTCGATCGAGGAGAAAGAAAAGACCCGGCTATGCGCCGGGTCCGATGAACGAAATGCCTTGTTGAGCGAGTATGCCTAACACGATGCAGATGGCGATCACGAACCCTGCGCCGAAAAACGCGCTCAAGATTGGATTGTCGAAGCGCAGGTGCATGAAGTACATGGCGACCAGCACGAACTTGGCGAGTGAGAGTATGACCAGGATCGGCACCACCACGGGCTTTAGAGGCTCCATGTAGACAACCAAGACCTCCAAAGCCGTGAGTATTGCCAAGTACAAGGCGATCTTCCAGTAATCTTTGGTCGTCGGCCCGTGTGCCTTTGCGTTTTGCATCGATTGCCTGCCTCCCTTACAACCTTAGTGGCTGAGTCCCATGAGATATACGACCGTGAAGATCACGATCCAGACCACGTCGACAAAGTGCCAATACAGGCCTGCCACTTCGACGTCGACCGCTCGTCGACCTGGGTTGACGGGCCTAAAGGTGTGAAGGAGCAGTGACGTCAGCCAAATCACACCGATGGCCACGTGGACCCCGTGTATGCCGGTCATCACGAAGAACGTGCTGCCGAACAGGTTGGTGCTCAGGGTCAGCCCGGCGTGAACGAAATGGGTGAACTCATACACCTGGAAGCCCAGGAAGGTGAGTCCCATCACGATGGTCGCCAGCAGCGAGAGGCGGACGTTCTTGATATCATTTCGATGGCTGAACGACACGGCTAGGGCCATGGACAAACTGCTCATGAGGAGCACGAAGGTGCTGATCGTCGTGAGCGGCAGGTCCAAGATTTCCTGCGGGTATGGCCCTACGAGGCTCTTGCCTTCATAGTAGAGATACGTCGCGATCAGCGAGCCGAAAAACATGCACTCCGACGCGATGAAGATCCAAAAGGCCAGTTTGCGATTTGGTATGCCCGTCGACGTGTGTTCGACGTGGCCGACTTCTTGACTCAAGCGTCTTCGCCTCCCGGAATGATGTGGTATCCTCCGACGCCCTCAAAGGCCCATGCGAGGATCGAGAGAATGAGGACGACCAGCATTGCCCAGGCCAGCGGAATGCTGTAGATCATCCCGGCGCTCCCGATCGTGATCGCTGCGGCGGCGATGAGTGGGAAGTACGACTGGTCGGGCATATGGATTCCGTGTGACTCCTCGTCGTGCTCATCGGAAGCGGCCGTTTCGCGCTCGGGCAACTCCGTGTGCTTTACGTGCCACAGGTGATCCCTGGCGAGGATGCGCGGTATCTTCGCGAAGTTGTACGGCGGCACGGGCGACGGGAGCGACCACTCGATCGTCCTGGCATCCCATACGTCCGCTTCGGCCTTTTCGCCCTTTGCTAGGCTCATGGCCAGGTTGACGAGGTAGATGAAGACGCCTACGGCTAAGATGTATGCGCCGACGGTCGATACCTGGTTCCAAAAGTCAAGGCCCAAAGCAGCGTCGTAGGTGTAGATGCGGCGCGGCATGCCCATCAGCCCGAGGAAGTGCATCGGGAAGAAGGTGATGTTGAATCCGATGAACATCAGCCAGAAGTTCAGCTTGCCGAGACGCTCATTCATGAGCTTGCCGGTGAGCTTGGGGAACCAGTAGTAGAGGCCGGCGAAGAGCGCGAAGAGCGAACCGCCGATCAGTACATAGTGAAAGTGTGCGACCACGAAGTACGTGTCCTGCTGCTGCGCGTCGGCAGGGGCGGCGGAGTGCATGATGCCGCTGAAGCCGCCGAGCATGAACATCCAAAGGAAGCCGAGGGAGAACAGCATCGGGGTCGTAAACCTCAGCGATCCGCCCCAAATCGTCGAGAGCCAGTTGAAGATCTTGACGCCGGTTGGGATCGCAATGGTCATCGTGGTCAACGCAAAGACGGAGTTGACCATGGGACCAAGGCCGACCGTGAACATGTGGTGCGTCCACACCGCAAATCCGAGGAACCCGATGAGGATGGTTGAGAACACCATGACCGGGTAGCCGAAGAGCGGCTTACGTGAGAACGTGGGCAGGATCTCGGATACGATTCCCATCGCCGGCAGGATCAGGATGTACACCTCAGGGTGTCCGAAGACCCAGAAGAGGTGCTGCCATAGTACGACGTCTCCGCCCGCGGCAACCTCGTAGAAGTTGGTCCCGAACATCCGGTCGAACATCAGGAGAATGAGCCCGACGGTGATCGCGGGGAACGACAAAATGATCAGGAACTGCGTGACGAGCGTGGTCCAGACGAAGACGGGCATGCGCATCAACGACATGCCGGGCGCTCGCATGTTGAAGATGGTGACGATGAAGTTGAACCCTGCGGCAAGCGATGCAACGCCGAGGACTTGCAGTCCCATCATCCAGTAGTCCATGTTGAACCCTGGGCTGTACGTGGTCGACGACAGGTTCGCGTATCCAAACCATCCGCCGTCAGGCGGGGCGCCCACAAACCAGCTCACGTTGATGAAGATCGCCCCGAACAGGTAAATCCAGTAACTAAAGGCGTTGAGGCGCGGGAAGGCGACGTCGCGCGCTCCGATCATCAACGGGATGAGGTAATTGAAGAACGCCGCCGATAACGGCATGACCGCAAGGAAGATCATCGTGGTGCCGTGCATCGTAAAGAGCGCATTGAACGTGTCGGCGTCAACGACGGACAGGTTTGGTCCGGCCAGTTGCGCGCGAATGATCAATGCCTCGATGCCCCCGACCAGAAAGAAGAAGATCGCGGACACGCCGTACATGATCCCTATTCGTTTGTGGTCAACCGTGGTGAGCCAGCTCAAAAGGCCCTTGCGTGCACGAGGCCTCGGTAATATCCCAGTGCGTTCCTGGTGGTAAACCTCTTGGTATGTCGCCATGATGGACCCCTCTTCTCGGAATTACTTAAGCGCCTGTAGGAAGGCGACAAGTGCATCGACGTCCGCATCACTCATCGGGATGCTGGGCATGAGTGCGCCCGGCTTGACTGCGCGCGGATCCTTGATCCACGCGGCCAAGTTTTCGGGGGTGTTGTCGAACATCCCCGCGGCCAAGGATATCCGGCTGCCGAAGTCCGTAAGGTCAGGTCCGACCGTGCCCGTTGCCGTGGTGCCATCGATGGTGTGGCAAGCGGCACAGGCGCCGTTCATGAACAGTTCGTGGCCTCGCGCAGCCAGATCACTGCTGGCGACGGCTTGAACTGCGATTTGCTCCGATTCCCGGGATGCGATCCAAGCGTCGTACTCCTCAGGCTCGAGGGCGATGACGCGGAACCTCATGTTTGCGTGTGAGGTGCCGCAGTACTCGGCGCATTGACCGTAGTAGACACCGGGCTCGTCAGCCTGAAACCACATGGTATTGGCGCGGTTGGGGATGACGTCGACTTTGCCGGCGAGCCTTGGCACCCAGAAGCTGTGGATTACATCGGCCGACTCCAGGGTAATCTCGACGGGAACACCGACAGGGATCCGCATCTCATTCGCAGTGGCGAAGCCATGCTCGGGGTACTCGACAGCCCACCACCATTGATAGCCGACGACGCGCACTTTGACGTTGTCGCCTGCGGGCGCGGCTGCGAGTTCGAACGTCATCCGCACGGTGGGGACGGCCATGAAGAGCAGGAGAATCACAGGGACTGCAGTCCAGAGGATCTCTAGGCGAGCGTTTCCGTGCGTCTGAGGAGGGATTGCGTCGCCCGGTTTTCCGCGAAAGCGGATAACGGCGTAGGCGAGCGCTGATCCAACGATGACGAAGATAAACAACGCGATGTACAACGTGATATTGAACAGATCGAGTTGCATGCGAGCCACCGGTCCAGCCGGTGCGAGTGTCGATTGGGGCAATGCTGCGGCTGCATGCCCTGACAGTAGCACCGGGGTGAGGACCGAGAGGCCGTGTATGATGCGTTTGATACTGTTGCGGCAGCGATCCATGTTACCTCTCCCGACCTTGTTATTCTAGATGGAGGCCTAAAAGACTCACAAAGATTTCATATTCACGTTCCCACCGTAGATTCCTCTATCTTGACGTGGTGTTTTTCCCCATTTGAAGGATGAGACGCGGGCTTCGAGGAAGGGGGAATGCGCGATATCCTATGTCTTTCGTGACACGTCGGACGCGATTTTGAAATCGAGAATTTCAAAAAGATTGGGGATGAAGTATGGCGGCGACCGCTGGGCAGATTTGGGATTGGATCGAGGAACTCGCTCCGAGTTTCCTCGCGGAGGAGTGGGACAATGTCGGGTTGCAGTGCGGAACATTCGCCAAGGAGACGAAGAAGGCGCTAACAGCGCTCACTGTGACTTCGGACGTCGTCGATCAGGCGATCTCGGGTGGGTATGACCTCATCGTCGCACACCATCCGCTCATATTTCGTCCTCTTTCCCGCATCGACGCTTCGAGCCCGCAAGGGGAGATCCTGCATCGATTGATCGGCGCAAGGTTGACTTGCATCGCAGCCCACACCAATCTCGACGCAGCGCCCTTGGGAGTAAATGAGGGACTCGCAAGACGGCTCTCTCTAAGTGATACCGCGGTGCTCAGCCCCTCGGCCGCGGCCAAGGTGGATAAACTGGTGACCTTTGTGCCTGCGGCGCACGTGGACGCGGTCCGGAATGCGCTTGCCTCGGCGGGCGCGGGCGAGATCGGGGAATACACCCATTGCACCTTCGGCGTGAGCGGCATTGGAACATTTGTCCCGAGTGCGCGCGCCGAGCCATTCACGGGCAAGAGGGGCTCGCTAAGCCGGGTTGAAGAGGTGCGACTCGAAGTGGTCTTGCCAAGGCGAGTGCGAAGCGAAGCGGTGGCGCGCCTTGTGCGCGCTCACCCATATGAAGAGGTTCCGATCGACATTTATCCCCTCGAGGAAGCGCTCGATGTGCGGTCGGGAATTGGCAGGATTGGGAAGCTCCCGCGACCGATGGGGGCAAAGGAGTTTTTAGAACACGTCCAGAAATCGTTAGAGCTGTCCGAATTGAGAGTCGCCGGCGCGTTGCCCGAGTCTGTGGAGACGGTAGCGGTCCTCGGCGGATCGGGCGGATCGTTCGTGAATAGGGCTGCTTTGCTTGGCGCAGACGCGCTGATCACCGGCGATGTCGATTATCACGATGCCGATCTCGCTCGATCATTGGGGCTGTTGGTCGTAGATGCAGGCCACTTTGGCACCGAGCGGCACGTTCCGGTCGATTTAGCGACGTACTTGACCGGGCGCGCGGACCAAGAGGGCGTCGAACTTCACGTCGACGTCGCCCGCGAGCGCGATGCGTTTATTCGCTAAAGCTCGGCGGTTCCAAGCTGCCTTGTTGGTCATGAGTTGGCCGGGGCCGGCTTTCGGCCCACGTGCCGCCTTTTCGCCAAAAGCGAAGTGGGTCAGGCAACGCCTGTCGGAATAATCTGGTTCGGACTGGTGGGTTTGAGCATTTGCAAGCGATGGATGGAATGGAGGAGATGCTCGTTGAGAGAGCGTATTTGCGAAATCTGCGATCGACCGATCCCAAGGGAGCGGTTGAACGCCTTGCCGGAGACCAGGCGCTGCGTTGAGTGCGCCCGAAAGAACGGCTCCGGCCTTTCCCCCAGGCGGGTAAAGATCGGGATGGACGTAGAGACCTATAAGGATCTATTGCGGGCGACTCGGACCTAAATCTGTGTCGATCCGGGAGGAGTCCAGTCGGCCATGTCTCAATCGCCATTGTCAGAAATGGAAAAGCTTTTTGATCTTCAAGAGGTCGATGGCGCGCTCGGGCGTTTCCGCGCATTGCTCGAGTCGTCGGATGAGGGACGCCGCGTAGCGCTTTGCGCCGAGCGGTATGAGAAGGCGATTTGGGCTCGCAAAGCCGCAGCATCGGCGCTTGTAAAATCGGAGCAGGCCCTCAAACGATGCGAACTCGATCTCGCCGCCGCAGACGAGAGCGTCGAGCGACTGCGCGGCAGGATCTACGGCGGCGAAGTGACGAGCCCTAAGGAGCTGGCCGCGCTCGAGGAGCGCCTCAACATCGAGAGGCGCAAGAAAGAGACTCTGGAAGACGCGGTCCTCGCGGCAATGGAGCGGCTGGAGCAAACTAAAGCGCAAGTCGACAAAGTTGAGAGTATCGTTCCAAAGATCAAGAGGGAGCACGGGGCCGCCAGGGCCGCCTACGATCGCGCCAAGGCCGAGTGGACCGCTGAAATCGCCCGCCTCGAAGATCGGCGGCGCTCCATCGTGTCGGGCGTCGACCCACGCAACTTAAAGGTGTACGACTCACTCATCGCTTCCACCAATGGCAGGCCCGTTGCCAAAGTGATCAACCGCAGGTGCGATGGGTGCCATGTGGAACTGCCCACGGGCGCCCGGGTGGGGGAGACGGCACGTTGTCCGAACTGCGGTCGATTGCTTTGGTGGCCCTGACATGCGCGCGAACTTGCGCCTCGATCCCCCCACTTTCTCCCACTCCCAGCGGAAATCGATCCCCGAAATCGCTTGAAATTGGCCTTTGACCGGCCTTTCATCGGCATTTTTCCACGCATCTCGGCCAACTAGTCGCCCCACGTTTACCTCCTTGTTCGACCCCGAGCAAGCAACCCGAATCGGATTCATTCTGCCTTCCATCAGGCCCTTATCGTCGCCGTAACGCGTGTCTTCAACGTATTTTCCGTAATTTTGTCTCCGCAGGAGGATTTGAAATCAGCGGGGAGAAAATGGGGGTTACTGTGGTGGATAGTGGGGGATTGTGGGGCCCTTGAAATTGGTTGGAGGCTAGAGCGGCTTGTTCATGGGCGAGTATCAACATAGCCTCGACGATAAGGGGCGCCTGATCGTACCCTCCAAGTTTCGAGAGCCCCTTGGCGGACGCTGTGTGATAACTCGCGGATTGGACAAGTGCCTTTTCGTCTACCCCGAGTCCGAGTGGCGGACCATGGAGGAAAAATTGAAACAGCTGCCGCTGACCCAGAGCGATGCCCGGGCGTTCGTTCGGTTTTTCTTCTCGGGAGCGACCGATCTCGAACTGGACAAGCAAGGCCGAGTGATGATCCCTGCCAACCTGAGGGAGTACGCAAGTCTCGATAAAGATGTGGTCGTGATCGGAGTCTCGACAAGAGTCGAGCTGTGGTCGAAGGAAGTTTGGGCGGCATATGTGGACGAGGCGGAGTCGTCCTTTGAGGCTATTGCAGAAAAAATTGTCGATTTGGGGATTTAGGTGGTTGTTCGGTTGGCCGCATCATTTGAACACGTCCCGGTCTTGAGCAAGGAAGTGTTGCACTTCTTAAATCCCCGGCGCGATGGCGTGTATGTCGATGGGACGGTTGGGGGCGGAGGGCACGCCGAACTACTGCTCGACCAGGTACAGGGCGACGCAAGGCTGATTGGGATCGACCGCGATCCCGAAGCGCTCGAGGCCGCCTCCGCACGCCTTGAACGGTTTAAAGATCGGGTGACGCTCGTACGCAGCAATTTCTCGGCGCTGCAGAGCGTGCTCGACCGTCTCGGGATTGACTCAGTAGACGGTGTGCTCCTCGACTTGGGCGTCTCCTCGCACCAACTCGACACCGAGGAGCGGGGATTTAGCTACTGGGGCAACAAGCTGGACATGCGCATGGGACCGGACGCCGAGAAGACGGCCGCCCAGCTCCTGGCGGAGTTGGATGAAGGTGAAATCGAACGGATTTTACGGGAGTACGGCGAGGAGCGATGGGCTGCGAGGATAGCCCGTTTCGTCGTCGAGCGGCGCAAAGTCAGGCCGATCGTCGACGTCGAGGACTTCGTCTCAGTGATCAAGGCGGCAATCCCCGCCGGCGCCCGGCAGGGAGGTCCTCACCCCGCTCGGAGGAGTTTTCAAGCGCTACGAATCGCCGTAAATCGCGAGTTGGAATCGCTCGAGACGGGGTTGGCTGCGGCGGTCGATCGCCTGAGGCCGGGGGGCCGTCTCGCCGTGATCAGCTTTCACTCACTTGAGGATCGGATCGTAAAAACGTTCATGCGCGACGAATCGAAAGGGTGCACGTGTCCGCCCGACTTGCCGGTGTGTGCGTGCGAAAAAAAGCCCCGCTTGCGTGTGCTGACGCGCAAGCCGGTGGCGGCGGGTGACGAGGAACTGAAAGCAAACCCCAGATCCCGCAGTGCGAAACTGAGGGCCGCGGAGCGAGTTTTTGTCGAAAGGGAGTTTTAAGTGAGTCTATCAACAGCCCACGCCAAAACGCCGGCCTATGTCGACGTTTCAACCCCCAACCCAAGCCAGCCAAGTCCTCGAAAGAAGCGGCGGGTCGATCCTGCAGTCTACATCACCGCCTTTGCGGTCATCGTGCTCGCGGCGGCTTTGATGCAAGTAGAGCAGCGCGCGCGGCTCGCCACGCTTACCTATGAGCTCCACAACGCGAGGTCGAGACTCGAGCAACTCGAGCGCATCCAGACGCAGCTCTTGGTGGAGATGGATGAGGCGAAGTCACTTTCGCGCATCGACGGAGAGGCGCGCACCCGTCTTGGCCTCGTCCGACCACAAACCACTGAGTGGCTTGTCGTGAGGAACGAACCGGAAGGGGCCTCTCAACCCGACATGGCCTCGAGCGGCTGGTTGGACGCGGTCTTTTCGTGGTACGACAAAGTAAGCTCCGGCATTAGGGCCGCGTTGCCATAACATTTCACTCTCCGTAGACCGCCAGTGACATTTCTGCCGCAGTCGCCACGTAATCGTAGGAGTACCGCGGCTTGCTTTCAAACACCATGCCGATATGCGGATCAGCGTCGGCCCGGCCAAGCCGCGAGCGAATGAATGTAGCGTGACGGCATGGGTGGGCGCCGCCTAATCAGAATGTAAAAGGAGGCCAAGACGCTCCTTGAAACGATTTTCGTCGATGCTCGTTCGGCGCCGTATTGCAGCGCTCTTTCTCATCGCGTCGGTCTTCCTTTTGTTGTTGGGTCTTCGACTCGCTTACCTCCAAATCGTACAGGCGAACCATTTGACGTCGCTCGCGCTCCAACAGAGGCTGCGGCCCGTTCCGCTCCTGGCAGAGCGCGGCGTGATCTATGACCGAAACAAGAATGTACTGGCTGCTAGCATGAGTTTTGAGGCCGTCTACGCGACCCCCGTCGAGATCGAGGATCCCGCGAGGACGGCACGCGTGCTCGCGCCATACCTCGACCGAGATGTGGCGTGGCTCGAGGAGCGTTTCACTCGCAGGCAGGCGATCGTTTGGTTGAAGCTCCGACTCACGCCGGAGGAAGCTAACGCGGTGCGGGCGCTTGACTTGCCGGGAATCGGCATTCAAGAGCGGCCGCTGAGGTACTATCCAAACGACGAGCTTGCAGCGGCGCTCCTCGGCTTTGCAGGAATCGACAACCAAGGTTTGGAGGGTCTCGAGCGCCACTACGAGAGCGTCTTGAAGGGTCAAGACGGCATGATCGTTAGGGAGCGGGACGCCGGAGGTAGGACGATTCCGGGAGGCATCGAGCGCCGGGTCGAGCCTACGGATGGTTTCGACCTCGTCCTTACGATCGACAAAGTGATTCAATACATAGCAGAACGCGAGCTGGAACGCGGCGTCCTCGAAGCCGATGCCGATTGGGGCGTATTTGTGGCGCTCGATCCTCGGACGGGCGAAGTGCTCGCGATGGCCAACTATCCCAGTTTCAACCCAAACCATTACGCCGACTACAGTTCGGACCTTTGGCGCAACAAGGCGCTCACCGGATTTTACGAACCGGGATCTACCTTTAAAATCTTCACCGCGGCGGCCGCCCTCGAGACTGGCGCCGCGACGCCCGAGTCAGAGTTTGTGGACCCGGTGACGCTGCAGATCGGCGGGGGCCGAGTGAGCTGTTGGCGCGCAGGCGGACACGGGCATCAGACGTTTGTCGAGGCCGTCGAGAACTCCTGCAACCCTGTGTTTGCGATGCTGGCCGACCGGATGGGCGGCGAGGCCTTTCACAAGTATGTCACTGCGTTCGGCTTCGGTCAGAAGACAGGGCTCGATTTTCCGGGAGAGGCCCTCGGGCTCGTGCCGGGGCCAAAAGGATCGGTACTGACGTGGGCCAACGTCGGATTTGGGCAGGGAGTCAGCACGACAGCAATTCAGATGGTGACGGCCGCTGCGGCGATCGCCAATGGCGGGGCGCTGATGCGTCCTTACCTCGTAAAAGAAATCCTTGACGGCGATGGAAACGTCGTGCGCAGGACTGAGCCCGAGATCATCCGCCGCCCGATTACCCGGGAGACTGCGCTCGAAATGCGGGAGATCCTTCGCTCGGTGGTCGAAAACGGATCAGGGCGGCAGGCGGATGTGGCCGGTTACCGAGTCGCGGGAAAGACGGGTACCGCGCAAATCCCGAGCCCGACCGGCGGGTACCTCCAAGGTCACAAAGCAAACATGGCTTCGTTTCTCGCGTTTGCTCCGGCCGATGACCCGCGGATCGTGGGAATCGTCATGCTATACCGGGTTGGCCGTGAGCCGTCCTACGGCGGCGTGTGGGCAGCGCCCGTCTTGGGTCGAATCTTTGAACAGGCGCTCGAGCATATGGGCGTGCCGCGGGCACGCGAAGAGGTCGACCCTGATCCCCGGGTAAAGGTGCCCAACGTGATGAATCTCGAGCGGGCAGATGCCGAAGAGGTGCTTTTGGCGCACGGCCTCAAGGTGGTCTCAGAAGGAGTGCGCGGCTGGGTCGTCGACCAGACGCCTCCGGCGGGCGCCCGAGTGGATCCTGGCGCCCAGGTGATCCTCACGTTTTACGAGACCTCTCACTCCGACCACGACGAACACGTGAGCGTGCCGGACGTGATCGGCAGAAGCATGAGGGACGCGGCTACCGTCCTTTCCCAGGCCGGCCTTACCATTGAGATCGAAGGCACGGGCTATGCGGTATCGCAAGACCCGCCCAAGGGGAGCGGCCTCCATTGGGGAGACGTCGTGCGCGTCCGGTTTGAACCCCCGAACTGAGCGATCTGGGACCTTCAAGAAACTGGTCGTGTGGGGTAGACTATACGGTCGGACGCATTTGTATTGTTTTTGGGAATCTCGTTACAGGAGCCGATGTGCCCTTGCCACTCTCATTGAGAACGGTCGCGAACGAACTGCCTGGCGCAGAGTTGGTCGGTGACCCCTCGACTGTCATCAAAGGGATTTGTTACGATTCCCGCACGTGTTCTCCCGGCGATCTCTTCGTGGCGGTCAAGGGGTATGTGACCGACGGCCATGACTTTGCTCGCGACGCCGTCACTCGAGGAGCGGCCGCGCTCTTGGTGGAGCGGAGGCTGGATGTCCCTTCACCTCAGATCGTCGTGAAGGACACAAGGCGGTCGATGGGGCTATGTGCGGCTCGGATTTACGGGTTTCCCTCCCGCTCATTGCGGATGGTCGGGATTACC